>CAIOZW010000031.1 GCA_903862855.1 uncultured Acidobacteriota bacterium
GTCGCTCATGGTCTCATCGCCAATGCGGATCGCCGGGGAGTTGACGCTGTCGAGCATGAGGGCGACAAGCCGGGTCGAGTCTGTCTCGAAGGCGAGTCTTGCCAGGTCGTAAACGATCCGCACCTTCTCGAAGTAGTCGCGTGTTGCGATATCATCGGAGGGGGCCGTGGCGGTGACGACCGGCTTCGGCCGTTCTTCCCAGCGGGAAGCCTGACCGATGCGGGTCTCGAGATCACGGACTCCGGTCAGGTACTGGTCGAGCCGCTCACGATCACGTGCGCCAACCTGGCGCTGCAGACGGCGGGTCTGGGCGGCCACCGCATCCATGACGCTCTGGCCGACCGCGAGGCGGCGGACCTGCGCCTCGATCTCCGCCGGTGTGCCAGTGACGAAGAGACGCTTGAAGATCTCCCCGGGCTTGTCCTCGGAAGGAATCATCACCCCACCGCTGGTCCAGGAGAGGCTGTGCTGACCCTGCTGAATGTTGACTCCCATCGAGAGAGAAGGGAAGCGGGTCAGGTTGCCGATTCGCTCGGCCGCAAACTGGTCGAGGGAGATCGTGTTGCGGAACCCGCCGCTGCTCGGATGGGGCGCACAGGTCAGAAAGCAGTTGTCGGCCGGGTGACCCGCATCAACATCCGGATGCCAGACTCCGCTGAAGACCGTCAAGTCATTCCGGTGCGCCTGCAACTCTTCGAGATATGGAGAGAGCTGATAACCGAATCCCTGCGAGTCCGCCGCCGGGAAGAACTTCCAGGGAAGCACGCCCAGATTGTTGCAGATGGCAAAGAGTCGACGCGGCACGGCAGTTGGAGCCGCGGCACGGGCAAACGCCGGAACCATGGCGTCGAGAAGCGGCAGTCCGAGAGCGACACCAGCCCCGCGCAGAAAGCTGCGCCGCCCAATTGCCTTGCCAAGGGAGATGTTTGAACTGTCCATTGGAACAATGCCTCCTGTTTTACGGCCGGATTATACTATTTACTGCGGAAGAGATCGCTGGCGATGATATTACGAATGAGGCCTCTGACGCCATACTTTTCTTTCGCCGTGCGATCAAGAATGGCCTCGATCCGCGGACGATCACTGAAGCGCACCGGAGCTCCAGTTGCGAAGACGACCATTCGTTCGACGAGGTTGCGGGCAATCTGTCTCTCGTCAGCGGCGAGAAGAGTCTTCAGTTCGCGGATGTCCCGGAAGCCTCGCCCATCCGGCAGCGTTCCGGATGGATCGATCGGTTGCAGATAGCGAAATGTAAACCGCTGACCATTCTTGCCGATTCCCGGCGCCTTCTCACCCTCCGCCAGGGCGCGATAGCGGTCACGCCATGCCCCAAAGATATCGAAGCTCTCCAGCGCGAAGCCGGCCGGGTCGATCTTTGCGTGGCACGAGTTGCAGGAGGGCAGGGTGCGATGCTTTTCGAGCTGCTGCCTGATCGTCGTCGCTCCTCGTGTGTCCGGCTCGACTGCCGGTATCGACGGGGGTGGCGGCGGGATCGGCCGGCCAAGAATCCTCTCCATCACCCACGCACCACGAACGACCGGCGAGGTCGTCGTTCCATTCGCCGTCACCTTGAGGACGCTCGCCTGCGTCAGTAATCCTCCACGAACCGAATCGGATGGCAGCTCGACCCGCCTGATCTGTGATCCGCGCACTCCCGCCAGTCCATAGTGTGTGGCGAGCCGCTCATTGACCATGACGAAATCGGAGGAGACGAGATGGCGCGCTGGAAGATTATTGCGAACCAGCTCACCGAAGAAGGCATAGGTCTCTGCCGCAGCCGATTCGACCAGGTAGTCGTCAAGATAGTAGTCACAGTAGAGCAGCTCATCGGGCGAGGTCAGGCTGACCTTGCGCAGGTCGAGCCAGTAGTCAAGAAATGCCCCGATGAAGCGCTCATTCCGGGGATCGTCGAGCATTCGCTCAACCTGGCTGTGCAGCGCCGGGATCGTCTGCAGTCTCCCCTCGCGGGCCGTCCGGCGTAGTTCACCGTCAGGGCCCGAGTTCCAGAGAAAGAGTGAGAGTCGCGTTGCCAGAGCGTGATCGTCGAGCCGTCCCGGACGTTCCTCGATCGTCACAAATGCCGGCGAGCAGAGAATGCCGGCATAGGCAGTGATCATCCCATCGGTGAAGCTGCCGCCATTGCGCATGGTCGCTTCGACCAGTCCGACGAATCGTGCCAGATCGGCTTCATTGATTGCCGTCGGGCGACGATAGGCCCGGGCCATAAAGTTGCGCAGCAGCCGCTCGGCATCGGTGCGCGGATTGGTCGAGACCACTTCGATCCGGTCCTCTCCCTTTTTCGATCCGTTTGAGCCTTTTGAGCGGAGTGGCAGATCACCGAAGAGTAGGCGGTGGCCAGGACCTGGCCATTCTCCAGCCAAGGGTCCATCGACCTCCAGCCAGCGAAAGGATACCCCGGGTTGACCATCACGTTCTGCAAGAGGATTGCGCCAGTTGGGCGGACGCGAGCGGAAGAGACGCACGGCATCGGGGCGGATTGTCTCGCCCGCCAGCAGAAAGACCTCCATCTCCCGAACTGCCGGTTCCGGGGTCACATCGAAGGTGCCAAGGAGCCGCATCTGGCGCGGGGGAATCTCGGCGTAGAGAGTGACCGGTTCGACTGTTCGGCCAGCCGAAGCAACCTCGCGACTCGGATGCCACCACTGGTCACCCTCCTGCGGGCCGGCCCAGAAACTGTGGGCCAAGAGCCTTAAACGATAACGACCCGGTACCGGTGCCTTGAACTGGTTGAAGCGGATCTCCAGCGGCTCATATGAACTGGCGACAACTCCCATCCCCTCCAGCTCACGCCGTGCCGGGTCAGCCGCGCCAACGGTCATCGGCGCCTTCTGCTGCAGTACCGCGACATCCGACTCAACACCGATCAGCGGAAAGGTTGCCCGTTCGGTTGAGCGATTGAACTGCGAGAACTCGACGTGACCGGTGAATGAGCGCTGCTCGCGGGCATAGAACCTCTTCGTCTTCATCTGCGGAGCCGTCACGCCTCGCGCCATCACCTCGCGCAGTGCATGCTCGGCCGCGCCAAGGTAGCGGTTGATCTGGACGTGCGAGACATCGAGAACCGTCCCGACCTTGTTCGACCGGTGGGCGACTCCATCCTCCGGCAGCATCTCCCTGATCTGCAACCATGGCGCATCGAGCAGATCGCGCAGGGAGTTCTCATACTCCTCACGATTCATCCGTCGCCAGACCGCCCGCCCCTCACGCTGCACCTCCCGCCGGTCGGCAATGATCAGCGGCTCCGCCACTCCACGCAGAAAGGCTGCTCGCTCCTCGGCACGCGGCTGCTGTGCGTTCTGTGGGGGCATCTCTCTGTCACGAACCCGATCGTGAACCTTCACCCACATCGCGAAGGTCGCCCGGTCGGCGTAATCATTCCCGAGAGTCGTCAGATCGAGACCGCCTTTGCGTGTCGATCCATTGTGGCAACCGACGCAGTGCTCACCAATAAACTCGCGAGGCAGAGCCGAGCCTGTCGCGCCAACCATCCGTGCTGTCCGACTCTCTGCGGGCAGAGTAGATGCGGATGAATAGGCCAGACCAGCCAGACCCAGCACCAGTAGAGCTAAACTTGATCGACTTTTCATATCCGGAGAAAGATCCTTCGTCTGTACATCCACCAGCAGATCAGCCAGAAGACCAGCAACACCAGGCAGTCATTGATGATCGGTGCGTGGGCGCCACTGAAGAGGCCCACCCCGAGATGCGTTCGCAGTCGCCACCCGACCCACGGACGCATGAGCTGACTCATCATGTAGATGGCAATCGAGTTCATCCCGACCACGACCAGCGGAAATGTCCAACGTCGCCACCCGACCAGATCTATCAGCCAGTAGTAGCCAGCCAGCAAGAGGATCACCAGCCCGCCACTGAAGAGCGTCCAGGATGGAGTCCAGATCCGTTTCACCAGCGGGCAGATTGTCACCCCAGCCAGCAGGCCCAGTACCGTCAGGACTCCCCCGGCCACCAGCAGCCAGCGCAGCTTCTCACGTCCACTCCGCTCGCTCCGCAGCAGCTCCCCGCTCATCAGCCCGAGTAACATCGTTCCCAGCGATGGTACAAAATTGAGCGTCGTATATCCGCCACTGTTGAAGTCAAAGCGGACCTGGCGCGGGAAGAGGTTCAGGAACCAGCCATCAAATACCGCTGCCACATTGGTATATTTGTTCCAATGAGCAGCGAACCCATCGAGGATCACTCCACCGGTCAGCCCCTCCGCCCCAATACCGAGCCGGGCAAAGTCTTCACTCGTCGCGGCGACCGGGTAGAGCGCGAAGAGCAGCCAGTAACCGATCAGGAGAACCGCCAGCGCTCCAAACTGGATCTTCTGCCCGCGATTGAGAAGCAGAAAAAGAAATGGATAGCCCAACCCGATCTGCCCCAGCACATTGAAGAACTCCCACCTCGTCCAGCCTCCCGAACCCGAGGCCAGAAAGACTGCAATCAGGACCAGGATCAGCGCCCTTACCACACCGTGCCTGACTATTCGCCCCGCTGGCTCACCCTCCGCAATTCGTCGTGACCAGGAGTAGGGCAGGGCCACGCCCACCATGAACATAAATGCCGGCTGGATCAGGTCCCAGGTCGAACATCCCACCCAGGCGACGTGATCGAACCACCAGGAGAGACGGAGCCAGAAGGGATCTCCCGTCTCCGCCATCTTCGACAGTCCGAAGGTGTGCGAGGCCATGTAGAGCATGATCGTTCCCCGCAGCGCATCGAGCGAGACCAGTCTGACGCTTCCCGTCTTCATCGGCTCTTCTCTCCCCGGCCTCTCAGGCCTTTCAGGCGACTTCCAGTCGCGACACTCCCTTGGAGAGTCCAAAACAGGCGACCAGCTCCGCGCCGTTCCGATGCCAGGTTCCCGGAACAAGCTGGCGCCGGTTGCCCACCTCACGCAACTCGATGACCTTGCCGCCGGCCTTCACCTGCGGAGCCTTCTTCACCACCCCATTCCACTTCACCGTGAACTCGTCGCACGCAAATGGCGCCTGGAACTTGAGCCCATTCGCCAGCTGCTCGATCCCGGTCAGCTCCTTCGCTGCCCAGTAACGTGAGACCTCGCTCAACTTCATCCAGTGCAGATTGTCGAACCGTGCATGCAGCCGTTTCACCACCTCCTGGAAGATCTTGAAACCAAGCTCCTGACCATTCCAGTGAATACCTGTCCAGTGGCAGACCATCAGCGCCGGTTCACCACGCGTGATCACGTCGACCATCCGTCCCTTTGTCCCATCCGCGGAGATGAACCGATCAGTCCCCACCGGCGTCGTGTTGTCCCATCCACCGGTCCAGTCACCGGTACAACCGATCGTATGGACTACGCAGCGCGGATCGTCTGTTCCCAGGCCACTCACGTTCTGTACCAGCGGGGCGACACTCTTCTCTCCATCGGCATAGAGATCGCGGAAATAGTGCGGAATCTCGGCTTTGAAGACTTCACGCAATGACTCAAAGGTCGCCTGTGCGAGCTGCGGTCGTGCCTTCGTTCCAAAACCGCCCGGCGTCGTGATCCCTTCACACGGCAACCCGACATTGCGCAGGATCTCCAGCGCATAACGCAGATAGGCCGTCAACTCATCCGCACTCCGATCGACGCTCCAGTCCCAGTTCTCCATGTATTTCGTCGTAAACTCAGGATAGGGATGGCCTGTCTTCAGATCGATCACCCGCGTATGCGTCACCATCTCCGGATGAATATCCCAGTTGGGCATGATCTCACGCTGTACCACCCCGATGCTCGCTGCCAGCTCCGCCTGAGTCCACCCTGGAATCATCCGGTCAATCCGCCCCAGACAGGCCGGGAAGGGGACGATGCTGTACTTACCTTTTACTCCATTGACCGCACTCCACTCCGCAAATCGGTGGACGAATGAGTCAGGAATCTCGTTCGGCCACTCACGCCACTTCAAATGCGCATGGTGCGAGTCCGGCCCCAGAACCTGCGCAAACTGCGGCACCGCGAACTTGTTCAGATTGACCAGTGTCGTCGAATCATCGATGATGATCCCCACTGGCACCCTGTCCCGCGGATTGATAACCGTCACCCCGGTACTCTGCTGCGGACGCTCACCCGGTGTCTGGGCAGAACCTTCACCAACGACACCTGTCATGGCCGCACCGGCCATCAGCTCGACAAACTCACGGCGTTTCATTCTCTTTTTTTCTCCGGTTGTGTGGATTGAACAACTGACTTTTAGCACCCCCAGGGCTAATGGTCAATTCCAGCAGGTCTGCTCTGACAATTGATTCAGAGTCCTCGGTCAGAATTGCCAGCGCTCACCAGGATTACTCACTGCCGCTCCACTGGCGTTTGAATAAGCAGCCCGGATTCCTCCTTTTAATAATTTTAATATTGGGGTATATTCCGTCTCTGAGATTCTGGTTGTCGGTCATCTGTTCCGCGGTCGCCGCTGACCATGATTCTCAACACCATTCTCCCGAATAATCTGTATCACCGACACTTGATGGAAAACCTTGACTCACAGTTTCAGAGTCTGCCTGCCAGGCGCTGGTGATTTGTGAAGCGGAGTGAAATGCCGTTCGAAACTGCCATCCTCGATCTTCAGTTTGACACCAGTCAGAATCTTCGCCACTACCTGCTGGTCCTGACCGGGCTTTTCGACTCGCAGGTTGAGTGTCGTCGAACCCTCGACCGCCAGGGGCGGACTGGCAATGGAAGCTCATTGAAGCAGCTCATCGAGAATGATCAGATCTTTGCCATTGATTACCGGGTAAAGTTTCAACAGCGCGAAGATCGCTTCTACATCAAACCGGACTCGCAACACCTGCGAATCCAGACCAGACTCCTCTCCAACTGCCAGGCAAACGAACTTCTCTGGTTACAGTCGTGCCCAACCTCACCAAAAGGATTTCCGCTGATCGCTCTGCCGGTCAACCGTGAGGGGTTGACCCTCGACACATTCCATTCGCTGGTCGTTCTGGCAACCCATACTGGTCAGCTGGTCAGCGCGCGCTGTGAGAATGATGAGGGCCAGGTTACCGGTTGGTGGACAAGATCCCGAACCGGGGCAGACTCTCTGCCCGTTCAGACCTCGTTGAAGGAGTCGGTCTGGCTGGTCGATCAATCTCTCCACGCATCACCGCTCTGGTATACGCCCTCCACTTCCATTGACATTCCTGATACGGACCTTGAATGGTGGCAGCGCCTGCTCAACCTCCGCCAGAACTGGCCCGATAGCCGTGACGCAATAAAAGACCATGTCGCTCGTCTGCTTCCCGATCTTCCATCAAGCGATCATTGGGAACTTGAGGAGCTCCATGCTTGGCATATCGATAGTGACAACTCCGTCGCTCTAATCCAGCCAGAGGAGAAACGGGTCAGAGTCGCGATCGATCCACAACTTGATGAGAGTAAGTGGGGCCGAGTACTCCTCCACGCAATGGCTCATCTCGCGCTTGGCCACTACAGACCAGGTGATGAGCTCAGTCACTCCGACACTTGGAAGAGTATTGCCGAACCCGCTCGTCACCGTGACCGACTTGCGGCTCAGCTTGTAAATTATTGGGCAAAACCTGGCTGGTGGGCTCCGGCTTCACTTGACGATTGCATTCCTGAACAGAAGGTCAAGCTCGGAATGTGGAGAATTCTCGAGGAGAGGCTTGGAGGATCACAACTGCACGAGAAGGCCAGGGCCTATCAAAATACGGCGTATCAGCGGCAGGCGGCGACCCGTCTGGTCGATATCCTCGACAGGTATCACGGGGCCATACTTTCTGATGGGGTCGGCCTCGGCAAGTCATACATCGCCACGACGGTCATGGTTCACTACATCAACACATGGCTCGATTCGGCCGAAAAAGGCTCAGGAAAAAGAATAACGATCATCGCTCCGCATCAGGTTACCAGTACCTGGCAGAACGAGGCCCTCGCATCGATTGCCAGTTGGGGAGGACGTCAGGTTCAGATCAGGGTCATCAGTCATCATTCTCTTTCACGAAAAACGCAGCTTTTGAATGATGCGCCACTGGGTTTGTCTGATCTTGAACATCTTGTACGTTCAGATCTGGTCATCATCGATGAGGCCCATGCCTTCCGTAACCCAAATACAAGTAGAAGCAGATTTCTTGGTAACATACTGCGTACTCACTGGCCAGGCATCGATTCACGAAAGATACTTCTTCTGACTGCAACGCCAATCAATAATGACTTGAGTGATCTCTATTCATTACTGAAACTTCTGTTTGCGCCCATCAGAGAGATTGGAGCGCTGGTACATTTCATGGAAAATGATGGGGTTCTGTTTGATCATCTGCCCAATCACTTTCGTGAAGTCTTCGGCGACATCGGGATTGTCAATCTCAAAGAATATCTCACACAGGAAATGAATAATGTCAGCAAGTTTGTTGAGGAAATAGAGCTTGCCATCCAAGATTCGAATCAACTGCGTCAGTTGTCTCTGCTGGAAGTTATCACTACGAAAAATAGAATAGCCGATCAACTTCTCGATCAGATTGTGGTTCAAAGATCGCGATCAATGTGCGAAGAGATTGAGAAGAATCTTGGCAAAGAGCCAGACTTTCAATTCAGAAGACCAAAAGGAGCAGCGTCGAAGATTACCTATTCGGCATCCTCACTGAAATATGGCAGTATCCTTGATAACATGCTCTGTCTCTTTCCAGCGGAACCGTCCGCGGACTCGGTTAGCTTAAGAGTAAATACCTGGAAGAGTATATCTTATGGAAAGGCTGCCAAAGTTACTAACGGTCTTCAAAGAACACATCTGCTGAAGAGGCTGGAGAGCTCACTTGGTTCATTACTGATAAGTTATGTTCGTCAGGTAAACAAACATCTCATAAAACTGCAGAGTCTCAAACACAATGCCATCATCTTCAATTACTCGCTACACGCAGATGAGCTTTCACGTGAGATTGATCAGGCATTTTCAAGCCTGGGTCAGGATTACCAGGCAAAAGTCAGGCGCCTTCTCAATCATTACGACAAGGATATAGAACTGCTCGATCCCATTAAATTCGAACTTTTGTGGACGGAACTGAAAGAGCCAATACTGACTGATTTCAGGCGACTTCTGGCAAAGATGCCCATTTTGATCGACAATATTTTGGGAGATCTTGATCTCTCCGTTTGGCCAAAGATTGGTGAAAAAAAGACTGAGTGGCCAGAGGATCCACGTTGGGGCAGACAGATCCTGCAAGACGAGAAGGTCGCTGAGCTCTTCAGGTTTCTCTTGAATGCGCGTCGGAAGTTGCAAAAAGCAATTGTATTTTCAGAATATCCCGACACGATTGAGTATATACAGTCCATCCTCAAGTCGGTAACCCTCTTCAGTCCTGCTGATTGGGATAAGTTACTCGCCGACCCTTCGATGAATCAGTACAGTCGAGATGAGATTCTTGAACTGATAGCTACGACCAAAGATGTGACTGGTCATACACCCAAGCAGGATCAAGATAGATTAATCAGCTGCTTTGCACCTTACTATAGGATTGGTCCAATCCTGACAGATCCAAACCTTCGTGAAATCTGGGAAAATAAATGGCGAGATGCCATAACCAATCCAGTCAATGTCCTGTTTGCCAACGACATTCTGGCCGAGGGAGTCAATCTTCAGGATGCAGCGATTCTGATAAATTTTGATATGCACTGGAACCCGGTCAAGCTGCTGCAGCGCTCCGGGCGGATCGATCGACGTCTGAACAAGAGTATCGAGGATAACCGCGACTATCCGGAGCTGGCCAGCCTTGCCCGAGACCTCCAACGGCCACTTCCTGCCTATTACTGGCATGATCACCAGGATGAAGCACCCCAGATTTTCAACATGCAGCTCCCGGATGAACTGGAGAAGAGTTTAAGACTGATCAATAGGCTGTGGGCCAAATCGGTGCTGATCAGTCTGGTATTGGGGTTCGATGTCCAATCGATCATCTCATCCGATCAGTATCAGTTTTTTGATACCAGCGGGGAGGTTGAGATTAACGCGATTGTCGGTGATCGAACCATCGAGCAGCTTCTCCATTACCGTGATCTGCTCAAACAGGATCTGATCGATCGCGGCATAGACCTAAGCTGGGTAGAGCATTTGCGGGGATGTTTCAGTTCAGTGAATGGAGGGTCTGAAAGTGACTGGATTGCCAGTGTAACAGTAGTATTAGCGTTGGAGAAGCTGAAGAACTGTTATGTCTCGTCACAGGGTAAAGACATAAATAATGACAGTAAATTCAATAGTCAATGTATTGAAGCACTCAGATCGATTGCCGGAACTTTTAACGGAAGAAACACCCAACAACCTCTTAGAGTTATTGAGCAGACCCGGCAGGATCAGATAATCGAATTGGTCAGTAGAATAGTACCAACCGACAAAAGTGGCACAAGGTATACGAACTATTTTCGTTACCAGTATTCTGCCGACAAGTCGGGTCAGTCAATGTAGCAAGAGTCTGGAATCGATGAAAGAGTAGACTGTATGTCGACCATCTTTACAGTATTTGGCTTACTTAATTTACCATCAAATATAACACTATACCTGGACTCATTGATTGACGGTATGAAGCTCCATCGATTGAGTATTGATGAGAATGAGAGCCTGGCCGGGCTGGGAGCACAGAGCGAGGAGGTCAGTCTGCGTGACGACCCGCGGTTTCGACGGACACCTGACGGTCGATGGATACCAGCCACATCCAGCCTGGCCAACGACCTTCTCTACGACCAGTTGAGTACTTCTCCATTATCAGTACCAGACATTATTGAGAGACTAGAGGAGATTGAGGAGCGGATTGGCGTCCATACGGTCTTCTGCCCGGCCGATCCACGCTTTGTCTTGACTGGCAGATATTTGCGATTGGCTGCCCACGAGCTCTCGGATGAGCCGCATATCGAGCCGACACTTGAAGTAGATTGGCAGTATGTAACCCATCTGCCTTTGCTGAGGTTGGAAGACGTGGCGGGATGGAAGACCCCGGTTGATGAAGGTGACGATGTTCTTGAGATAGAGGATGTTCTAGCTGGTTATTCGACTGAGCATCTGAACGAGCAGGTGTCGGGCTGGATACGCGTCCATCTCAACAGACCACTCAACGAGAGGATGTTCATCGCCCGGATCGAGGATGACTCGATGCTTGGTGAGTCGGATGGAGTTGGCTCATGCGACTACGCGCTGTTTACCTACCAGACACGAGAGAGTGAGACTGGGGAGCCCGTCCTGGTGAGGGGAATTAATGGCCAGACCGGGGAGGGTTTTCACTGCCTGCGCCAGATCCGGCGCGATGGAGGTTTGATCCATCTTGAGCCGCGCAACCCGGATCGGAGACTCTATCCGCTGCTGGTTCTGAATGAGATGGATGGAGATTATCTGGAGATCGTCGCCGAGTTGACGGAGGTACTGAATAGATCAAGCTATGTCCGCGCCCCGAAGGGTTCCGCCCTGATCGATGATTGCCGGGCGAAGCGCCAGAGAGTATCGCAAATGGCGGTGAAGGTTGCTCACTTCTTCGATGGCGGGGGAGTACCGACGGTGGAATCAGGCGAAGAGATGAGGGCACGGGCGGTCTGTCTCAAGCCCGCGGTGGGATGCCTCCAGATCGAGATCGGTCCACTTCCAAAATTTCCGAAGTTCATTCGTCAGCTGCGGATCACTGGAGATGGCTGGGTGCGTGATTGTGACGTTGAGGCAATCCGCCATCGGACCGTCCGCGTCGTGGTTCCACCCTGGACAAGGCGTTTGAGCTGGCAGGCGGTGGGCTTTGAGGATGACGAACTGATCGATCTGTCGAAGCTGGAAGTCGAAGCCTTAGTGAAGGATCGAGCAACGGTCTTCAAGCTGGATCTTGAGGAGAAGGGGCTTCTGGTGAGGGATCCACGATTGAGACAGTCGGAGAGCTATCGACTGCTGATCTCCCCGGATTTGCTGAGCGATCTTTCCGGACCACTGCCGGTGACAAAGATCGAGGCCGGTTGGAGCATCTGGGAGCTGGGAGAGATTGCGGCATATGACCGGAAAGAGCTGGTAGAGAGGCTGATCGAGCTGGGCGTCGAGCTGCGCGAGGAGGAGATGCAGCTTGGTTTTGTGCTTATTCCACCGGTCGAATGGTGTCGAATGGGCGAGGATAATCCGATTCCACGTTACCTGACGACGACCGGACTGGTCCTCAGTCTGATGGGAATGGCAGGTGGCGAAGAAGAGTGGGTACTGCTGCTGGTCTCGGATCAGGGATATCAGATGCAGCCCTTACCGGCAGATGGTACACAGCTGCTGCGACTGCAGGACTTGAAGCCGGGTTGTTATGGAGTCGAAATATATGATCGCGGTGAGACGAGAGGGGCGATGCGCCTCTTCTTCGAGGTCGTCGAACAACCGCCAGGCTATCCCAAAGCCGGCTGCCGGATGGCGATCGGCGAAGAGTGGTACGAGTTCAAGGCGGGAGAGGTGAGGATAGCGGCGCCGGCCGACTTGCGAGTGCTCGATCGGTCAGCATCCACCGGCGAGTCGTGGATGAGCCCCACGGTGCAGATCGAGGCTCCATCAGGATGGCCCCTGACTGTCTACTGGAGATCGACCAAACTCGAGACGCTATACCGCAGCAATGCCGATGAGCAGGGTGGATTTGATATGGCGGCACTTCTGGAGGCGACGCGTCATCGTCGAAATCAGCAGATCCCGGGTGATCTGATCTTTGATTTGCGAGAGCTGGGCCGGCTTATTATTCCACACCGTTGCCAGCTGGATCTGAGTGCAATTCAGGAAGAACTGAAACAGCTGGTGCACGTCCATGCGACCACCGTCCAGAGGGGTCAGGGAGAGTACTTGACGCTGATCCCGCTCTGGTTCGAACCGATTCTGAAGCTGCTGGGCTACACGATCGCCGATGGGCCACAGGCAGATCATGTCGCCGGTTTCAGGGTACTGCGATTGATCCATGAGGAGTCGACGCCGGGTGGATATGTGAGACAGGTGACGAGGCTGCTCTTTCTTGTCAGAGAGCTCTCGGCGGAGATCGATCCACAGTTGCGGAGAGAGATGGATCAGATTCTGTCAGCTGAGCATCTGCGTGACTCACTGTTGAGTGACGGGATGCGATGGGCGTCAAGAAGATGTCGATCGACCCTGCCGGTGAGGGTACGTGATCTCGAATCGACAATTGAAGAGCCGGATGGATTTCTCGATCTTCTGCGCGAGATGGGAGAGGGGATATGACGAGCATCGAGAGTATTACGCCGCAGGATGGTTACATGCTGCTGTATGAACTGACCGGGGCCGACCCCACCCGCTCCAGTGCCGTTGCCGAGCTGGTTCGTCATCTCGTCTCGAGCCATTCGCCGTGGCGATACCAGAGCCTGCTCGGGGAGGTGACAAGGTTGATCAAGCCGGTCCGTGAGATCGACTCCGAGGAGATCCGTCTTGTCATCGAAGCGCTGGAGGCCGATGGTGATCTGGTCGTCAACGGAGGCGCGATCCACGCTACGCCGATTCGCGCGATCCGGCTTGATGGGCAGAGTCTGCGGTTTATGAGCAGTCTGCCTACGAAGCGGCTGGCAGATCTCTTTCCGGGTAGCTGGTCGTGTCAGGAGTCGACGCGGAGCTGTCAGCCGGCCGATTCATCGCGGATCGAGATGATGCTGAGAGAGCGTAACGGTGCTCTGTTGACACCAGAGGGCTGGGCTGGGCTTGATTACGAACCGCAGGCCGACGAGGACTGGCTGGCAGGGGTTGAGTCGAGGATGCTGACCGATGCCTTTTCACCGGAGTCGGAGGTCTTCGATCACCGGATGACCTGGCAATGGTTGAAGTATGGAGAGACATCACTGAGATGGGAGAAAGCACCGGCGCCACAGAGTGCCCGCCTCTGGCGAGGGATCAACCTGCGTGGTTACTGGGTCTATGCTCTGACCCGCTCCGGCTCACCGATCGAGATGGAGTGGTTGAAGCTGGCACGGAATGACGCCTACCGGGCCATCTTTGCCCTGGCGCGATCGAGGGCGATCCCTGTTCCGGTCAGGCTCGAGTTGGGGGGAGCTGGTAGTAATCATGACACGGTAGTCCTGACCTTGCCCCCGGTTCTGCCCTATGCCGAATATCGATACCTGACTGCGTTGGCCAACTCACGCCATTCCGGACCTCACGGTGTCCGCTGGTGGCTGAACAGAGCTCGAGCTATTCCGGTGGTCGAAATACTCGAGAAACGGCTTGGTGTCAAATTTCCATCCTGGCCACCGCAGGTAATTGGTCAGACTGGATTGCCCTTTGGAGATTGATCAATTGGTGGCTGGCAAGCTGTCAGAGTCGATTGTTGAGAGTCAGACTGGAGTAATTGGATGTTTGTAAAATTGCTGAAAATGCGCAATTACGCGACCGATGACGGACGTCTGGTCGATCCGATCGATGCCGAGTTTCTCGCGAGAAGAGTAGGTGAAGAGACAGATATAGACCTGAGCGGACTGGTCGATATTGCACCGAGCTATCTGAAGCTGCTGTTGGCAAATGTGACGCCGGAGAGCTACCAAGGACATTTTACGACTGACTCTCCAGTGATCGAAGCACTCGTCTGCAACTGGCGTGGGAAAGTGAAGGCAACCGTCCAAGCCCCTGTCATTACCGTCAAGCCGACCGGCGTACCTGCCAATGTCGAGCAACCAAAAGAGGTTGCCGAGTACTACACTCCAGAGAGGCTGATCCGGCGGATGTCGACCACTCTGCGCAGTTACATCGAGAGTTCGACGCCACTCAGTGACCCGCTGCTGGTAAGTGCACGGCGGCGGCTCCTCGAGGAGGGGGAGAACGGACATCTGCTGAGTCGGGAGCCCTACATCGAGACCACGCCACGATATGAGGTATCGGAGCTGGGCTACGAGAAGCTCGGCCTGCCGGCGTCGGTTGGTGCGCTCTTCAGTCGTCTCTCGCGACAGACCAGCTCCGTGAGTCGGCCCGGAGAGGAGCGGCCGATCATCTTTCCATCGATCTACCTTCACCAGGCAGAGGCCTATCGGCAGGCGATCAATGTAGGGCGGGATATCGTCGTCGCGACTGGAACAGGATCTGGAAAGACGGAATGTTTCCTGCTGCCGATCCTGGCTTCGCTCTATCGTGAAGCCGGCGAGCGGCCGGTATCATTTCAGAAGCCTGGGGTGAGAGCGCTGATCATCTATCCGATGAATGCGCTGGTCAATGATCAACTGGCACGGTTGCGCCTTCTCTTTGGCGATCCGCAGGTGACGGCCGAGTTCAAGAAGATCGGGACGGGACGATTCCCGCGCTTTGGGGTCTATACCGGTCGGACACCCTACCCTGGGCCGCGCGGAGCGGGAAAGGATGGTGATCGTGTCGCCCCGCTGCTCAAGTACTATCTTGGCCTCAAACCGGATGTCCGGGAGAGATTACGCCAGCTTGGACGTTATCCGGCCAAGGATCTGGTGGCATTCAATAATGATAGTGTCGTCGAGCAGAAGATCTACAAGTCGGGAGCAAAGGCCGGGTCGGCCTACTGGAGCCATAACTGGGACCAGCGGTTGCATACCTCACCTGACGACTGCGAGCTGCTGACGCGCCACGAGATGGTTCATGGGACGGGATCACTGCCGGGCCAATCTCCAGAGATCCTCGTCACCAACTATTCGATGCTCGAATACATGCTGATGCGTCCGTTTGAGAGGCCAATCTTCGCGGAGACGCGCAACTGGCTGGCACTTGAGGGAAGTCGTTTGACGCTGGTCATCGATGAGGCGCACATGTACCGTGGGGCGGCCGGTGCTGAGGTGGCTTTTCTGATCCGGCGGCTCCAGGCGCGATTGGGAATTCTTGATAAACCGGAGAAGCTGCAGATCATCGCGACAAGCGCCTCCCTTGGGACAAGTCAAAGAGACACGCAGCAGATTCTCAATTTTGTTGCCGATCTGACCGGCAAGTCACCGCTAAATTTCGAGACGATCACCGGGCGGCGCGTCATACCAGAGCCAGCGGCCATGGGAACGCCCGAGGAGTGTCGAATGCTGGCTGGGCTGGACCTGCGGGCGATCAATGAGGCGGTCGGGGTTGAATCGCTGCGGGCGGCCCTCTCCCCGGTCTTTGGCCACTATGGTGTTTCGCTGCCACAGGGGAGTGAGGATCAGTTGCTGGCGCGGCTCTATGATCTGTTGAAGGATCTGCCGCTCATCAATCAGTTGATCGGCAAGGCCTCGGGACGGGCGCAATCGATGCCAGCGCTGGCAGAGAGTGTCTTTGGAAACTCACCTGAGGCCATCGGAGCCCTGGCAGCGCTGCTGACCATCGGCACCCTGGCCAGATCGAAGTCGGGTGAGCCGGGGCTGATCCCGAGTCGGATCCACGCCATCTTTCGCGGGTTGCAAGGGCTCTACGCTTGTCTCAATCCGTGCTGCAAGGGACGTCAGGCCGGGGCGGGTGAGCAGGCGGCACTGGGCAAGCTCTTCACGACCTCCCAGATCAGTTGCGATGCATGCGGGGCACGAGTCTTTGAGCTTGCCTCGTGCAGGAAGTGTGGGACACCATATCTGCAGGCCTACGCGCAGCCAGGGGCACTCTCCAACCTCGCCTTTCTCTGGGGGGAGACGGAGGGTGATCTGGAGATGATTCAGCTCCTGCCGGTGACTCCACGTTACCACGAGCGGGTCGAGAGAATTCGTATCCACCTTCAGACGGGGCTCGTCCTCACCGGGCAGCAGGTCGATCAGAGTCAGGTCCGAGACCTCTACCTGTGGTGTGACGATAAATCGCTGCGCCAGCCACTTTTCAAGCGCTGTGCCATCTGCCAGCCTCAATCAAACTCACAAGCGAGGATCTCCGATCTGCGGTCGCGCGGTGAGGGACTATTCACGACCCTCATCGAGACGCAGTTTGCCGAGCAGCCGCCACAGAAGCAGGATCCGGCACTGCCCAATCGCGGCCGGAAGGTGCTTGTCTTCAGTGACGGCCGGCAGCGGGCCGCCCGGCTTGCCCCGGCGATCCAGAACAACCATGCCCGCGCCCTCTTTCGTCAGGTCATGGCGATCGCCTTGTCGGAACTGAACCGGATCGACCGGCACGGGCTGCACCTGCTCTATCCGGCGATTGTCTGGCTCTGTGCCAGTCGTGGTTATAATCTCTTTCCATCGGCGGAGGAGAGCCGTTTTGCAAATGATCTCTCTCTGGCAAAAGGGCGATCGCTCGACGAGTTGCTCCAGTTTGCCAATGATGGAGTGATCCAGCCGACAAGCGACTTCGGGCGGGCACTCTACGATGAGCTGACCGATCGATACTATTCGATTCCCGCCCTGGCGATCGGCACGGTTGAGCTGACACCGGCCTTCTCGTTCATCTTTGGATCATTTCCCGAGGTTGGTCTGTCGAGCGATGCGCAGCGGATCATCTTCAATTCCTGGCAGCGGCTGCAGCTCGAAAATCGTCGTTTCTGCAGCGTTGGAGTCGATTTGCGCAAGCTCGGAGGTGAATGGGAGAGGCCCGAAGGGCTTGATCCTGGCAAAGAGAGGCAACTCCTTCCAGGTAGTATGGATAAATATCTCGCGAGTCTCCTTGTTGGAGATCAGTCGCGTCTCGCGCAGGTTGTGGACTGGTTCCGTTATGTTGTCCGCCACAGCGGGCTGCTCATGTCGATTAATGACCTTTACTATCTGGCACCGCGCCACCTGACGCTCAAAATCGACAGCAATCGGCAATGGTTACGGTGTCTGAGCTGTGCGCGAATACTTCCCGAGGCGGTTGGCGGGATCTGTCCTGGCTGCGAGGGTAAGTTGGTTGAGGCGGAAAGGGACTATCTGCGGGCGCGAACCGGCCATTACCGGGACCAGATTGATCGGGCGTGCGACAGTGTCAGCCTCGAGCCATTCGGCCTGACGGCCGCCGAGCATTCGGCGCAGCTCAATGGAAGTCCGGAGGACTCTGCCTACAACCGCCTTGAGCAGTATGAGCTCCGTTTCCAGGATATCGATCCGGGTGGCTTATCTTCCTCCATCAATTCACCGATCGACATCCTGAGCTGCACGACGACGATGGAGGTGGGAATCGATATAGGAACCCTGTCGGGAGTCGCCCTACGCAATGTCCCACCGCATGCCTCAAACTATCAGCAGCGGGCCGGGCGGGCCGGACGCCGTGGCCGATCAGTGGCCTCGGTCGTTACCTACGCTCACGGGACATCGCACGATGCCCATTTCTTTGCCGATCCATCGTCGATCATCAGTGGAACGGTCCGGGCGCCGATCGTCTATATCGAGAACCAGCAGATACTCGAGCGGCACATTGCTGCCTATCTGATTCAGCGTTTCTTCCACGATGTGGTGCCAGAGGATACGAGCACCAACTCCTACCAGCTCTTCGAGTCGTTGGGAACGGTAGGAGACTTTCTGAAAAAGGAGAATGGCTGCTCTCTGTTGGAATTTCAGAAATGGGTCGACCGGAACGAGAGAGCCTTGCGGACTGAGCTGCGTCTCTGGACTCCATCCTACTGTTACGCCTTTGATCGAAGGATCCACGAAACGGCCGTAACGATCGATCGGGCCATTGCCAAGTTGAAGAATCGTCTGGATGAGGTGCTCCCGATCCATCAAAATCAGGAGCAGAGTAGCTTGAATGATCTCGAGCGCGAGATGCTCGAGGTGCGACTTGGTGAGCGGCTGCTGGAATCGCTGGTCGAAAAGGCGATTCTGCCGCGATATGCCTTTCCAACCGATACGGTCAATCTCTGGGTGATCGACCAGCGGAGCACGAATGGACAGAAGCGCAGTTTCAAGTATCAGCCCCAGCGGGATCTGGTGATCGCCCTCTCCGAATACGCCCCGACCCGGACCCTGACCATCGATGGATTCAGGTTCGAGTCGGCGGCAATCTTTTCACCCTCCGAGACGACGCCAACCACTGCAATCGATCAGCGCAGGTCCTACCATTCCTGTCGTGACTGTTCATATGTCAGTCTCGACGAGACAGAGGTGGAGCTGGAGAGCTGTCCCTGCTGTGGCAGTGACAATATTGATCAGGAGAGTTTCATCCGCCCCTCTGGGTTTGCCACCGACATTAACGAGAAGCCAGAGATCGATCGTGGGCAGACGATCAAGTATGCCGGGCAGGTAGAACGGGCGCGGCTTGAGATGCAGGATCCACCTGAGCCTTGGCAGCTCGAGGGCTCGACACCACGAATTGCAACCTGGGCCGGGCCGACCCGCCTCGCCGTAGTCAACAAGGGGTATGGCAAAGGATTCCTGGTCTGTCCTCGTTGCGGGCGCTCTGAACCAAAGGGCGGGAGGATCGGCCGGATCCCCAATTTGACCAAAAACGGTCTGCCGATCAATCACAAGCATCCCCTCGAGATGGGAGTCGTCTGTGCCGGAGTGGCTGTCGGCCCATTTCATCTCGGGTTCCAGTTTCCGACCGATGTCCTTTTGATGCGCCTGCGCGTCGATCAGCCATTGCGATTGGGGATGGCCGGCAATCCACGGCTGCACAGCCCGGCCTCGCGCATCGCCCTCACTTCACTGATCGAGGCGATCTCTCTTGCCGCGGCCCGCGAACTGCAGATCGATAACACTGAACTTGCTGGATGGTGGACACCGATCAAGGGGGCTCCGGTCAATGAGGCCCAGATCTACCTTTACGATCAACTCACCGGCGGCGCCGGTTATTCACGCACCGTCCAGTCGGTCCTGGCGAATGTTCTTGAGACGACCGAAAAGTTGCTGCGCGATTGTGACTGCGGTCAGTCCTGCTACAAATGTATTCGACATTACAGCAATAATGAGATACACGGAGGGCTCGATCGTCGACTCGCCCTCGACCTTCTCCGCCATCTGCGGCGGGGAGAGGTTCCCGTCGTCGATCCGGCCAACAAGCAGGCGGCCCTCCGTCGATTGACAAGCTATCTCGATCTCTTCGGGGTCGAGTCCATCTCGCCATCCTCTCCGGGTGGCCACGGTGAACCAGAGATACCGCTGATCATCTCACCTCCACGGGAGAATGGGTTGAACGGGCAGCTTGGAGGGCTGAATGGCAGGTCCCGGTCTGTCCTGGTCGATGTTCACCATCCCCTGGTCGATCCGCGCCGCATAACATCGCCGATCAGGGATTTCGGGGCGCGGAACGGTCTGAAGGTCATCGAACTGGATGCCTTTGATCTCCTCCATAACCTGCCTGCTGCGTTGGGCCAGCTCGGAATGATTGAAGGGTTACCAGCGGGTCCTGACGGACTCGACTGGTGACGAGCCGGCTCCGAGGTGATCCACCTGGTCTCCGGCGAGCTGATGGATGAGAAATAGTTCTTTCACTTGTCGATAGTTCTGGCGTATGATCACCAGGTTCTCTTTGAAGCGCCCCTAAGCCGGAATCTGTGCCCTCTTCCCCCCAAGATGGCCGCAAAGTCCTGATCTTCAGATTGCGGCGCAACCCTTTAATCTTCGGTTGCGTCTGAGACTTTTCTCATTAAAATCGCTCTTCGATCAGGAAAAAGACAATTTTAAATGAGGCTCTTCGAGGGTATATCTCCAAATAATGGTGAGACGACACTTCTGGATGGCTATCGGACGCTGCTCAGGCAGGCCGAGCGGATCCGGCAGGGTGGAGTCGTATTACCTGGAGATGGCGTTCCGGTCAGTCACCGGTGGTCGCTTGCCGAGCTGGGAGCGGACGACGACGACCTGATCTGGCTGATCGACTGGGCGCGATCACTCGATGGCTGGCTGGTTCACCAGTGGCTCTATCCCGGGCCCAACCGGAATGCACTGGGATCGCTGCTGCTACTGTTTGGATCAGAGTATACCCGACGTTCGCTTCCAACCGACTGCAACTGGCTGGTACCGACGCCACAGCTCTTCAGTGCCGATTCGCGCGAATATCTCTTTCAGAATGATGTACCGACCGTGCTGTACCGACTGGCGCTGCTCAATGCGGCGAACCGTCTTGATCTGCAAAGGGTCACCGGGACCGACTGGTTGAGTATCTCGCGAACCGTGAGGCTTCAGTATGGATTTGCAGAGAATGATCTGATCCATGAGTTGCCAGACTGGTTGAGCGGGAAGGGAAGACCATCGGAAGCCGTGAGTCAACTGCTCGACGAGATTAATGGCCGTCCATCATTCCGAATCATCTGGGAGGCATGCCGGGCCGGCCTCGAGTCGAGAGTCGACTCACAGGTGCTGCGCGAACAGCTCGAGGCCAGTCCGTGGATTCTTCGCCAATGGCACCCACAGATTCTGAGGCTTTTGACGAAGCCGGGCGAGACAGAGTCCGATGATCTCCTCGAACTTCCGCCACTGCCAGCAGTACTGTATCAGGATGACACAGGTCTGGATGAGATCCTCGCGCTGATGGAGCTGGATGAGGATCTGATGACTGAGGCACGGGGCCTCTTCGCCAGGCTCGACGCAGATGGAGGCTGGGCATCGGCCATGGAGGCCGTGCAGGCAATCAACCATCGTGCGATCGAAATGGGTCTGGTTGGTCGTCCGTGGTCACTGGCGGAACTGCAAATCGACCCGGAGGCCGACTATCGCTGGCTGACCGACTGGATTACAAAAGTTGAAGCGCGGACGCTCGACAAGTGTCTGACCTCACGAGAGGTGGTGGAGATTGTTGGTGGTCCAGGGCCTTGCGCCGCCGGATTCGGGCTGCTTCTGCTTCTCTGGATGTCAGAGACTGGCCGGAGGCTGGCTGGGGAGTTCACTCTCTGGAACTCCCTCAACCAAGAGCTCAAAGGATGCCGTGAGGAGAATGGTCAGTCTGAACCGATTGTCTTCCAGGAATTGGACGAGATTCATCCCACCAGCTCTGTTCGTCTGGCCCTTCGTGCCGCGGCAAGCCATTTTCAGCTTCGCAACCTTTCTGGTGTCGACTGGTTCGACAGTCTTGAACAGACGGTTCGACTTCAATTTGGATTCACCCGTGAGGGTCTTGACCGCCAGCTTCCCGACTGGCTGAGCAGTCGGGCAACGACGCGAGTGATTCGCGAACTGCTCCACGGTGAGCAGCGCAGCGAAAGTTTTGCCGAGATCTGGCAGGCGCTGATCGATTATCGTCAAGGTCGGCTTCCCAGGGAGCAGCTCCGCGAGAGACTCAATGATACTCCCTGGGTGCTTCCTGGCTGGGTCGACGAGATCCTTCCGCTCGCGACGGCAATTGGAGATCCCCTGCCAGTCGATGAACGAGTTCAGGCCCCCGGGGAGTTTCTCTCTACTCCCTACATCGTCTGGCATCGAGGAGGAAAGCCTCATTTCATTACCCGCCTGATTGGTGAGCTGACCGCGGTGAATAATGCCAATCCTGGTTCATCCGATGCTGTCCAGAGGGATGGCCGCCCCCAGATGCCCGAACTGACTGATGACTCTCTCGAGCTGCGCATCGGTGGAAGGCTCGAGGCGATTCTCCTCCGGCAGCCCGACGGACGATACATCCCGGATCGACATGGTTTGATCCGTCTGCCCTTCAATCAGCCACGTGTACGGGCCAACCTGATCAACGGGTATGGTGAGAATGTCCGCACCATGATTCTCAATCTCTGGCCACCGGATGACGAAGTCGCCCTCTACGATCTCTCGACGGGACGACAGATACCCGATCCTTTCTGCGCGGAGTTGAACTTGCAACGAGACTATGCGTTGCTCACCTCGACCGATCTGCGCATCGAACCCGATCCAGCCGACTGGCGCCTCTCGCGATCCGGGACGACGCGCATCTCATACATTTCTGCCGAGAGTCTGCTCGACAATCCCAACGGGCTGCGGGTCTATGCCAGTTCAAACCTCTTCTGGTATCCAGGATGTCAGCGTGTCGTGCCCTCCTGGTCTGGAAAGATCGATGTGGTGATGGCCAGGGAGCAGATACTTCAGCAGGGGGACAGTTTTCATCTGCAGATCATCCATCCCCCGGAGCTGGAGATCCTGACCGTCCGTCGCAATCGACGAACTCTCGAGACGATGTGGAAGCAGGATGGCGTCACGCTCATCCGGCCCCAGTTCGTCGTCACTAACAATGTCATCGAGATAAAGCTGCTCATTACCGCGTTGAAGAACGACCATCAGTACACGGTCGAACGGGTTGTGGTGCTGAGCGGAGGGCGACTCGAGTGTTTCTATGATGACCAGTCGACGCGAATTCGCGAGCAGAGCTACATGCTGGTTGGGGCATCCGAGATCGAACCAACTGGCTCCCGGGCACTCCCACTCACGCTTGGACAATTGAATCGGGCCGCCCACGGCTCCACAATTCGACAAGATGAAGCCCTGCCTGCACCCGCCCTCAACATTCCCAGCCGGAAGCCGGAGAGTGGTTTAGGTGGCATCGGCCAGTTGTTTCTTCCCGGGGGGCTTGGTAGCAGGTCTGACCAGTTGCGGCTCAAGGACGATATCGAGGATGTCATCTGGGAAAATGATTCCGAATCGCTCACTCACTCAGGCTCGGCGTTTGAGTCAAAATGGATGCGGATAAGGTTGGCGAGATTTATCGAACCCGATTCCTCACATAAGATCGTTGTCTGGGATCGCTCGGGGGCCCTCTTCACCACCAAGCCCGAGGGTTATGAACACACCGATGGCTATTGGTGGTGGCTTGCCAGGTTGCCAAACGATTTCCGTACGGCTACGGCGGTCGCTATTGCCCTCAATAACCGAAACGTGGCTTCGTGGTGGTCACCCGGCGACTGGACCTCACACCTGCGTGAGGTGGTCGAGGCTGATCCCTACACTTCTGCCTGGCTGCTTCGTTGGTTTCATCTGCCACTCCTCAGTGAGGAGGCAGTAACCATACTTCGTCCACTTGTCTGTAACAATCCACTGCCGATCATCCGGGCCTGGCTCAAGGAAGATACCGGATCAGGCTCTCTCAACCTGCCATTTCGCGATGAGACGTGGCTGGGGATCGTTCGAGACTATCTGATCCATTGGCAACCCGAGGAGTCAGAGGCGCGCGAACTCTTAATGCTGCTGGTCAATGTCGACAGTGACCCGGATCTGCGTGAGTATATCTTTGATGCGGTCCAGCCTCTCTACCGGGTCGATCCGGTCATGATGATCAGAGTCCTGCGGGCCTGGAACATCCCGAACCGCGAGGCGATCCTCATAGAGCTGCGTCGCGGCTTTGCCGGAGTGGTCAACGTCAATCTGATCAATGCCCGTGAGAATGCCCTCATTGCCCGTGCCCATCAGCTCTTTGGCGTCGATTCGTCATTCATCATCGACGAGATACTTCTGCCTGCCCGGCAGTATCTGGCTGGACTTCCGCTCAACCGTGAACAGCTTGCCAATCTCGAGATGGCTGCACGTTCGGATGAACTGCGCCGACTGCTCGCCATTCATCTTCTCAAATAGCAGTAGATCAGATGGTAATAATTGGGATAGCCGGGATGCCGGAAGAAAAAACTGGTACTTCGACAAAATTGCCCACAGCGAAACGTCTATACAGATGGAAGCAGGCGCTTCCAGAATGTGTGAGTTCGCGTGCGGCAAAGCCTTTGTAATATCGGCGTTGCCGCCTTTTTTTTGCCCGCTACACCAATTCTGAAGATCATCTCACCTTCTCTCAAGGCATCCGGGGAGCTGAAAGGCTCCGATGCGTGTCGTATAGGCAGTCGCCCCACGTTTCAGATAGTCGCCGACAAACCAGATCGTGCAGTCATCCTGCGGATCGATCGCCGTCTGGGTATAATCCTGCCAGCGCATTCCACTCTGTGAGGCTTCTCCATCAACGAGGATCGTCTCACGTAAATTGAGCTGTCCGAGTGGGGCGGTCGGTGTTCGTCCGGCAAAGCGCTGTCCCGGAAAGGCGGCTGGACCCCCGAAAGAGTAGCCGATCCCGATATTGCCCAGACGATCGATCGCCGGACTGCCCATCCAGCGCCAGTTCCCATCAGGAGAGAATGTCCCCTGCTGGTGCAGCCGCAGACTTCGGTCCGCATTGAGACGGAGTTCATACCACCTGATCCCGCCCGTGCCACTCGTCGTATTGACCGCGTGGAGGCCGACCAGGGATTCTGTCTGTCCGCGCCGCCGGTAGACGAGCCGGGCCATGATCTTGTCGCCCTGTGAGTCGAGTCGCGAGTTGGTCCCCGGCTGGGCGACACAGTCGGTCAATTGTCCA
>CAIOZW010000032.1 GCA_903862855.1 uncultured Acidobacteriota bacterium
AAGTGGAAGTGTCGCTGCCGCGCTATTTCCGGTTGCGAGACGGCTGCCAAAGATGCTGACAATGCCACCGCGCGGCAGCTCGTTCTTTCCGTAGCTGGCCGCTGAGACGATTGCTGCCGGAGTCGCATAACCTCCGCCAATCTGCACCGCGAAATCGACGGCCAACGATTCGGCAAGGGCGCCGACCAGCTCACGGCGAATCGGAAAGTCATCAAAATTGAGCCTGGCCAAAGATGGGGTGTCATTGGCCAGTCGAGCGGTGAGAGTGAGTCGGACGATCTCCTGCCGGCCGACGGTGAGCACCCGGCTGGCTGGCATGGCCAGCATAATCCCGAGGTAACCACGATAGGCGTTGAGCTGGTTGATCTGGAGCGAAGCTCCAACGAGAGAAGGGGCCAGCTCGACCTTCTCGACTATCCACCGTTGAGGATCGTACCGAAGACTGAAGGCGATGGCGTTCTCACGACCCTGTGATTCGATCTCGACATTCCATGCTCCACCCGTACCCGCGAGGAGTCGGATCTGGGTCGGGCTGGCCGAGTTCTCGAGCGCGAGCGCCGTTTCCTCCGGTGTGGGTGCGCTATAGTACCGGATCGCGGTCGGTCCGCCAGCGGCAGTGGTCGGATCGAGCTGGGCCACATACCTTGCTGATTGAACCCAGTCGGCCAGGCTGAGGACACCGTCACCAAGTGTCGACCGGGGGGCGCAGTCGGCACGCATCACCTCACTCTCGTTTGGTAACTGATCGAGTCCGGCGATCAACCGGGAGGTCTGAACCCAGTCCGCGGCGGTCAGTGTTCCATCACCCAATGGACGAGGCGAGACATCACCCTCGATCCCCAGTCCAATTCCGATCGCGCTCCCCGTAAAGCTCGCGGCCAGCCTCCGCGCCTGGCTGTCGACCAGTTCGCGAGCAACTGGCTGATCGCCGAAGTCGACTCGTGTCGTGGTCGTGGTTACCCCTCCGGCAACCTGAAAGGTCACAACCACGATCTGCTTTGTTCCAGCAGTGAGGCTTCGGCCAGCAGGCAGCCCGACCAGAATCCCGAGCTGACCGCGCGCCGTGCTGCCGGTATTGACACTCAGCGTCGCCCCATTTGCCCCCTCGCCGATCACTACCTGCGGACTGCTCAGCACCAGCGGATCGTAACTCAGACTGAACCCTATCGCCCCCTCGTCACCCTGCGCCACCAGCTCGACCGGCAGGCTCACTGTTCCGCCCGCTCTGCCGCCCACCGAGACCACTCTCACCTGGCGCGGATTGCTCCCAATCGTGAAGTTGAAGGGGGCTGAGACAAGCCCACCCGACTCCGGGATAAAGACGGTCACTTCGGCCCGTCCCGTGACGGCCAGATCCGCGCTTTGAACAACTGCCGTGATCCGGGTCGAATCGATGAAGGTTGTCGGTCGATTGATACCATTCCATCTTACCGCTGCACCGCGTGTGAAGCCCGTCCCGGTCACGGTGATGGTCAAACCGGCACTTCCGGCGGTGACCCCGGACGGTGAGATCGAGGTAATGGTCGGGACCGTGCTTGGCAGATCATTTGATAGGTCGCCGGTGAACTGAAAGAGTGTTCCAGCAATTGCAATATAGAGCCGTTCATCAACCCAGAATGGAGTTCCAAGGGTCGATCCGACCTCCTCGGGCACTCCCCCGGCCGAGACATATCGCTTCGACTCCGGGATCAATGGAAGCTTTGAAAGCAGGATGTAAGATACACGACCGCCTGCGCTCAGCGAGTCAGGATAGCTGTAGGCCAGCACATAGTGAAGCTGCTTCTCGACGCCTGTCGCCATCTCCCTGATCCAGACCTGCGAGCCTCCGGATGCTCCCTCTCGCGGAAAGGCCACTCGACCATTCTCGACCATGTAGTAGATGTAGAGTCTGTTGAGATTGAATGGTGCATACGGGGAGATAGAGCCTTCGCCCTTCGCCGTCCAGAGTCTCAACCCATTTCCCTTGAAGACCACCCCCGTGCCATCGGTCACCGGCTCAGTTCCGCCACCATCGTTTGGATTGCTGATCAGGGTGCTCTTTCCATCAGCATAGCGGTAGACCTCTTTGTTCAACCAGTAGGCGACACTGCCGTTCGCCCCCGTACTGAACTGCCAGATAGATGTGTTTTCGGCGATGCGGGTGGTTATTCCCCTCGTGATATCGTGCAGCATCATCCCGTTTGGAGTAGTACTCGTACCATTCAAATCGGTGCCAAACCATGAGACATAGTTTCCTTTGACCGAGCAGGCTCCGGCTATCTGCCCGATCGTCGTCACCTTTCCGTTCTCCCAAAGCCTGAGCAGTCCTTTTGAAGTTCCATCTGTTGGAAAAACAACGCCGTTGTCGGTGAGGTAGGTACAGGATGCGTTGGGTGGAACGCGAGATTCCGAGACCCTCACATCGGGGAAGATCACATCTTTCGTCCCGGTTGATCGTCTGAACAGGACCAGTCTGGTGCTCGATTGCCATCCATCCGGCCTCTCGTTGATCAGTATCCGATCGTCTTTCATATCGATGATCGTTCCCATGAACGAATTGACCTGGCGGAGGAGCGGGCTCATCTCGATATGTAACCGGGTACAGGCGATGCCCGATCCGTTTCCATCACTGATCTTGACGCAGAGAAGCCCGGACTTGCCATTCAATTGGTCGATCGGTATCTCCGCGTTGACCGGTACCCGAAACCCGCTCGAATTGCTTCTGATCGTGGTGATGCTGTTGCTTCCATCAGCCTCAAATTCGATCGAGGCAGCTCCACATGGGTCGGGATCGTCATCCTCGCAGTCAACCTCTAATCTGATCTTTCCCGACTGTGAAATCTCATTATACCTTGGGCTGATCATCGTCAATCGTGGCGGCCGATTGACGATGATGGAGACCTGAGCACTTGCCGTCGTGCCGTAGACATCCCGCGCGGTAATCTGGATCTGATATGTTCCGTAGAGCAGATTGGCGGTCGATATGGTCGATTCGTAACCGAGGACACACTGGTTGTTCCTCGCGAGCATGCAGCGGTTGGGTGAAAGCGGGTAGTCCTTTCCTGCCATCCGTGCGGTCACGGCGGTCAGCTCAAAGATGGTCTTCACCTCAACCTTGACCATCACCTCATTGATTACCGGCCAATTGTTGGTGGGACTCTCGATCACCACCTGCATCTGATTCTGCTGCGTGTGGTTCGATCCGGCAGTAACTTTGGCAGATCCTGATATTGACAGAAGGGAAATGGAGAGAGCGGCTAACGCAAAGGATAACTTCAAGGGACCTCTCAATCCGGGGCGGTGGCTGTTAGGGCTTCCGACGAGACCAGCCGGTCGACGTCGTTCAAGGGCACTAGGATTATACAGATGGACAGATCAAAATTGGAAGAGTCTTCTTCTCCCTTCTCACTCCTGATTGCCCCTTGTTCTTGCCCCTCTTGCCCGCCCTTTGTAATTGAAAGGTCGACGTTGGTTCTGAAGGTTGTCAGGCAGATCAGATCTGGTAAGAAGGGAGACAGTACAAATTAGGTCGGACATTTCAGAAGGACAGCTGAGAGGAGAAGCGACTCATCTCCAAAATGAGGTCGATCGATTTCTTACTTCCACTTCATCACCGGCAATTGGCGCAGATCGATGATGGCGATCGTCTCCTGGGTACGGCCGGTGTGGAATTGAACATAGTCTCCTCGCCGATCAAAGGAGGCGTGGGCGTGGACCGATCGGACCGTATCGCGCAGCCCCGTCGCGAGGAGTCGCCTGTTACCGGTGGCCGTCTCGAGCAGCCAGAGCCGCCCCTTGTTGTCATCGATCACCATGAACTGCCCATCCGGGCGGGCCGCGACGTGCCAGTAGTCACCCTCGATGACCATCCGCGCCTGTCCATTCCGGTCGACCAGCATGACACCCTGTTTGTCATTGATCATGGTCATCTCGCCGGTCTTCTCGACCCAGGCTTCGTGGGTGATCCATTCCTTGAGCGGCGTGAACCAGGTCTTCTGGTCGGTCCGCGCGTAGAAGGGGCGATTGCCGCTGCCGTCGGTGTTGACCAGCCACGTTCGCTGGGGAGCGTAACCGCCGGTCTCCCAGACATAGAAGATGACGGGATCGGTCGGACTGTGCTGAACGTGGCCGATGCGGAAACCCTGGCGAATGACGGGACGGTATTGACCGCTGGCGATATCGACCAGCCCAATCTCCCAGTTGTCCGCATCGAGCTGTTTGGTGATCGTCAGCGCCTTGCCATCGCCGCTCAGCGTTGGCTGCTGGAAGCCACCGATGAAGGGTTGAGGAATGGTTGCGATGCGGCGCTCACTGAAGTCATGGATGTTGAGCGCGATCACCTCGGCGTTGCGGATCAGGTAGACCCGTTCGGCATTCGTGTGATCGGGGCAGAGCCCACGGAGCGATCCGCCGGGAGAGTCCGTCAGCTGGACGATCCGTCCAGTCGCAATCTCGGCGCGAAAGAACTGGGGCGTCCCGGTCCGGGTCGAGGAGAAGATCAGATACCGATTGTCGGCGGTAAAGTTCGAGAAGTGGAAATAGAGGTTGTCGTTGACCCCGGCCGTCGCCATCTCGGTAATGGAGACGCCGCTCGTCGGGTCGACGTACGAGCGGCGTTCGATTCCCCAGTCACGCCCAACCTGGCCGAAGACCGGCAATGAGGTGACCAGCAGGAGCCAGGCAAAACTTAGTCTACAGCTGATCACCTAGGCCATCTCCAGCCCGCGCATCGTCCCGGTACTGGTTGCGAAGCGGTCGGCTTCGATACCAAGTCGCTGCAGGATGTTGACGTAGAGATTGGGCAATGGATAGTTCCGTTCACGGTCGAACGCAAGATGCTGGCCGTGTTTGAAACCGCCGCCAGCAAAGAGAGTCGGCAGATTGGTGGTGACATGCTTGTTGGCATCGCCAAGATTGGTGCCGTAGAGGACCATTGTTCGATCGAGCAGGGTCTGGTCATCTTCGCGGCGAGC
>CAIOZW010000033.1 GCA_903862855.1 uncultured Acidobacteriota bacterium
ACGATCCGTCGTATATCCGATGTAACAGGAGATCTGTGGTCGCGTGATCCTCGTCGTCGTGAATGAGAAGGGAACCGGTTCATCATCGCCGGGCTGCTCCTCAAATTTTCGGAGATCGATCGATCTTGAATCGAGACGCGGGGGTGTGCCGGTCTTCAATCTCCCCATCCGAAAACCAATCTCCCGCAGATTCTCGGCGAGCCGAATCGATGGCAACTCACCCGATCGGCCTGCCGAATACCGTCGCTCACCAATATGAATCAGTCCATTCAGGAATGTCCCGGTCGTCACAACTATGGCACCAGCCCCGAGAAGACGTCCATCCATCAACTCAAGCCCCTCGACCCGCCCACTTGCCGTCACGATACGGACCACCTCTCCCTGTCGCAAATGGAGATTTGGGATCGACTCCAACTCCCGGCGCATCTCCCGCCGATAGAGTGCACGATCTGCCTGTGCACGCGGTGCCTGTACCGCCGGTCCACGACTCCGATTGAGTAATCGATACTGAATACCTGTTGCATCTATGGTACGCCCCATCAGCCCACCAAGTGCATCGATCTCCCTGACGAGATGGCCTTTGGCAATGCCTCCAATGGCTGGATTGCAGGACATCTGTGCGACCAGATCGAGATTGAAGGTGACGACCGCTGTCTTCACTCCGATCCGCGCTGCCGCATGAGCGGCTTCGCATCCGGCGTGACCGGCGCCGATCACGATAACGTCAAACTTTTCGTCAAAGTGGTTCATATCAATTCACATAGAGCCCGCTGCACAATCTACTTACCGATACAGAAAGTCGAAAAGATCTGATTGATAATATCGCCAAGCAGGGTTTCACCAGTCACTACACCAAGGCTGCGAAGCGCATGGTGAAGATTATTGAGGGCGATCTCCTCGGTAAACCCTGAGTGTAGATCATCTCTTGCCTGCTTGAGCTGGTCGATCGCCATGACGAGTGCCTGGTAATGGCGTTCATTGGTGACGATAGCACTCTCATCAAACCTGATTCCAGGATGAATGACAGCCTGATGGATTGACTCGCGGAGTTGGTCGATACCTTCGCCGGTGAGAGCAGAGATGGTAATGACAGGTCGTCCGGCAGCCAGAGCAGCCAGTCTCTCAAGATGTTGAACCGGACCGAGGTCACATTTGTTGATGACAAGTATGGTGAAGGGGATGTCGGAGAGAAGCGACCGCTCCTCATCTCTCAGCTCAGTCGTGGACTCGGTAACAGCAATCACAAAATCGGCATCGGTCATCGCCGAGCGTGATCGTTCAACTCCAAGCTGTTCGATTGGATCGACTGTGTCGCGAATCCCAGCCGTATCGACCAGGTTGACGGGGAGTCCATTAATGGATGTCTCATCATCGAGGGTGTCCCTGGTGGTTCCGGGAAGACTGGTCACGATTGCCCGGTCTCGACCCAGTAAAGCATTGAAAACAGATGACTTACCGACATTTGGCAATCCAACCAGTGCCATCTTTACGCCAGCTCGGACGGTTCGGCCAAGCTGATAACTGGCCACCAGCCGGTCGATTCCGGCGATTGTCTGATCAAGTCTGAGGCTATGCTGCACGAGATCTAGAGGGTCAAGATCATCCTCGACAAATTCTACTGTCGACTCAAAATGGACAATCAGCTCGATGATTGCCTGCTTGAGCGGATCGAGTTGTCGCGAGAGTTCTCCACGTAGCTGGCGAGCAGCAAGGCGGGCCTGATAGGTTGTCTGCGAGTGGATCAGATCATTGATCGCTTCAGCCTGGGCCAGATCGAGACGGTTGTTGAGGAAGGCGCGAAGGGTGAACTCACCCGGCTCGGCCAGTTCCGCCCCAAGGTTGATCGAATGGCGCAGGATGTCGGCCAGTACCACCGGACTTCCATGGCAGGTAATCTCGACGACATCTTCACCAGTAAATGAATGCGGCCCCTTGAACCAGATGACAACCGCCTCATCGATCAGCAGTCCTGAATCGGGATTGGTGAGAATCTGAACGGAGGCACGGTTTGGTTGAAGTTCAAGCGGGGCACTCGATGAATTTCTGACAAGTTTGGTGAGGACTGAGAGTGAAGCGGGACCACTAAGTCTGACCATGCCAATCGCACCATGACCGGGTGGTGTCGATATCGCCGCAATTGTCGATTGCCTTATCTCTCCAGGCATATGGTTGTCGACAGATGATGAAGTCGTCGGAATCGGGACTTGCCGGAGCTGGAGACTCAGTAACCCGGCAGGACCTTGACTCGGCGAAGCTGTCCATCACCTTCACTCTCGGTTCGAATTCCATCGACATCAACGAGAATTGTATGGATGATGCGACGATCCTGTGCATTCATTGGATCGAAGACAAAAGGAACTTTCGTCTGTCGAACTCTCTCGGCCGCCTTTTGGGCCATCAACTCGAGCTCCTGCCGACGGGAGTCACGATATCCGCCCGCATCGAAATCGATCTGAAGGCCAACCGCAACTTCGGTGGCAAAGGCCCGGCGTGTCACATACTGAAGAGCATCCAGCAACTCCGCATTATGGCCAAGCAACAGCGGCAGATCGAGCCCCTGAAAGGTGACGGCAATCGCTTCCGGATCTTCATCAGAGACGACAACCTTGAGATCAAGGGAGGACTTGTCGATCAAGTCCGCGACAAAAGTTTCTACTTTGGGTTTCAACACTGATAGATCAACTTCCGACATATCAAACCTCTCTGGCGTTAGCTAACTTCAACTCAACCTTTTCCTGTTTTGGCCTTCGACTTGCCTGTTTCCAGAGCCGGGACAGGTGCAGGCGGGTTGAGACGATTGATGACAAACTGTTGGACCACACCAACCAGGTTACTGACCATCCAGTAGAGGACAAGACCTGCCGGTGCACTCTTCAGAAACCAGGTGAAGATAAGCGGCATGATGTACCCAACCTTCTTCTGGACCGGATCGACCGTACTTGGAGTCAGCGCCTGCTGCGCAATCATGGTCACACACATCATTATCGGCAGAACCCAGTACGGATCAGGTGTCGACAAATCTTGAATCCATCCGAAAAACGGTGCATTGCGGACCTCTATCGAGACCGTCAAAATCGCAAATACGGCCATGAAGAAAGGCATCTGCAAAAGCAACGGCAGACAACCCATGAGTGGATTGCCCTCCTTCATAAGGGCAATCTGTTCTTTCTGCAGATCAAGCATCCGCGGATCGTTCTTGTCAAGCTTCTTCATCCGCTCCTGCAGATCCTTCATCTTCGGCTGCATTGCTGCAGCACGCTTCATACTTATCGAGCTCTTCCACCGTAAGGGGAAGAAGAACATGTTCAGGATAATGGTCAGGATGACAATCGACCAGCCAAAATTCTGCGTAAATTTATTAATTTCACGCATCGAGAGCAGCATAAACTGGGCGATCGGCTTGATGAGGAAGGAGATGAAGTTGAGCCATCCATAGCTCACGATGTCCTCAAGCCCTTTTCCACGTTCTTTGAGTTTGAGGTGATCACTGACCGCACTGAGCGTCTCGAGATCCTTCGGTCCCGCGTAGATATGATAGTTCTGCCCGTGTTGAAGAGAAAGGGCGATCGAGACGTAGTTCTGGTTATTGAGAAGTCGAACTGCCGGGACGGAGACCGGTGGGATGGCGGCCATCGCAAAGTAGTTATCATCGACGGCTGCCCAATTGACGGGAAAATCTGCTGGAGCTACGGGCGTATCTTTGAGCGCGTCAGCATTCTCGCGCTCAACGTCATTGCCCATTGCATAGGTCAATTGTGGCGCATGTTTATAGGAGCTGATGTCGCGAACATTCTGATCACCAAAATTTGGCCCAATGACAATGAATGCCGGAACATCAGCTCCATTGCGCTTGACCGTGGCGCGGAAGTCGAAATCGAAACCGGAGCCGTCATCAGTACCTATCGCCCGGAAGAGGATCGTCTTGGTTGCCTCGATGCCGTCACCGGCATAACTGAAAGTAATCTCTCTCTTTTCTCCACGTCCAAGACGGATCTCATTCTCAGTCTGATCACCAATCTGAAAATTGACCCCGTTGAGCATCTGTTCCAGAGCCACATCAGCCGGGATATAGAATCTGAGCGGTGCCCCGATCTCCAGGTTGAGCTTGGGCGAGATAAGACCGATGCCATTGGGGGGATCGATCGGCTTACCATCTGTGAATCCGGTCATGACCCATTCCGTAATGACACCTCCACGGTTGGAAAGGGTCGCTCTCCAGTGGTCTGTCTGTACGACGATCTGGCGCTGTTCTACCTGGGTCGGTGGTGTGGCAGTCTTTATTTGCGGATCTGCGAGAGTTGCGGCGACTGATCCCGATGGTGTGGAGGGAGTCGTCTCGGGGGACGTCACCTGAGGCTGCGTGTTCTGAACCTGCTGGGTCTGATTGGCGGGCTTTATCGACTCTGGGTAGAGCTTTCCAAAGATATATGACCAACCGACGAAGATGGCCGAAGAGAGCACCAGGAAAAGAATCAGTCGTTTTTCCATTGACAAGTTCACCTTGACATCAAGCCCTAGAGCCTGCGTTTGAAATAGCTCACGCCATTGAATGAAAGAATGACAGTGCCGCTGGCAAAGGCTATCTGACAAGATTGCCGGTAATCTCTTCACCGACCATTAGGATCAGCAGACAGCAATTTGCGTCCATTGTTAAGACTCAAAACGATCAGGAGCGGAACCAACGGCTCGATAGCGACTGCCCCGAAACCGGATCATAGCCACCTGACGTAAATGGGTGACATCGCGATATCCGCTTCAAAGTTAACAGGCCTCCCCGCCAAAAACCAAATGACCGGATCGCCTCAATAGCATAGACTGAACAAGAAGGAGTGAAGCGACACCCAGGCGGCAGCAGTGGGGAGAGCGTGAAGCGGTAAGCAGTGATCACCAGTATCGCCAGCCAGACGAGTAACCTGGATGAGAAATGCCTGAACTGAGTCAGCGAACGCCAAACCAGCAATTTATCATCAGGTGGTGACGCATTCATGAGACTCTTCGATGATACTCTGAAGATCCAGGGTCAGTGAAAGGGGTCGGAAAAGTGCCACCGTATCTATCACCGGCTACTTTCCCAGTACCTTGTCCATCAATTTGCGGAAGGCCTCATCGACCTGGCGGTACTCAGCATTTGGCAGTGGTGCTCTGGCATTGATGACCAGATCCATTCCAGGATCGATTCGCGCATCGGCACGTCGTTCGTTGAAATAATGGCGAACGATCTCCCGCAATCTCCTTTTACATCTGTTTCTCACCACTGCGACACCTGTCTTTCTGGTGATTGTCAGACCCAGACGTATCTCCGATGACCCGGTGCGGAGAAGGAAGATGTTGAAATACGGAGTTGAGTAACGTTGCCCACGCTCATAGACGAGCCTGAATTCACGGCTGTTTCTGATACTCTCAGGGAGGCCGTTTCGGTTCATGCTCGTCTCCGGGTGGTGAATCTTCTCCGGTGGCAGGCGAGGTTTGACCCTGATCACCATCGTCAGATGGGGATAGTTTGACGGTCAGCCTTCAAATGCCCTCTAGTAATGGCTGGGCGTGAGGCGCTTGCGGCCCTTGGCACGGCGACGCTTCAGAACCAGGCGACCGGCCTTGGTGCTCATCCGTTCACGAAAACCGTGGGTCTTGGCCCGTCGACGATTGTTAGGCTGAAATGTTCTCTTCATAATGCTCTCTCCTGAATATGTTTCAACAATAGAAAATTCAGAGACTAACAACCGTTACCATTGATGTCAAGGAGCCTGACAGGAGCCTGACAGAAATTGACGGGGAGATGGAGGGTGGGAATGACAGGTAAAACCCGCGCGGATGATCAGGGAATCCGTTCATTCCTGCCTTGTCAATAATTCTGAAGAGCAGGCTTCTAGGATTGACGGTCGATGATAAAGCGGGCTATCGCCTCGAGTCGAGTGATGTCAAGGTCGAGTTGGTGCAAAGAGGCATGGGCCTCCTCGACGACCCGTCGGGCGAGCTGCTGCGCTCCATCGAGACCATACAAGGAGGTATAGGTTGCCTTTTTTGTCGCGGCATCCTTTCCGGCTGTCTTTCCCAGTTGGGCCGTGGTCGCTGTCTCATCGAGCAGATCGTCAGCGATCTGGAAGGCAAGTCCGATCTTCTCACCGTAGGTGGTGAGTGCGGTCAACTCACGGCTGGAGGCTCCTCCGATGAGAGCACCCATCCGGACTGCACAGCGGATCAACGCACCGGTCTTGGCGCGATGAATCATTTCCAGCTCGGCTCCGCTGACTCTCTTCCCCTCACTGGTCAAATCAAGAACCTGTCCACCAATGAGCGCATTGATGGTTCCCGAGGCAGTCGAGAGTTCGCGAAGAAGCGCAATCCGGATCAGCGGATCCTTGATTGGCGTGGTGGAGAGTGTAATGAACGCCTGGGTAAGAAGGGCGTCACCGGCGAGGATCGCAATCGCTTCGCCATACCTGACGTGACAGGTAGGCATTCCCCGCCGCAGATCGTCGTCATCCATGGCCGGAAGATCGTCGTGGATAAGCGAGTAGGTATGGATCATCTCCAGGGTACAGGCGGCCGGTAGAAGGTCCTCTTCACTCACCCCAAAGAGCTCACCCGTAGCCATGGCCAGGATCGGCCGAAGCCTCTTACCACCGGCAAAGAGGCTGTAGCGCATGGCTTCATGAATGATGGGTGGATCCACATCGACCGGAGGCATGAGGTGATCCAGCCAGCAATCGACAATCTCTCCACTTTGGTTGAAATATTGACCAATATTCACTTTGTCTGATCCTGAATTTGAAAAGGGAGGGTCAGAAGGGCCGATCGTCGTCATCGGACTCCTCGGCTGGTTGACTTGAGTTGGTTGTCTTCCCGAAAGGTGCGAGTTCAAGCGACCCCTTCTCCTGAAGGAGAATCTCGACGCGCCTCTCCACGGCCTCCAGTTGCGTTTGGCAATGGCGGGAGAGGGCAACCCCCTCTTCAAAAAGCTGGAGCGATCGATCGAGTGGAAGTTCACCAGTCTGTAACTGGGCAACGATCTTCTCGAGCCGGGAGATCGACTCCTCGAAAGACATTCGGTTCTCTTCGGTGGCAGCCATAAATGGATCAATCCTCTTTCAACTTGATACTGACAACATCGCAATCGATCAGACCATCAGCATAGTGGACGACCAGATTCTGTCCGGGTTGGACATCCCTCGCCCTGGTCACGATGTTCGATGCGGTATCAGTCGTCATTGTATAGCCACGAGCGAGAACTGCCAGCGGAGAAAGGGCGTGCAGCTTTCCACCAATCGTGGCAAAACTCATCTGGTGGTGATTGAGACGGGTCTTGATAGACTGCTGGGCAAGAAGATCAAGCGCAGCAATACGTTTGGAATACTCGACCAGAGGACGTCGCAGATCGAGCCTGGCCAGCGCGAGCTGCGAATTGTGAATAGTGAAACGGACGCGCTGGAGACGGGAAGTGAGAGATTGGGCCGCGTTCTGCATGAGTCTTTCGAGGCGCTGAAGATTATTGCGGGCAATATTGGCCGTCGAGTTGAATCCGTGACTATTGATCAGGCGGTGCAATTGTGACTGTCGCTTGAGAATCAGGTATCTTACCGCAGCTTGCAGGCTGCTCTGGAGTTCATCGACCCGGATCATCAGCTCTGCCGTACCGGTTGAGACAAGTTCCGCCGCCGCCGAGGGAGTCGCGGCACGAAGATCGGCGACAAGATCGGCGATTGTCGTATCCGTCTCGTGACCCACGGCCGAGACGACCGGAATGGCGGACTGATAGATAGCCCGCGCGACCTCCTCTTCATTGAAGGCCCACAGATCTTCAGCTGCTCCACCACCTCGACCAACTATCAGGACATCGATCGGACGCTGACCGCTCTCGTTGAGCTGGTTGAGCCTTCTGATTCCATTGGCGATCTCAGCTGCCGCCCCATCACCCTGCACCCGGGCAGGGGCAATAACAATATCGAGTCCGGGATTGCGACGTTCGAGAACACGAAGAATGTCCTGAATCACCGCACCTGTTGGAGAGGTGACGATACCGACACGCCGCGGGTAGATCGGTAATCTACGCTTCCGCTCTGCCTTGAAGAGGCCCTCCTCCTGGAGCCTTCGATACTGCTCCTCGAATGCCAGCTGGAGTGCTCCCACTCCAACGGGCTCGATCGAATCGATCTGTAGCTGGTACTGTCCCCTTACCGCGTAGACATTGATCTTTGCGCGAACGATCACCTGAAGACCATTTCTCGGCTTGAAGCGCTGATACCTGTTCTGGTTGCGAAAGAAGACGGCACTGATCTGCGACTGATCATCCTTGAGCGTAATGTACCAGTGACCAGAAGCGTGAATCTTGAATTCAAAGACCTCCGCCTGCACGAGCAGGGTATTGAACTCTCTCTCGAGATACTGCTTTATTCGACCGTTCAGCTCGGTGACCGTCATCGGACGCGGCCCGGAAAAGAGTGTATCGAGATTTTGCGAAGATGTATCTTCCATATTAGCCAGTCGGCCTGTTGGTATAATGGGACCATCGAAAAGCAGATGGCGATCTTAGCACCGGATGATCCGGTTGTCCATAAAACGCCATTCCGGCAGGTCCATCGGTTCCAGAGCCTGATCAGTATTACGATCTGGAACGTGGATCATGTTATATTTGTTTTTTTAGAAAGAAATGGATAACCGGAAAGATGATTCATCTGTCAATAATCATACCGGCGTACAACGAAGAGTACCGGATCGGCAAGACTCTCGATGAGACCTTTCGCTTTCTGGATGGCCAGCCATTTGATAGTGAGGTGATCGTCGTCAACGACGGTTCGCGCGATCGGACGAGAGAGGTGGTCAACGGATACCTGAGCAGTCGCCTTGTCAGCGGTGATCAAACAGGCCGTTCGCAGCTCAGACTGCTCGACAATCCGGGAAATCGGGGGAAAGGTTATTCCGTCCGCTCAGGAATGCTCGACGGTCGGGGTGAGATCCTGCTCTTTTATGACGCCGATCTTTCGACGCCACTCAGCGAGGTGGAGAAGGTACTCAAACCGATCAGCGAGGATCGCTATGATGTTGTCATCGGCTCGCGGGCGTTGGACCGATCTCTGATCGGAACTCACCAGTCGAACCTGCGTGAACTGATCGGACGAATCGGCAATCTGGTTCAGTACATCTTCACCGGACTCAGATTCAGGGACACTCAATGTGGATTCAAGGCCTTCCGGCGGGAGGCGGCAGAGCGAATATTCCCGCTGCAGCAGATCGAAGGGTTCGGATTCGATCCGGAGATTCTCTTCATTGCCAGTCGGCAGAAATGGCGGGTGCTGGAGGTTGCTGTCCGCTGGAACCACGTCGAAGGATCGAAGGTTCACGTCATCGGCACACCGCTCAAGGCACTGCTCGAGGTGATCACTATCAGGCTCAATTCGATCAGAGGGAGGTATGAGGAATCGAGATGATCAGGCTGAATGTCAACATCGATCATATTGCAACCATTCGCCAGGCTCGAAGAACAAATGAGCCGAATCCGGCGGCGGCGGCGGTAATCTGTGAACTGGCAGGAGCTGATGGAATAACCACCCATCTTCGAAGTGACCGCCGCCATATTCAGGATTACGATCTGATTGCTCTCAAACAGGTGATCGTCACCCACCTCAATGTCGAAATGGCTGCGACACCTGAGATGGTCGAGATTGCCTGTCGTCTCAAACCCGATGTTGTGACACTCGTCCCGGAAAGTCCGCAGGAGATCACTACCGAGGGCGGTCTGGATGTCATCGGGCGACGAGGAGAGATCCGGGAGTCAATCAGGAAGCTCCGTGAGGCAGGAATTTTTGTCAGCCTCTTCATCGATCCGGATCACCGCCAGATCGAGGCCTCGGCCGCGTTAGAGCCATTTCAGATCGAGATCTGCAGCGCCAACTATGCAAAGCTGAACGAGCAGCCAGGGGACCTGACCGTTCGTCGTACAGAAGAGATCGGTCAGGAACTGGAGAGAATTCGCAGTGCGGCAAATCTGGCAACAAGTCTCAACCTCAAGGTTGCAGTTGGGCATGGATTGACCTATCGGAATGCCGGGCCGGTCGCGGGTATCAAAGCGATCGAAGAGTTCAATATCGGCCATAACATCATTGCCAGAGCCTCGCTGGTCGGGCTGGAAAGAGCCGTCAGGGAGATGAAGGAATGCCTTATGGGGGGGCGATGAAACTGGGGTGGAGAGATTCAGGTGGTGGAGATAAGAACGATCCGCTGGTCTTTCTGCATGCCTTTCCACTCAACCAGTCGATGTGGGATCCGCAGTTCAAACACTTCGCGGGTTCAAGGCGAGTGATCACCTTCGACTGGCCCGGCTTCGGAGAGAGCAGTCTCGAGGAACTTGGGGCGGATGGTATTGGTCTTGCTCCTTATGCTCAAAGTCTACTCCGGCTGCTTGACCATCTGCAGATCGAACGCGCCAGTATCTGCGGGCTCTCGATGGGCGGATATGCGGCGCTCTCCTTCTACCGCCTCTATCCAGAGCGGACAGCTTCACTGATACTCTGTGACACCCGGGCTACGGCCGACAGTATCGAGGCTCGCCAGGGGCGTTACGAGATCATCGAGCGGCTCTCTCACAAAGATCGGGCGGGTCTGGACGGGCTGGTCAGGAGCATGATTCCGCGACTGCTGGGGGACACGACCCTTTCACAAGCAAGACCGCTTCTGGAGTGCGTCGAGAAGATGATCCGCCAGAACGGCGTGGAGGGAATCATCCGGGCCCTGCGAGCACTTGCGGAACGTCCCGACAGTTCAGATCTTCTACCACTGATCGGGATGCAAATGGTGAGGACATTGATCATCGTCGGAAATGAAGATAAGCTTACACCGCCATCCGAAATGAGGCTGATGTCCGAGGCCATCAGCGGTTCAAGATTCGTCATCATCGATGAAGCCGGGCATCTTCCAAACCTTGAGCAGAGCGACAGGTTCAACCAGGCTCTGGGCCATTTTCTGGCCTGACCGATCGGAAATTTCTGAAAGAGGCGAAAGTTATGTTCTGCTATCGTTGTGGAAACAGACTTCCGGAGGAGAGCGTCTTCTGTAACCGGTGCGGAATTCGACTGCAATCGACCACCGAACGCATGCGCAGCTCGACCCCTTTCCATTCTGATGAGGAGCCGGACTCTGATTACCGGTCTTCGCGGCGGGTTGAAGTTCGTCAGCCATCACGTCGTCGACATGAAGATGACGAGCTTGTGTATGATCACGAAGAGACTAACGTCGCTGAGGATTGGGAAGAGTTTGACCCGGAGATTGAAGACGAGGAGGAGGAATTCGATTCACCTCGGCACTCCTACCGTGGACCGCGGGAAAGAGTGATCTTCAGCATAAATCCGGCCTTCTATCCAGTCACGTCATCCTATGTGCTCTCAATCTTCTCCGCACTGCTTCTGGCGATGATCATCTCCTTCTTCAATGGTGGTTTCTTTCTTGCAATGGCAATTGCATCGATCGCCTTTGTCCCGAGCTTCATCAAGCATATCCGACATATCCACACCATCTTCACCCTGACCAGCATCAAACTGGAGATCTCCGAGGGACTCTTCTCAAAATCGACCCGGAACATTCCTCTCCGCCACGTTCAGGATGTGGCCGTGAGAGAAAACTTCAAGGAGCGAATGATGGGAATCGGAGATATCATCGTCGATACCCCGGCGATGGATTCCAAATTGATCCTGAACAACGTCAACAATCCGCGCCACTATGCAGATCTGATCCTTGAACAGCTCGAGCGATGGAACTGAGAGGTGCGCCGTTCCGGTAAGCAGAAAATGAACTATCGATCCTTCACCAAAATCGGTCTGCTCTTCGTCATTCTTATCATCCTGGTCACCACAGATGGATGGTCGCAATCGAACTTAGCC
>CAIOZW010000034.1 GCA_903862855.1 uncultured Acidobacteriota bacterium
AGTCGCAGGCCCCACCTGGCCGACCAGCCTCAACGAGCAGAGTCTGACGGCAAGCTGGCGTGTCCCGGTCGGGCCAAGCTACTCGGGGCCGATCGTCTCGGAGAGCCTTGTCTTCATCACCGAGACCAAGGACAAGTCGACTGAGATCGTCCGCGCCCTCGACCGCCGTACGGGTCGTGAAGTCTGGACACACTCCTGGCCAGGGGCGATCAGCGTTCCATTCTATGCCAAATCTCGCGGTGACTGGATTCGATCCACCCCTGCTTATGATGGTAAATACCTCTATGTCGCCGGCATGCGCGATATCCTCGTCGCCATCGAGGCCAAAACCGGCAAGGAGCGCTGGCGCATCGACTTTACCAGCAAGTTCTCGACCAATGTCCCTGATTTTGGACTTATCTGCTCTCCCCTGATCGACGGAGAGTTCATCTACATTCAAGCCTCGAACTCAACAATCAAGATCCGCAAGGCGACCGGCGAGATCCTCTGGCGGGCCTTCGAGGGACGCTACGGTGTAATGTCGGAAGGAGCATTCTCTTCTCCGGTCATCGCGACAATTCAGGGTCGCCGCCAGCTTGTAGTGCAGTCGCGCGAAGTGCTTGCCGGACTCGACCTCGACAACGGCTCCCAGCTCTGGTCAACTCCGGTCGCCTCCTTCCGGGGGATGAACATTCTGACTCCTGTTGTGTTTGGTGATGCCATCTTTACCAGCAGCTATCAGAACAAGAGCTGGCGTTATGACGTCACCCGCGCGGCAAATGGCTATCAGGTCGCTGAGACCTGGAGCAATAATGCCTCAGGGTATATGTCAACACCAGTGATCATCGATGGTTACGCCTATCTGCACCTCGGAAACCAGCGTTTCACCTGCATCGACCTGAAGACCGGCGAGCGCACCTGGACCTCGACGCCCTTCGGCAAATATGTGAGTCTTGTCGCTCAGGGTGACCGGATACTTGGCCTCGATGAGCGCGGAATACTGCTCATGATCAAGGCCAATCCCAAGGAGTTCCAGTTGCTTGACCAGCGTCAGGTAAGTGAAGAGGAGACCTGGGCCCACCTGGCAGTCGTTGGCAATGAGCTCTTTGTCCGCGAATTGCGGGCAATGTCCAAGTTCAACTGGCAGACACCGAAACGGATCATCGCCAGCGCCGGCGGCGCAGGCAGCGCTGGTCAATAACCAGACTCTCACTTACCAGCCAGGAAGTCGAGCAAGAGCCGATTGACCTCAACCGGGGCCTCCTGCTGGATCCAGTGGCCGCGTCCGGAAATCAGTACCTTCTTCGACAGGTTGGGGAGACTCTCCTCCAACCTGTCGAAGCCTCCCCGCCCGAATCCGGTAATCACAAGATCTTTCTCCCCCGCAATAAAGAGCGACCGCTGCCGCAGTTTTGCGTCGAGCAGAAACCCGCCCATTCTCCAATTCTGATCGATGTTCCGATACCAGTTGAGTGGTCCACGAAATCCCGATTCGCGAAACTGGCCAGCGTAGAAATCGAGATCACTGTCGGTCAGCCAGACGGGCATCTTCTCGGGCATTGGTAGTGAACCGAGGATTCCCGCCTGCGGCTCGAAGAAGCCGGTGAAACGGGTCGCGGCCGGTGCGTCGCCAGAGGCATAGTAGAGCATCGCCAGCACCGAACGCCGGACGTCCTTCTCCATCTCCGCCTCGGCAACCCCTGGTTTCTGAAAATAGACCTGGTAGAAGACCTTTGGTCCCGGCATCTTCGCCGCCGACTCCATCGGGGGCGAACCGCCATTACGACGCGAACCGTAGGGGACACTCAACAGTATCGCCGAAGTGAAGAGATCGGGTCTCATCACCGCCGCCTGTGCTGCCACTGCCGCCCCCCAGTCGTGCCCAACGATGATCGCCTTCTCCTCCCCAAGCGCCCGAACCAGACCAACTACATCTCCCACCAGTTTGAGCATCCCGTATTCATCGATCGCTTCAGGCCGATCGGTCTTTCCATAACCACGCATATCCGGCGCGACAACGTGATACCCGGCCTCCGCCAGCACCGGAATCTGGTGACGCCAGGAATACCACGACTCTGGAAAACCATGACAGAGAATGATCAGCGGACCGCTCCCCTGCTCGGCAATGTGCATTCTGATCCCGTTGGTTGTCAGGTAACGGAATCCAACTTTGTTCAGATCTGTCTGCGGCTCATCGACCATTGTCCCTCCAGGAACCAGACCGTCCAGCAAGATTAGTGTCAAGAGAGTGAGCAGGAGACGCCTCACCATTGTTGGTCCTCCCATAAAGTTTTTAAGACTCGCCCGGCCTTGATCGAACGAGGCAGAGCATCCGACGGGGATTTTCATCCATTTTGCTGCATTTATTCATTGTGCTGCCGAATGATTGGCGACGCAACATTAATGATGGCTGAAAACTGGAGCGATGATCATAATAATTCATCAAGAATTCAAGACATTTCAATCTCAACCGGAATATTAGTTTGATGTTA
>CAIOZW010000035.1 GCA_903862855.1 uncultured Acidobacteriota bacterium
CTGCCCGTCGGTTGAAACCTTCGATCCGCTTCAGATGCTCACGCAGATCGAATCCAAGCGGGGCATAGACATTGACGACCGGCGATACTCCTGGATACATCGACTTCTGTACCAGTCCGGCGTGGAAATGGCCTGGATCGAGGGTCATCAATCGTATTTCTGAGTTGTCGGCTTTTGGTTGACTGACATCCATCTTGTTTCCATTCGAGGAGCAGGCGCTGAGCCCGATTCCCATGATCAGCAGCAGAGCCAGGGTTGACCTGTAAATATTCATTGAATTGTTTCCTGTGCTTACTTGTTCAATTCACTCAACTTGACGGGCTGGCCAGATCGCGCCTTGCTCAGGTCCGCCGCTTCCATAAATGCCATGATCTCCAGCGTCTCTTCAGGGGAGACCGGTGCAATTCCCGTCTGGAAGAACCTGACGATCTCGACAACCAGTCCCCGGTAGTCGACCTTCATCGGCACATTGCTTGGGATGACCGACTTGCTCCCGAAGGCGATTGCTCCATAGTCTGTCTTGCCATCACGAATGCCGCGGAAGGTCCCTGTTCGACCATCCTTCCAGCGCCCGACAACCACATCGGCGCCTGGCGTATATACGCGCGTCACACTCTCGCAACCCTCTCCCATCAACGTGAAGAGCATCTCGACGCCGTGAATACCATACCAGAAGAGATCCGGATGGTGCGGCTCGGTCGGGGATGGACTGAAGGTGAAGGCACCAAGCATCGATCCCAGCTTCTCACTCTTCTTCATCTCCTGCAGTTCAGTCACGAAACGGAGGCTCGAAGTACTGAAGAAGGGAGTCCCCGATTCTTTGGCCAGCCGGACGATCTCCCGGGCATCACGGTAGTTGCCGGCAAATGGCTTGTCGATGAAGACTCTTTTGCGGGCCGCGAGAACCGGACGAATCTGGGCGAGATGCGGCCGTCCATCGACACTCTCGAGCAGGACAGCGTCGACTTTTTGACAGAGCTCTTCGATCGATCCAACCAGCTCGACCTTCCACTTCGTCTGCAACTCGGCCGTGAAGCGATCGATGCGGGTCGCACTCGATTCGACATCCGGACTGCCACCCTTGTAAGCGGCTACGACCCGCGCACCGGGGACGTGATTCGGATTGGAGGGATCATTGAGCAGGGCCGTGAATGCCGTGACGTGCGAAGTATCAAGACCGATGATGCCGACACGGATTGGCTCCGACTGCGCCTGCACGCCGGCCTTGGCCAGCGCGATCAACATAAGTACCAACAGAACTTTTCTCATTCGTTTTCTCCGTAATGGCCAGCAAATGTAGAGGCTATTTTTTCAGCAATCCAGCCGAGGCTGAATCGAGATAGATCACTGCATGATCGTGTTGACGAAGAATCGATGCCGGATTGACAGGTGCAATCTCACCTTCAAGGCAGTCTTTAACTGCCTGGGCCTTGCGTGCATCGGGAACGACACAGACAATCTCCTTCGCCTTCATTATCTGTCTGACCGACATCGAGATGGCCTGCTTCGGAACATCATCGAAGGTTGGAAACCACCCCTCACCGAGCTGCTGTCGTCGACATGCCTCATCAAGATTGACGACGATATAGGGCTCTTCGGTTTCAAAATCGGCAGGAGGATCGTTGAAGGCAAGGTGGCCATTCTCTCCGATGCCCACAAAGGCCACATCGATCGGTGCAGCCGCGATCTCACCACCAAGCCTTTGGCAGACTGCCGCGGGATCTTCCTGCCCATCGATGAGATGGTAGTTGGTGAGTCCTGCCGGTCCGATGAATCTCTCGAGCAGATACTTCCGGAAACTGGCCGGATGGGTCACCGGAAGTCCGATATACTCATCAAGATGGAACATCTCAACCTTCGACCAATCGATCTCCGCATGGCCTGTCAGGGCCTGCAGAAATTCGAACTGCGAGGCTCCGGTGGCGGCGATTATCCGTGCCTGGCCTCGCAACCTGATCGCTTCGGTGATTGCGGCAGCGGCCTGCCTTGCCGCGGCGGCTCCCAATTGGTTTTTGTCAGCAAAAATCTTAAACTCCACGGTATCCTGTTCCCCCGTTGAATATTCGTTCCGGATAAAATATTTCTCCGGTCTGTGGTCAGATTGATTTGTTTATCCCGGTTACGCGGGCTCATTGTAACGTCGTGTGCCGATAATTGAGAAGAGCTGAAGAAATTTAGAGTACCCTATGGAGCTGAAAGCGTTCGCTGGAGATGAACATCTCCCTTTTCGCATCGATGGTGATGGTTCACTGGCCTTACTGCTGATCCACGGGTTCCCTGGAACACCGGCTGAGATGCGTCCAATCCGCGAGTTGGTTCGACATTCCGGCATAACGATCGAGGCCCCGCTGCTACCCGGCTTTGGCCATCAGATATCGACCATTGCCAATAGAACCCGTCATGAATGGATCAAAACGGTTGAGGAATCACTTTCCAGACTACGCTTGACCCATCGTCGGGTCATCCTCACCGGCTTTTCGATGGGTGGAGCCCTCGCGATTCATGCCGCCGCTGGTGATTCTCCCCCTGACCACCTGCTGCTCCTTGCCCCCTTCTGGCAACTTGGAGAACGCTGGCATCAGCCGCTCTGGCCTCTCGTCAGATTATTGATGCCTGAGTTTAAACCCTTTGCCCGTGCCAATCTTGACGATCCACAGGTCCAGAAAGATCTGCGCCGTTCGATGCCAGATGCAGATCTGAACGACTCGGAGACCAGGGAGGCCATCCGCCGACTCGCAATCCCCGTCGGGGTGATCGATCAGCTGCGTTCACTTGGTCGCGAGGCCTGGAAGATCGCTCCCCGCCTCTCCGTTCCGATCACAATCGTTCAGGGAAGTCGTGATCCGATTGTCCCACCGCATACCACTCGCCGCCTGGTGAAGAGAATTGGAGTCGTCTCCAGTTATCTTGAGGTCGATGCTGAGCATCAACTGATCGATCCCACGAACCAATCCTGGAGGGAGATCGCTGGAACCCTCCTGGATCTGATCGAACAGTTCCGAACTGACGTCGGCCATCAGGCTCTTTGTGACCTGGATATTTATGAATAGAAAATGGTCGTCTCTCAATTCAGATCTCTTGTTGCAGGTCATCAGATCTGTTTGACAACAGGTAATTATGAAAGACAAGACAGATTGCAAGTTGAATATGGGGATTACGGAAGAGCCCGGGCCGCGCACTGATGGAGGTTTGAATTTTTTGGAGGAGTCTGGCGGGACGCGTCAGGTAGGGTTATCAGTGGTGTTGACCCACTGGTCAGCGTTTGGGATATTCAGTGCGCGGCGCGGGAGACATGAACTTCGTGGAGTAGTCCATGTTCTACCTTGGCTCTGACGATCGTTCTTCAGGCAGTACCTCATCCGCGTGAATTGCGCGGCTTGAAGTAGCTGGCTCAAAGAATCGACAGGAACTCTATTCGGGCGCCTGTCGGTCGTCTCAATCGACTTCATAGACTATTGCAACGACCGTGCCAATCCTTGACCAAAAACCCAAACAATCTATAACCTGCTTGCTTTCAACACTTGCGTACCAGTGATTCTTCTTGTCCTCTCACCAGCAAAGCCCTGCTGACAATTACCGTTGACAACTCGACTGATCAATGTCCTCTGATGTCTACATCGAGATCTCACCAACTGCAGACCGTCTCGACCGGGATGGATATCCATCGGTGCGCCTTCACCCGTCCACACTCGATCTGAAAAAGTACTCAACTATTTGATATGAATCCGGATGTTCTTGCCAGGATTGACCACCTGACCATCGATCGTCAGTTTCAGATTGACCAGACCCGACCCGATCAGCGAACGTGGAACAGGACCAAGGTTGATCTGATCCAGGCCGAAGTAATTGCTGTCACCGCCAACGTAGAGGACTGGTATCGACTTGTCATCCAACAATGCGACTATTCCGGAGATCTTGCTCACTCCACGCAGACCAGAACCATAGATGACAAGATATATCTCATCACCATCAGGACCAAGATCGATCGGGACCGGCAGCCAGGTTGTCTGCGCCTGATTGTAGACAGCCACGGCCAGAGGGGTCACCTTCCCACCTGCTACACGCAGTCCATATGCGGCGGGCACTCCATCACCCGTTGAATTTTGCGTGAAGAGGCCGGGTGAAACATTGACTACCTTGATATCTCCAAGAGAGACAATCTCTTCATTTAAATAGGTCGTCACCGTTGCCATTCCAAGAGCAGTCTCCGGGTGGAGAAGAAAGTTGACCTGCGATGGAGCAACAAAGAAGAGTGACTGGTCACGGACTGCACCTTTGCTGTCACGAACCGAGACCTTTGTTCCGAGCAGACTGTTCGGTAATGGAATCGTCGCGGCCACACTCACCCCGCTGGCAAGTCTGGGGGCAAACGCAACCGCGATCGAATCGGGTGCAATCTCGCCGACGGTATAACTGGTCGCTGTGGTCACCGACACCCGATCGAGGATCGTCAGCGTTCTGACATTTGAGCTGTTTCCATTTGCATCACCAACCGACAGGTTCAATAGACCGGCTTTGGCAATATCCGTCGCACCAATTGTCGTGACCAGAGCCGTTGGACCATTGATCACTGTCGGTCTGCTCTCACCGTTGACACGTATGACCATTCCCGGCAGGAAGCCGGAACCATTCACCGTCAGATCGAACGAAGCGGTTCCGGCAATTACCCTTTCCGGAGTGATGGAACTGATGCTGATCGTCAGTGGTGAGACGGTCAAGCGAATTGTCACGTCTGTATTGAGTCCACAATTATCGACCGCCCTGACAGTTATGTTATGACTGCCAACTGGTCCGGCATTCGCAATGGTCAGCATGCCCGTTTCATTTATCGTCACGTTGCCAGTGAAGGTACCTTTGTTGTAAATGGCAACTGATCTTATCGAACCATTGTCGGAAGGCGTTCCCAGAGGAATGATCGTCGCTCCACCACCAGAGAGGACTGGTGAAGGTGTGCCGTAGGCAATGGTCGGCGGGCTGTTGGGATCAACAGCGACGGTGAGTTCTCCCGTTGTGACCAGATTGAAGTTATCGGTGACCCTGATGTTGAAGGTCGAGGTAGTCGCAGCACAATCTACCTGCACGTTGGCCTGCACCCGACCACTTGTGTCGACGGCAATACCGCTCAACTGGACACCCGCGCCCGACTGTGCTCTTACTTCGACGCTCAGGGTTCCTGTCGACTGATCAGGGTCGGAGATGGTCGCGATTGGCAATACCGCCGCCGGGCTCCCCTGTCTGATGTTCAGACGAGGAATCGTCAGCACCGGTGGCGATCCTGGACAATAGCGGGCTATGTTTGAAGAGATCTTACCATCTCCGACTGTGCTGAATCCCCCTCCGACAAAGAGTCGGCCATCGACTCCAATCATCGAATAGACGTTGTAATCGACGCCATTCCCCCCATCAAGATCGACCAGCGGCGTCCAGATTGCCGTGGTCGGGCTGTATCTGGCAACGCGGTTGGCCGGTACCGGCTGCCCGCCGATATTGACCGCGGTGAAGTAACCGCCAACATATAGATCTGAACCGAGGACGGCCATTGTGCTGACTCCGGTATCGTCGACACCATCACCTCCTCCCGATCCAAGACGGCTCCAGGTCGAGGTAAGTGTGTCGAACCTTGCAATATTTCGCGCCGCTATCTGCGCACCACCAGTATTGACAGTAGAAAAGATCCCTCCAACGTATAGATCCGTCCCCAGAACCTCGATGTGGCTGACGACCTCGTCAACCCCATTGCCACCACCAGTTCCAAGGACACTCCAAGTTTCACTGGTGGTATTGAACCTCGCAATTCCATTGGCAATGAGAGCCGTCCCACCCTCATTGACTGCCGTAAAGATTCCACCGAGATAGAGTTCTTTTCCGATCGAGGCGAGAGTAAAGACAAACTCATTTGTTCCGTTACCGGTGCCAGAACCGACTCTGCTCCAGGTTCTCGTCGTTGTCTCATACCGGGCAAGGCGGTTGACGGCCAGCGTAGAGTTGCCCGTACTGATCGTCGAGAAACCTCCACCAAAGTAGACGGCTGTGCCGATCGCCGTGACGGTATAGACCGAGTCGTTGAACCGGCTCGCCGCAAGCCCACCCAGTGATGACCAGATCCCGGTCAATGTATCGTACTTTGCCACATAACCGGCGGCGACCGATGAACCGCCCGAATTGACCTCGGTAAATGCACCAACAACATAGAGATCCGTTCCGACGGCGGCTAAATCGAGGACGACTTCGTTGACTCCATTTCCTCCACCCGAACCGAGCGGTGTCCAATTGCCGGTCTGCAGATCATACCCCGCAATATAGTTGGCGGAGATCCCACCAATCGATGTAAATCGCCCACCAAAATAGACCGTGTTTCCTACCCTGATCATTGAATAGATTTCACTGTTCGCACCATTACCGCTGCTGTTGACTATTCGACCCCAGTTTCCACTCCCCGGACTGAATTTGACCAGATTGTTGGCAAAGATAGTCGTACCGTTCCCATCGATCACCGCAAAGTTTCCACCAATGATCAGCTCACCATCGGCGACGAAGACGCGATAGACCGGACCGGCGAGCCTCTTTCCACCTGCACCGCCACCAATGCTGCTCCAGGTCGAGGTCGATGGATTGAACCGGGCAATCTGGCTGGTAAGGACGGTGGAACCACCAATATTTGACTGAGTAAAATCACCGCTGGCAATGAGATCGTTGCCAAGCATGGTCAATGAGTAGACATCGGCATTGACACCATTCCCGTTGTTGATCCCCAGCCCTGACCAGGTGTTGCTGATGGGGTTGTACATCGCGATATGGTTGGCGACAACTACGGATGAGCCATTACCCGTCATCTTGAAACTTCCACCGACATAGAGTCGACCATTGCTGACGGCGAAGGCCTTCACCTCGTTATCGACCCCGTTACCACTCGAGGATCCCAGCGGAAACCAGCTAGAGGTCGTTGTTCTGAACATGACCACGTTACTGGCAAAGACTATCGGTCCTCCGAGATTGGCAGTGAGAAACCGTCCACCTATGTAGAGATCGGTTCCCATCACCGCAAGAGCCAGAACGGTTCCATCGATCCCATTTCCGTTTGCAAACCCGACCTTGCTCCATGAATTGGTCGAGGTCTGAAGTCGGGCGAGGCTGTTCACTGCAACAGTGACGCCACCCTCATTGGCAACAGTGAAGTTTCCGCCAACATAGAGATCTTCACCGATCGCCACCATGTCGAAGACCAGATTGTTGACCCCATTACCACCAGCAATCCCAATCCCGCTCCAGGTTCCACTCACCGTGTCATAACGGGCAATCCGGTTTGCGCGAACTGCCGGTCCACCAATATTGGCCTCAGTAAAAAATCCACCGACATAGAGTGTTCTTCCAACCACGGCGAGTGAAGTCACATTTTCGTTAACACCATTACCTCCGACCGTTCCAAGGGTGCTCCAGGCGCCGGTGTCGAGGTCGTACCGGGCAATGCGATTTGCGGAGACTCCACCAATCGCAATAAAACTTCCCCCGACGTAGAGTGACCTTCCAATCACCGTCATGGCAAAGACTTCGCTGTTCGGTCCACCAACAAGGCCAAACTGCGTATCCCAACCAAGACAAGTGGAGGATTGCGCCATCCTGGGCAGGTGTCCCGGAATGAATGATCTTCGAAAACCTGCCTGTTTGACCTGCTCTGCACGTCCGGGCTTGAGGTGACCGCGCTCATCGAACCAGTCATCGAGTGACTCTGTCCTCTGCTGTAAATCGTCTTCTCCCTTGACATTCGTGCTCTGAGAGCGTGCTTCTGCCTCGTATCCGAATCTGTTCACATTGACGACGGGGAGGAGGAGCAATCCACCAACTATCACTGACAAAAGCATCAATCTCTCTTTCAGAACAAAACTCATAGGCAAAATCCTTTAAGTGGCAGCAGAAGTACCATCCTCAACGCAAGCTGGTATCTTCAGCCTGACAAATTCAACCTCCAATTTCAGATCTGCCTGAGGCATTGCGGACAAGACCTCCATCCGCGAAGATCTCTTTTCGACTTGCCTTATCAGACCTTGGGCCAGACCTCGGGTGTGTGTGATTTTGAAGATTTCAAAGTGGTGATCGGTAATGTTGACCGGGTGACCTTGGCTACTCTATTTGTCAATTTAGAATAGAATCTATCCGATAACCAGCCGATAAGTCCATCTGGAACGACCAATTACCTGCCAAGAGTTGGAATTCTCTCCAAATGTGATCATTCAAGCAATTTATCATCATCACCCTGCCAGCTCACTCTGCTCCATTTTCGCGCTCGGGTGATGCCAATTGCTATTTTTTAGCAGATGGAACTGACGGCAACGGCAATCATCTTGCACTGACGCTATTTGTCGCTATCATCCTTCTGAAGAATCTTACCGGACCGGCTAAAAAACCAATCGATTCGACCGACCCTGACGGACATATCCATTTTTCCGCAGGTGCAAGTCCGGCGAGGCATTGGAACTACTCTGTCATGATGGTTGTCCTCTTGATGGTCTTCGTTCAAAATCGGGAGGCGGTTCCATTTGACTAAATACGGAAAGGCCATCGATGAAGTATCAGGTTATCTCGTTTTTCGGTTTTCTTACCCTGGTTGGAGTAGCGTACATCCTCTCCGCCCAACGAAGGCGCATCAACTGGCGTCCGATCGGTGTTGGACTTCTTCTCCAGTTGCTGATTGGCCTGATCGTCTTTCGACTGCCATTTTCCCGACGGATCTTCATAGAGATAAACGATCTGGTGATGGCGGTACTCGATGCCTCAAGGGCTGGAACATCATTTCTTCTTGGGCCGCTTGCAGCAGGAATCGGGGAGGCAGGATCGATTGGATTCATCCTTGCTTTCCAGGCTCTTCCAATCGCCATCTTCTTTTCGGCGCTTGTTGCAGCTCTCTACCATCTGCGACTGATGCAGCCATTGATCCGGCTCTTTGCCCGACTCTTTCACAAGACGCTTGGCATCAGTGGTGCAGAGGCACTTTCAAGCTCTTCAAATATCTTTGTCGGGGTCGAATCGGCGCTGGTCGTCCAGCCATATCTTGCACGTATGACCAGATCCGAGCTGATGATGCTGCTGACCTCGGGCATGGCCACGGTAGCATCGACTACACTTGGAATCTATGTAGCATTTCTCAGCCGCAGCTTCCCGCAGATTGCCGGTCATCTCATCTCTGCCTCGATCATCTCGATTCCGGCGGCGGCGGTCATCGCCAAGATCCTGCTCCCGGAGACTGAAACACCGGAGACTCTTCAGACCCTGCCAAAGGATGATCATTCGACCCAATCCGGCAACCTGATGAGTGCCATCATTGCCGGGGCAATGGATGGGCTGAGGCTGGTCACCGGAATATCGGCCCTGCTGGTGGCTGGTCTGGGCATCGTCGCCCTGCTCGACAAGGTTCTCGCCCTGCCGAGCCGCTGGTTTGGCCTGGCGACCCCTCTCTCCATCACCCGGATGCTGACCTGGGTCTTCTATCCATTTGCGGCCTTGCTCGGCATTGTCCCGGCTGACCTGATGGAAGCGGCGCGTCTGCTTGGAGAGAGAGTCATCCTCACCGAGGTAATTCCATACCAGGAATTGTCGCAGATGGCGACCAATGGAGAACTGACCGATCCGCGCACTGTCGTCATCCTTTGCTATGCGCTGTGTGGTTTTGCCCACTTTGCATCAGCCGCCATCTTCGTTGGTGGAACTGCCGCACTGGCACCTTCACGTCGTGACGATCTGGCCAGTGTCAGCCTGCGAGCTCTTCTGGCTGCGACTCTCGCCACACTTATGACCGGATGTATCGCTGGAATGTTCAGTACCGGAACAGAGGTGATCCTTGGCTCAACACCCTGATCCACTCTCAATATCTCTCCACCAGAACGCGCAGAGTTGTTCTCGATTCCTCTGCGCGTCGATTTCGTGCAGTTATCCTTGTCGATTTGGTAGAGAAATTTTGTCGCTTCGAAAGAGTCCTCAACTTGCATTCAAAATGGCTTGGTGCTATCCTTCAAACACTTTGACAGGAGTGGAACACACACATATAAACCGTTCCAGTTAAAGGATTTAGCGACTGCCTCATCCAATCGCAGGATTGACTTGTCCATGCCTGCCGCAACTTGACACAAATTGCGGCCGTGGGCCTATTTTTGTCTTTTGCAGAGGGGGGCAGAGCAGCTGAACGTGACAGCAGACGCAGAGAACGGTTTATGGCAGACAGGGGCGTTATACGGACATGGAATCGAGAACAGACAGCCCGATTGATTTTTCGATCCAGACAGATCAGTGGAGAAAGCTGATTGCGGCCATCGAAAAACGGGTCAATCACGAAAGCTTTGGCACCTGGTTCAAGCCGATCGAGATGGAGCGGATCGAAGGAAAGTCGATCCATATTTGCGTACCGGATCGTGTCTTTATCGATTGGATCCAGAACAATTATGGTGAGATCATCGACCAGGCTCTTCAGGAGACGGGGCTGGGTGGATACAGACTGCATTTCGAGGTCAACACCAGACCTCTCTCCCCTGACAATAGTGCGCAATCCAATCATCACCAGTCCGTCAACCGTCCGGATCTGCCCGAGCGGAGAGGCTCGCGTACCAAATCTCAAACGACATCTGTTCGCTCCCGTTACTCTGAGCAGGAGTCGACTGAGCTTCAACTGAACCAAAAGTACACCTTTGAGACATTTGTCGTCGGATCGAGCAACCAATTCGCTCATGCTGCCGCCCTGGCGGTCGCGGAGGGGCCCTCTCGGACATACAATCCTCTCTACCTGTACGGCGGGGTAGGTCTTGGCAAGACGCACCTCATGTGTGCCATCGGTCACCAGGTCAAG
>CAIOZW010000036.1 GCA_903862855.1 uncultured Acidobacteriota bacterium
AGGTTCTCTGCCAGTTTACAGATGGAGAGGGACGCCAGACGCTCGGTGATTTCATCGACCTCCCACGAGTCTATCCGGCTGGCCGACTCGATTATGATAGTGAGGGGCTGGTGGTCCTGACCGATGAGGGTCGACTGCAACATCAGATCACCGACCCGCACCATAAACTTGAGAAGACCTATCTTGTGCAGGTCGAGGGAATGGTCAATGAGACCGCACTCGCTCAGTTAAGGAGCGGGGTGCTGTTGCGGGATGGAATGACCAGGCCGGCGCGCGCCGTCGCGACCGATCCGGGGCCTCTCTGGGATCGCCATCCGCCGATACGGGTGCGCAGATCGATTCCCACCAGTTGGATCAGGCTGACGATCAGCGAGGGCAGAAATCGGCAGGTGCGGCGAATGACTGCGGCAGTTGGATTGCCGACGCTTCGTCTGATCAGGATCAGGGTCGGAGAGTGGGACTTGGGAGAGCTCCAACCGGGGGAGTGGCAGAGTGCCATCTTCCCGTCCAGTCAGAGACGCTCCGGACGCTGACCGCCGACGAGCAGGTAGCCGAGTCTGACTTCGGTGGAGCGACGACGGTCAGGTCGATCGGGAAGCAGGCGGATCGTCAGGCGATGCTCACCAAGACCGAGGCCGCCGGCAATGATGGCCGTTCCGATCGCCTCCTTTTCCGCATAACCATCGATCCTCGTCAATGGCGCCGGAGCCGGCTTCCCGTCGATCAGTACCTCAAAGATTCCTGCCTTTGGTCCACGTAGCCAGGTCAGTCCGACGACCGTCCCCTCGAAGATCGTTTCAATGGTTGAACCCGGCTGATCGCTTGTCGCGAGTGCTGTTGGCAGCTGCGGATTACGATTCGGTCTCTTCTTCCAGCCTTTCCCATTTGCATACTCGGCAAGAACCTTCAGTTCGCCATAGTTCAACTCGTCGCTGAAGAGTGGCTGGGGAAGTCGGCGGGCGATTGGCGTGACCGGAAGACGGGCCTGAAACTGAAGCTGGAGGATGATCTGGCTGGCGATGAGGCGATGTCCCCTGTCGGTCAACTCACCAGCCCGATTCCAGGGGAGCTCCGTGGGGTTGTCGTTTGAGAGTGAGCGATGAAGATCGAGCGTCGCTATCGCGTAGTGATCGGCGAGGGTCTGATAGATGGCCGAGGCCGGCTTCCCCTCCGGTTCAGGCGGAAGCAGCATAAGGATCTCCGGCGGTTCAGCCTGCACAAGTAGCTGACGAAGAATTCCTTCAACGGCCTTGCCGATCACCTTTTGATCGGCAGTCTGGTCTTCACGTGAGCATTCAAAGATGACCAGGTCGGGTTTGTAGGAGAGGAGATCGCGGCGCAGTCGGAGGGTCGCATAGACCGCTCCGGTTCCAGGAACGGAGGCATCGACGCTCTCGATTCTGGTGCCCACATACTGGGTTCGCAACCATTGCCCGACCAGGGCGCGGAAAGAGCTCTTCTCCGGTTGTGATGCACTTCGTCCCGAGGTCGCGCTTCCGCCAAGAAAGGCGACGGTCACGGGACGACCTGAGCGCAGCCGTGTGAAGACTCGTCCAAGGGTGCGCGGCTCTGTCTCTCTGCTCAACTCTAAGGTTGTCGCCAGAAGAGGTCCGGCTGCGGCAATAATCAGCAGAATCAGTTTGATCGACCGTCCAGATATGGTCTTCATACAGTCTGAATTCTTCTCCTGGCTTGCAACATTAACTTGCGGTGTTGGGATTGCCCGGTCGGAAGCCGATCCCCATCCTCGTGAAGATGGTCTGGATCTCTGCCTCCGCACCCGACTCGGCGGCCTGACCCAGCTCCATCAGATATCCCGCCAGTTGTTCAAAGTCATACTCAAGTGGTGGAGCGATAAATATCTTCTCATAGATCGTAGTCTGCGCACCCTCTTCGGCGATCAGCAGCTCCTCCTTGAGCTTCTCTCCGGGTCGGAGTCCGGTGAACTTGATATCGATGTCTTCGCCGGGGGTGAGACCCGAGAGGTGAATCATGTCGCGGGCGAGATCGACGACCCTGACCGGCTCGCCCATGTCGAGCAGGTAGATCTCGCCTTTCCGGCCCAGTGCTCCTGCCTGGATAATCAGTTGAGCCGCCTCAGGGATGGTCATAAAGTAGCGTTCGACCTCCGGGTGGGTGACAGTGACCGGCCCTCCGCTTCGGATCTGCTCCCGAAAGATCGGGATGACGCTGCCTCGACTGCCAAGCACATTTCCAAAGCGGACGCAGGAATAGCTTGTCGGCAGCCCCTCCCGCTGCGAGCGTCGTGCCTGTGACTGGAACATCAGCTCGGCGACCCTTTTGGTTGCCCCCATGATGTTGGTCGGGTTGACGGCCTTGTCGGTCGAGACCATGACGCATCTTTCGACCTGCGCTGCCGCCGCCGCGTCGAGCAGCCTCGACGTCCCGATGATATTATTGAGAACCGCCTCACACGAATTGCTCTCCATCAATGGAACGTGCTTGTGTGCGGCAGCGTGAAAGACGATCTGCGGTTGATACCGCTCGAAGACCAGCCCCAGTTGACCTGAAAAGCGAAGATCGCTGATGACCGGAATAATCAGGGCGCCCGGGTCGGTCTGGTCACTCCTGATCCGGCCAAGCAGCTCCCGTTCCGCCTCGAAGACCGAATTCTCATCCTTGTCGAGGATGATGATCTGCGCCGGCTCCAGTATCATGAGCTGCCGGCTGAGTTCGCGACCGATCGATCCACCCGCACCGGTTACCAGAATCCTCTTGCCACGGTAAACGGCACGATTGCCTTCGAGCCAGTCATCGATGTTGACCGAATCGCGTCCAAGCAGATCCTCGATCTCTACTCCCCGGACATTGCTGACCGTCACCCGGTCACCCAGAATCTCATAAAGAGCAGGGATGATTCTCACCGGCAGACCCGTGCCATCGCAAAGGTCGATGATCCTTCTGATCGTCCGGCGACGGGCGTTGGCGATCGTGATAATGATCTGCTCTACGCCCTCCCGCCGAACCACCTGGGCAAGGTCGGAAGTCGTCCCCAGCACGGAGACACCCTGGATGACCGTCCCGCGCTTGTTCGGATTGTCGTCGAGAAATCCGATCACGCGCAGCCCGAGATCCTCGCGCCGGACAATCTCGCGTAAGGCCATGATCCCGGCATCTCCGGCTCCAATGAGGAGGGTTCTTGACTGCATACCGTCCGTCTGACGTCGAACCCGGTTTGCTTTCTCGACTGTAATGCGCCAGCTCAAACGTGCAACGAGCATCCCTGATACGGTCAGCAGAAAATCCATGATGACGATGCTGATCGGCACGGTCAAAATGCGAATCTGGTTGGCAAAGATGAGCCGGATCGAGAGCATGACCAGCGAGACGATTCCAACCGACCAGGCGAGGTGAAAACTGTCGTGAATGCTGATGTAGCGCCAGACACGCCGGTAGAGACCCAAGAGATAGTTGACTCCGATCCGGGCGACGAGCAAATAGGGGAGGAGCAGCAGCAGACGGTCATTGTCCATCCCTGGCGGCCAGCCATCAAAACGCAGCAGGTGGGCAATGATGAAGGATGACGCACAGATCATCCCGTCGATGAGAATCTGGGTGCGCCGGCTTAAAACCCAGTTCTGAACTGGCTGGCGCAGAACCACATTGGATATGAGGTGGCTGATCGGATTGGGAGATCTTCCATTCGGCCGTGAACCGTCGCTCACGCCGGGGGCTGCCTCTGGAAACTGCTTGATACTCTTCATCGGGGGTATGTTGCTCTAAAAATAAACGCTACCGGAGGGCAGGGACCATGACATATGTCCGGACCATCAGCCACAGGTCGGTAATCGTCGAGGCTCGATCAAGATAGGCCAGATCACTACTTGATCCTGGCCGGAATCTGCGCGATGAATAGTATCATTCGGGATCGGCCTGCTCTGCAAGCAGTTCGCCCTCTTCTCGAAATTCGACCAGGGCCTGACTGGGTAGCCGCGGGCGACAGGCAGGAATCCTCTGCTGCTTCGCCTGCCAGGTCGCTTCGTCACCTCGTCCTTCCGGGCGCACACTAACCAGTCCGGACCATTAAAGACAACTCCGGTTTAGTGTGGCTGTGCCCGGTGCGGATCCTGGTGGAGTCGTTACTGGAATTTTGACCGGATCAATCGGAGCACGCGGTACTGTAGATCAGGCTGTTCTGTGGAAGTGCTGCCGCGAGATCGACCACTTCACGGACCGCCTCGATGACCCTTGTCTGATCATCGTCGGACATCTTCGTGTAGAGTGGCAGACTGACCACTCTCTCAAAGGCCCGCCAGGCCGCCGGGAAGTGGTGTGGTTGCAAGTGATAGGTCTCCCGCCAGTAGGGATGCAGGTGGAGCGGAATGAAATGTACGCTGCAACCGACTCCTCGCCGGGCCATCTGCTTGATGAAATCTTCACGCGTGATCCGGATCGAATGGTCGAGTCGCAGAATGTAGAGCTGCCACGAGTGGAGATCACCGTCTGGAGCCCCAGCCGGAAGAATGGTCGGAAGATCCCGCAGCTCGTCATTGTACCGTCTGGCCATCAGGGCCCGCCGTTCCTGAAAACTCCAAGCCTTCTTCAACTGCTGGATGCCAATCGCGGCAGCCAGATCGGTCAGATTGTACTTGAAGCCTGGGGCGACGACATCGTAATGCCACGATGGCTTGGTCGAGCTGTTTCGGTCGAAGGCATCCAGATTGATGCCGTGCAGTCGCATGACCCGGCAGCGATTGGCTACCTCAGGATCCCGGGTGACGATCATTCCACCTTCGCCGGTGGTGATTGCCTTTGTCGCGTAGAAGCTGTAAACGGTCGCATCACTCTCGAGCGTGCCGACGAGATGGCCGCGATATGTTGAAGGGAGCGCATGCGCGGCATCTTCGACTACCTTCAATCCCCGGCGCCGGGCAATCTCAATTATCGGCTCCATCTCGCAGGCGAGGCCCCCAATGTGAATGGGCAGGATGACCTTCGTTCTCTCAGTGATTGCCCGCTCGATCTTGCGTGGATCGATATTGAGCGTCACCGGATCGATGTCGACAAAGACCGGATTGGCACCGAGGTGACGGATCACTCCTGCAGTCGCCGTGAAGGTATAGGGTGAAGTGATCACCTCATCCCCAGGCCCAACCCCCATCGCTTCGAGGGCCAGATGCAGTCCAGAGGTAGCGGAATTGACCGCCAGGGCCTGCAAGGGCTGAACCGGCTCTGTTTGTTCTTGTGCCTTTACCCGTCGGCTGAGGAAATGGGCAAACTCCATCTCAAAGATCTGTGTCTTTGGACCCGATGTCAACCATCCCGAACGCAATGAATCGACGACCTCGGCAATCTCTTCCTCGCCAATGTCAGGCATTGAGAAGGGCAGGAAATTGGTCATGATGCTCTCTTCCGTTTGTGCTAAGCCTGATTGCCTTCTGACGACGGGGGTGGATTTTAATCCTGTCAGGTGATAATTACGGTTGAATCAGTTTAGGGGTAAGCTGGTAGATAGCTCCTGGTGACACGCCAAAACGGGGGGAGCGGTCACGTCGATCCAGCCAAGTCATTCTAATCATAATCTGAGGTTGAAGACAAGATTAATGTTCAGTGGGTCGCTTTTTTTATCAGAGGTCCGGAATTGTTACTGGAGAGAGGTGGATCGACAGAGGGGTTTATCAACACTCTCCATCCCATAATCGGTCCAACGTCGCGCCCTCGTCACTCATCTGCCGTGGCCAATGGTCAGGGTTTTGAAGTAGACCGACGGCCAACTTCAGAGGCGAGGTCTGCCAGGCGGGCCAGACCGGCGTGATCACCGATCGCGATGAGAAGATCACCAGCCCAAAGCTGCTGTTCACCTTCCGGATTGAAGACCATCTGTCCGTCGCCCGGGGTGATGGCGACAATCATGACCTGGAATGAGCGAATCCCGGAGTCTTTCAGCTTTACTCCATCGAGGACCGATCCTTTGGAGATCGGGACCTGATCGAAGAAGAGGTCGAGCGACTCGGTCATGGTCGTCAGCTCGATAAAGTCGGCGACTGCCGGAGAGAGGGCTGCCTGGGCCATGCGGTGACTGCCGATGAGCACCGGGGAGACGACCTTGTTGGCACCGGCGCGGATGAGCTGCCGTTCGGCTGGGGCATCGTTGGCACGGGCGACGATGTAGATATCCGGATTGAGTCCTCGCGCCGTGAGGACGATGTAGACATTCTCGGCATCGGTCGAGGCGGCAGTGATCAGCGTCCGGGCAGTCCGGATGCGGGCCCCCTCGAGAACCGTCTCCGAGGTTGCATCACCCATTAGAACGAGGACTCCCTCCTGGAGCAGCCTCTCGGCGGCGGCTTCATCGCGTTCGATGACCAGGAAGTCGACTCCCTTCTTTCGAAGCTCATCGATGATCCGTGCTCCGACACGACCTGCCCCACAGAGGATAAAGTGCTGGTTGAGTTGGCTGATATCCTTGTACAATCTGCGCCTCCCAAACGCGGCGGCAATCTCATTCTCGATCAGCGCCTTGGTCAGATTTGAGATCAGGTAGCCGACGAGGATTACTCCGACCACGATCAGACCGATGGTGAAGATCCGCCCCTCAGCGCTCAGTTCCCGCACTTCGCCATAGCCGATCGTCGCAAGGGTGATGACCGTCATGTAGAGCCCATCGAAGAGGCTCCATCCCTCGATGAAGTGATAACCGAGAGTACCAATGAGGACGGGGATTATCGCGACGGCCACCTGAATGAGGAGGCGTCGCGGAAGGCTGACCTGTTTCATTTGCGGTTGACTACTTCAGTCTGATGATTGGGGTGACGACAAGGCGACGGAAGGTGACCTTGCCGTGATCCCCCTGGATCATGATCGGACCGGGAGAGGCTTCTCGACTATCGAGTGCTCCGCCAGTAATGCCCTCGATGACGATGTTGTCGTGGACCCGTTTACCGTTAAGGGTCACGGTGAGCCGGTTCCCGACGATGATCGCCTCGAGCGTCTGCCAGACTCCGGCGGGGAGACTGGCATTGAGTGTCGGTTTGACCCGGCTGTAAAGTGCCGCATGGCCAAGTTTCGATGCCTCCTGACCAGCGTCGTCGACCACTTGTACCTCGTACCGGCCACGGAGGAAGATCCCGCTGTTGCTCTTCGGTTCGATCTTGTATTCGGCGATTACCCGGAAGTCTTCGAACTGGTGCTTCGAGATGAGATTGTTGGCCTTGGCCTCATTGGTCATGGCTCCATCGACGATCGTCCAGCCAGAGGGCCTTTCCTGATCCTGAAGCAGCCAGTTCTGCAGATTCTCTCCGTTGAAGAGCTGAACCGGGGTACCGTAACGGTGGCGTTTATCGCTTGCATTGTGATCACCCCATTGTGGTGGACGCAGACCGATCCAGGGAATCTCCTCGACGTCGGTTACTCCAGTGATCAGTCGGCCCAGAAGTCGGCCCTCTTCGACGCGAGCGCGATGAACCGGCTTTGGCTGACCCGGAGCTGCACCGATCGAGAAGACCAGCTCGCCGTCCGAGATCGCTACCTCCGGGAGGGGCAGCACACTCCCACGGCGGTTGAGAAATGTCCCGCTCAGTTGGCCGTTCTCTTCGCGAATCTCCAGCCAGTAGGTGTAATTGCCATAGCGTCCCTCACCAGTGATATCCCACTTCCCCAGAAATGGATTGGTCTGTGCTTTACCTCCTGTAAAAAGGAGAAGAAGGCAGACGAGACTGGCAAAGCCAGTGGATCTTCTGGCGACCGCTGCAGTTGAGCGACAAAGATTTCGAAAAGCAAAGGGAGTCATAAGCAGGGGGCTCCTCGGTTGATTGCAAAACGGGGATTGATTGCCAAACGGGGGGAAGATACCGCAGAGATATGAGATTGGCAAGCAGACCGGTTGCCGACAGATTTCTATTCGGCGAGCAGAGAGAATATTGACTTGTCGGGGCGTGAGGAATAGAGTTTCGCCCAACAGTCTTGATCAGTGTGGATTTATCGGTCGTAATACGACAGATCTTGATTAAGTCATTATATGATTCAGTCATTTTTTCAACCCAAGAGGGTCTCAATCCAGGAGATCCTTGAAATAATACCAGGCAGTTACTGTCAGGGTGGATCAGTGATCTACGGAAATAGAAGAGATCAACAGAAATTGAGAGGATAATTATGAGATCGATTCGTAGTGCAGGTCGAAGTGCAGGCAGGGCTGTCGGAGTGGCCGTCCTGATCGGAGTGATGGTCTCACTGCTTGGATACGGTGTGAGCCGGGCGATTGCCAGGCAGCGTGCCGCGGTGGCCATGGCCGCCAGCGCCAACGCCTTCATCGCCACGCTCAATGCCGATCAGCGGACCAAAGCCCTCTTCCGTTTTGAGGATGAGCAGCGGAAGGATTTCTTCTTTGTGCCGCGGTCACGTTTTGGAGTACCACTGAAGGATCTCGATGAGAAGCAGCGGAGACTGGCCATGGACTTTCTTCGGACAGGTCTGGGAGTAGCCGGATACCAGAAGGCGACAACGATCATCAGCCTCGAGCCGGTGCTCTTCGAGCTGGAGGGGGTGAAACGTATCCATCCGCGCGATCCTGAACTCTATTATGTTTCGATCTTTGGAACGCCATCGCCGAAGAGCCCCTGGGGTTGGCGTTTTGAAGGCCATCACCTGTCGGTAAACGTGACGGTCGTCGGCAGCGAGCTCGTCGCGAGTGCGCCACTCTTCATGGGATCGAATCCGGCCGAGGTTCGCGAAGGTCCACGCAAAGGCCTGCGCACTCTCGCCGGAGAGGAGGACGAAGCAAGAGCGCTCATCCAGTCGCTCGATGAGAAGCAGCGGTCCGTCGCCATCTATCAGGAGAAGGCACCTGCCGACATCCTGACGATGAACAGCCGTAAGGTCGATCCACTCAAGCCGGAGGGGCTGGCTGCCGCGGCCCTCAACCCCGCCCAGAGAAAGCAATTGATGAAGCTGATCGAGGTCTATCTCGGCCGGATGCCCGAAGAGGTGGCGGCAGCACGCCGGGCAAAGCTGAGTGGTGGCGGGATCGAGAAGATCACTTTTGCCTGGGCTGGTGGAATCAATCGTGGCGATTACCACTATTACCGGGTCCAGGGGCCGACTTTCCTGATCGAGTATGACGATACACAGAACAATGCGAACCATATCCACTCGGTATGGCGCGATTTCAATGGTGATTTCGGCACCGATCTCATTGCGGAGCATTACCGGTTGACACCACACCGTCAGTTTGCCGCAAAGTAGCGATTTGCCGGGTGCGGTTGCGATATGGATGTCACGGTGAAACGCCTGCCATCGACGCCTGATTCTTCATCCGGCGCGGTGGGTTTCATCACTTCAGTATTGATTAGATCATTAGAATTTATCAAAGATGGGGATCGACTTCATGAAAAGAGAGACGGGATGGATCTTTCTTCTGGTTCTGATCTTGACCGTGACGGTCAGCGGGCAGGAGGTGACTTGGGAGCGTCTGATCAACTCTGATCGTGAGCCGCAGAACTGGCTCAGCTATGGTGGCAACTACAGCGCCCACCGGTTCAGTTCCCTCGATCAGATCAACCGCGGGAATGTCGGCCAGCTTGCCCCGGCCTGGATCTTTCAGACGGGTGAGTTGCGGGGTGGATTGAACGCTACGCCGATAGTTGCCGATGGAGTCATGTACCTGATGGGGCCGATGAACCGTATCTTTGCGCTCAATGCGGCGACGGGAGAGGTTCTGTGGCGCTACTACTACAAGCTGCCCAATCTTCCGTTCCCCTACCAGGTCGGTTCGCGGGGGCTGGCGATCGGGCATGGGCGCGTCTATTTCGGGACGATCGACAATCACGTTGTCGCGCTCGAGGCAAAGACGGGAAGAGAGCTCTGGCAGATCGAAGTGGAGGATGTCCGCCAGTGCGGATGCAATATCACCTCGGCGCCGCTGATCGTTCGTGACAAGGTTGTCGTTGGAGTGACGGGTGGAGAGCACGCGCATCGCGGTTATCTCAATGCCTTTGATGCGGCGACGGGCCGGCATCTCTGGCGTTTTTACACCATTCCGGCGCCTGGAGAACCAGGGTCAGAGACCTGGGATCCGCGCATGCTCAAGTATGGAGGTGCGCCGACCTGGCTCGTCGGGTCGTACGACCCGGAGCTCAACCTGCTCTACTGGGGGGTCGGCAATCCATCGTCCGATTTCTACGACGAGTACCGCAAGGGGGACAATCTCTACTCGAACTCGATCGTTGCCCTCGATCCTGATACGGGCCGATTGAAGTGGCACTATCAGGAGGTGCCGCACGATATGTACGATTTCGACTCAGCCTATGAGTGCGTGCTGATCGATTATGAGAAGCCGGCGGAGAAGGGGGGCGGAAAGCAGAAGCTGCTTGTTCACGCCAACAAAGGTGGCTACACGTGGGTTCTCGACCGGGTGACCGGCAAGTACCTCAACGCCTATCCGCACGTCGATCTGCTGACCTGGCTGAAAGGAGTCGACGCCAAAGGGCGGCCGGTAGGGATGCAGCCGGTACCGGCCGACAAGGAGACCTATGTCTGTCCGAGTGCGGCCGGTGGCCGCAACTGGGACCACTCCACTTACAGTCCGCGGACACGCCTCTGGTACAACATCGGGTGGGAGATCTGCAATGTGATCAAGCCGCAGAAGATGGAGCCAAAAGAGGGGCAGCCGCTCTTTGGCGGTTCGATGACCTTTGTCGCCCCGCAGGGTAAGCCGGCCACAGGCCATATCGATGGCTACGATCCATTGACGGGAGAGCGAAAGTGGCGTTACGAGACCCGTTACCTCAATGTGGCCTCGCTTCTCTCAACTGGTGGCGATCTGATCTTCTCTGGTGATGTCATGGGCGAGGCCTTTGCCCTCGATGCGACGTCGGGGAAGAAGCTCTGGGCATTCAACGCGGGAGCAAGTGTCACCGGATCACCGGTCACCTATGCGGTCAATGGTCGGCAGTATGTTGCCGTACCTACCGGGATGGGTTCGCTCGTCGGAGGCTTGACGCCGGTCATCTGGCCCGAAGCCGAGAAGAGTTTTCCGGAGAAGGCTTCGACACTGGTCGTCTTCGCGTTGCCACAGAAGTAGCCCAAGTATGGCAGGAGAATGTCCTATGTTCACAATGGTCGATCGGAAGAGATGGAGATTCCTGCTGCTGGTCGCAGCGGTGGCATTGATCGGATTGAGTTATCTCCGCCCCTCGGGCAGTGCCGGGCAGACACAGTCTACGCCGGCGAAGCCGGTTGAGAAGACCTCTCCGCAGCGATCCGAGATGGCCGCTTCCGGGCGGCGGGTCTTTGCCGGATCCTGTGGGATGGCTTACTGTCACGGCACCGATGGAGTTGGAGGTGGTGCGCCGCGACTGCGTAATAGAGAATATTCAGCCGCCAAGCTGTCGCGGATCATCAGAGATGGGATACCCGGAACGGCGATGCCGGCCTTTGTGAAGTCCTTGAGTCAGGTGCAGATTTCACAACTGGTCGCCTATCTGCTCTCGGTCAACCGCGAAGTGGATGCTCCCGCAAAGACCGATCGGCTTGATCCCCATTTGGCACCCCCAACAGGAGATACCACTACCAAGCCCGATGTTAAGCCCGATGTTAAGCCAGATGTTAGGGGGATTGTGAGCACTCCGGCAGCTGCACCGACGACTTCAACGGTTGCTGGCAGCGCAGCTGTCGCTATGGCTGGTGACTGGCAGGCCGGTGAGGCCATCTTCTTTGATCCGTCCAATCTCGCCAACTGTCGTGTATGCCACACGCTCCACGGCCGCGGTGGCAAGGTTGGCTCGGATCTGAGTCGTCTCAGCAGTGAGCCACCAGCAACGATTCTCCGGCGGATCGTCACGCCGGCGAGCTCGACCGATGGCCGTTACGCCAGAGTTACTCTTCGTTTGAAATCGGGAGCGATCATCTCGGGTATTCTCCGTGATGAGGATGAGAAGACCTACCGGATCTTTGACACGACGACTCTGCCTCCGGTCTCAAGAAGCTATCTGCGCGAAGAGGTTACCAGTATCGATCGTCTTGCCGAGTCGGGTTGCCCCAGCGGTAATGGTGCAAAGTTCACGCTGCAGCAGCTTCTCGATCTGGTCGCACTGATCAGAACGTCGGACCCGGCCCAGCCGGCGCGGGTAACGGCTGAAGAGGTTCTGAAGTGAGCAGAGATCTTCAGGCGGCGAGAATCAAGAGTAAACAAAGACTGGTCTCGTGATATCGAATGATCTGGGGGGCATTGAGCGGTGGCCTTGCCCCTTCCGGATCTTCCAGGGCGGGAACAGGGAGTGCATGGGGCAAAAGAGAGACTTACCGATCGACGGTTATATCCCGGCCATCATCGAGAGGCTTGGGGCTTGCCGCAATATTCTGCTGCAGGCGGCGCCGGGAGCAGGGAAGACGACCCGGGTTCCGCCGGCGCTCCTCGGCTCATCCCTGGCTGGTGATGGTGAAGTGCTGGTTCTCGAGCCGCGTCGGCTTGCCGCACGAATGACGGCTCGCCACGTCGCGGCTGAGCTTGGAGAGCCACTTGGTGAGACCGTCGGTTATGCAGTACGTTTTGATGAGGTTGGCGGGGCCCGCACCCGCCTCCGTTTTCTGACCGAAGGTGTGTTGACACGCCGTCTGCTGAGCGATCCGCATCTCGCCAATGTCGCGATCGTCATCCTCGACGAATTCCACGAACGACATCTTCAGACCGACCTGGTGCTGGCCCTGCTGCGCCGCCTGCAGCAGGGGGAAAGACCTGATCTTCGGCTGGTCGTCATGTCGGCAACCCTCGATGCCGGACCCATTGCCGAATATCTGGAGACCCCCGCGCCAATAGTTGTACCGGGACGACAGTATGAGGTGGAGACCGGGCATCTCCAGCGACCGGACGATCGGCCACTAGCGACCCAGGTTTCTTCGGCTATCGGGCGTCTGCTCGAAGAGAAGATCGATGGGGATATGCTCGTCTTTCTGCCGGGTGCAGCGGAGATACGGCGGGCACTGGAGTCCTGTGCGGATCTGGCAAGGCGCCACGATCTGCTGCTGCTCCCGCTCCATGGCGATCTTTCACCTGAGGGTCAGGACCTTGCCGTTCGCCCGGCCCGGCAGCGGAAGGTGATTCTGTCGACCAATGTTGCAGAGAGTTCGGTGACCATCGATGGCGTCGTGGCTGTCATCGACTCAGGTCTGGCACGCGAGTCCAGCCATTCACCCTGGTCGGGAGTCCCGCGGCTTGAAGTCTCACGGATCAGTCAGGCGGCCGCTATTCAGCGCACCGGGCGGGCCGGTAGAACCCGGCCCGGAGTCTGTCGCCGGCTCTATACGCTTGCCGATTTTCAGGCCCGACCACGCTATCGAACCCCCGAGATTGCCCGCGAGGATCTGGCCGAGGCGCTGCTTTCGCTCCATGCTCTGGGGATCTCCGGTGGTGCGGATCTGGCCGGGTTCAACTGGTTCGAGCCGCCACCTGCAGCCTCCCTCGATGCTGCGGCAAGGCTTCTTGGCCGTCTTGGCGCACTCGATGGTGGGGGGAGCCTGACGGCGATCGGAAGGGAGATGCTCCGATTTCCGGTCCACCCCCGGCAGGGGCGGATGCTGGTCGAGGCCCGCCAGAGAGGGGTCTTCGATGAGGCCTGTACCATTGCTGCGCTGCTTGGTGAACGTGATATCCTCGCCCCACGCGGGCTGGGCGGATCAGGTGCCTCCATCAGCCGAAAGACGGCGGGGCCATCCCACTTTGGCTCCTCAGACCTGCTCGAAAGGCTCGAACTGTTTGAAGCCAGTCAGAGCAGTCCGGATCTCGATGCTGGCGCGCTCCAGGCCGTCGACCGGGTTCGCCGGCAGTTGCTCCGTTTTGCTCCTCGCTCAAACCGCACGAGGGGCTTAAACCGTGAGCGTGAAGAGGCGCTGCAGATCTCGATCCTTACCGGTTATCCTGACCGGGTAGCCCGGCGGCGCCACCTGCGTGACCCGGCCGGCGAGCTGATCCTTGCCTCTGGTGCCGGAGCCGTTCTTGCCCCGCGCTCGGTGGTCCGTGACGCCGAGTACCTGGTGGCCGTCGATGCGGAGGAGCGGCGCGAACGGCAGGGTTCGGAGCGATACCAGGTCAATCTGGCCAGCGCAATCGAACCAGACTGGTTGATCGATCTCCCCGGGGACTCCCTTCGCGAAACGGTCGAGGCCCGCTGGAATGACGGTCCGGAACGGGTCGAGGTCGCCGAGCGAATGCTCTATGATCAACTGGTGATCGATGAACGACGTGCGCCCGATTCCAGTCACCCGGAGGTGCAGCGTCTCCTCGCCGCCGCCGCGCTCAACGCCGGCTGGCAGAAGTTTGCCGAGCCCGATGACGTCTATCGCTTCCTCTGGAGAATTGCCTTTGTCGGCTGGCACTTTCCCGAACGGGAGATGACCGATCTTGGCGAAGCGGATATCGATGCGGCGCTGACCAGTCTCTGTACCGGCAGGAGAAGTTTTGCCGAGCTCCGTTCAGCCACCAGTCGCGGCGGTCTCATCAATGCCCTGCGCCAGATGATTCCCCCGGCGAAACAGCACCTTCTCAATACTCTGGCCCCGGAGTCGGTCAATCTGGCTGGACGGAGAAATGTCCGCATCAATTACGAACGGGACCAGGCGCCCTGGATTGCCTCGAGACTGCAGGACTTTATCGGAATGAAGGAGGGGCCTCGGATTGGTGAGGGGCGTGTGCCGCTTGTTCTTCATCTTCTCGCCCCCAACAATCGTCCGGTGCAGGTGACGACCGATCTGGCGGGGTTCTGGCAACGAACCTACCCGCAGGTGAGAAGGGAACTGAGCCGGCGATATCCACGTCACGCCTGGCCTGAGTGAGGCCCGAACAGGTTCGTCCCGGACTTTCACTTCGATAATATTTCACGTCGATAACTCTCGACATCGACAGGTGGCGGGAGTAGACTCGCCATCCATACAACTTCACTATTCCGAAAGGATCTGGCTGATGCACCTGAGTCTGGCTGACTGGATTATTGCCTTTCTGGCCGTCGCGATCTGTTTCGCCCCGGCCCTCTTCTTTGCCCGTCGTTCCTCGAAAGATACCTCGGAGTATTTTGCGTCCGGTCGTTCGGTCCCGTGGTGGCTGGCCGGCCTCTCGATGGTCGCGACGACTTTCAGCAGTGACACCCCCAACCTGGTCACCGACATCGTCCGCCGTCAGGGGGTTGCCGGCAACTGGGTCTGGTGGGCCTTCGTCCTGACCGGTGTCTCAACCGTCTTCTTCTATGCCCGTCTCTGGCGCCGTTCAGGTGTCCTGACCGATCTCGAGTTCTATGAGATTCGCTACTCGGGACGTGCTGCCTCTGCCGTGCGTGGCTTCCGCGCGATCTATCTGGGACTCCTCTTCAACTGCCTGATCATGGCGACGGTCAATCTCGCCGCGTGCAAGATTGCCGGAGTCCTCTTTGGACTCGAGCGCTGGCAGACCCTCGCTTTCGTTGGCGTGCTCAATGTCGTCTTTGCTGCCCATTCCGGACTCTGGGGAGTACTGGTGATCGATATGATCCAGTTCTTCATCAAGATGACGGCTGTCACGGCTGCTGCCTGGTTTGCCCTTGGCCATCCAGCCGTCGGTGGCCTCTCCGGTCTCGTTACCAGGCTTGAAGCGATGCCCGGACCCAATGGCATCAACTACCTCAATATTCTTCCCGACTTTACCAATAATTGGGATATCGCTCTGGCGGTCTTCATCATGCCGATCGCCGTCCAGTGGTGGGCCGTCTGGTATCCAGGTGCCGAACCGGGTGGCGGGAGCTACATTGCGCAGCGCATGCTTGCCTCTAAATCTGAGAAGGATGCCCTTGCTGCTGTTCTATTCTTCAATGTCGCACATTACGTCCTCCGCCCCTGGCCATGGATCCTTGTCGCGCTGGCCTCGCTGCTGGTCTATCCCCAGCTTTCGGATATCCAGGCCGCCTTTCCCCATCTCGACCCGGCCCTGATCGGGCATGACATCGCCTATCCGGCCATGCTCAAGTTTCTCCCGGTCGGCTTTGTCGGCCTCATGGTGGGCGGTCTTGTCGCGGCCAACTCCTCGACGATTCTGACCCACCTCAACTGGGGAGCCTCCTATCTCGTTCATGACTTCTATCGACGTTTTATCCGGAAAGATGCGACGGAGAGCCACTATGTTGGCGTGGGACGCCTTGTGACCGTCCTCCTCTTCTTCCTCTCCTCGGGACTCGTCTTTGTTCTCGACAGTGCCAAGGACTCCTTCGACATCATTCTTCAGGTCGGTGCCGGAACCGGACTTCTCTATCTTGTGCGCTGGTTCTGGTGGCGCGTCAATGCCTGGTGCGAAGTCGTCGCCATGATCAGCTCTTTTGTCATATCGGTAATCTTTCTGTTCCTCGAGCGGCAGGATCTCTACCACACCACATCAGCCTGGCGACTGATTCTGACCATCCTCGCGACGACCATCTGCTGGGTTGCGGCCGCCTATCTGGCACCGCAGACGAGCCGTGAGACTCTCATCGAGTTCTACCGCAAGGTGCGACCTGCCGGGCCGGGCTGGGGATCGGTCAGGCAAGCGGCCGGCCTTTCCAAGGATGAACTGGCCCAGCGTGGCGAGAGCATGCCGACCGCTCTTCTCGGCTGGGTTGCCGGATCGATCGTCATCTGGTCATCCCTCTTTACTGTCGGGAACTTCCTCTACGGCCGGACGCAGGTCGCCCTATTTCTGCTCGCTGTCTTTGTCAGCAGTGCTCTTGTCCTAATCAAGGTCGTCAATCAGCTCTGGTCAGACCCGCGCTGACCACCCCTCGACCACTCCGGATCTCCACTCTGGAGAAAAATTTACACAATTATGATCTTATCAAGTCCGCAGAAGTCATGCGGACTTGACTTTTTTCCGGTCAGAATGGAATATTCGGCTTTACTTCAAATACGAAAATTCACAAGCTTCGCAGAGATAGAGCGAACAGGAAGAAATGAATCTAAACCGTGGCCAAAAAAGCCACAGGATTTGATGTTGGAGGTCAAAATATGCCACAGATCTTTCCCCGCAGCGCGAATACGCTTGCGCGGTTTAGCATCGTGTTGGTTGGTCTTATCGCAGGTGGGGCCCTCTGGTTCATTCTGAATTTTAATCGGACTACATACGTTACCCAGGCCTTTGTCGCCCGTCAGCAGCCAGTTCAGTTTTCGCACAAGCATCACGTTGGTGATGATGGCATCGACTGCCGTTATTGCCACCAGACGGTTGAGAAGACTGCTTCGGCTGGACTGCCATCGACGAAGACCTGTATGAATTGCCACTCGCAACTCTTTGCGAATGTCCCCTACCTTGAAATCGTGCGGGAGAGCTGGCGGTCGGGAAAGCCGATCGAGTGGCAGCGTGTGCACGACCTTCCTGACTTTTCCTATTTCAATCACAGTATTCACGTCAACAAAGGCGTTGGATGCTCGACCTGTCACGGTCGAGTCGACCTGATGCCGCTGATGTGGAACACCCAATCGCTCCAGATGGAATGGTGCCTCTCCTGCCATCGTGCGCCTGAAAAAGTGCTGCGTGAGCAGAAGGACATTACCAAAATGGATTGGGTTGCTCCGCCGGATCAGGACGTGAAGGGAAAAGAGCTGGCGAAACAATACAATATTCAATCAACATCAGTGCTGACGAGCTGTTCGACCTGCCACCGTTAGGCACATTGAGCGGTTTGGCGCAGAGTGGCAGGCTGGTTGACTCGTCCGGCGAGTCGGGGGCCCGGCAAGTCGAGATAAGTTAGTGCAGCGGGCAGTCAGCGCTGACAAAACGGTAAGAGGTGAGCCGGATCGGCGGCGGTTGAGCGACCTCCAGACAATGTGAGGATCTGGATAGTGATAATGCCCGGAGAGGGAGGTCACGGATTCCAGACGACCGTAAAGTTCATTCCGGTAAAGTAAACGGAGAGACGGAAAATCGATCATGTCCCATCAAGATCATCATCACGATATAGAGCCGATACGCGAGGAGATCGAGCAAGCGGCACGAGGCAGAAGCGGCCGGGAGTTCTGGCGCAGCCTCGAGGAGCTGGCCGATACCGACAGGTTTCGCGAATTTCTGCACCGCGAGTTCCCGGCCCTGAATGCACCGGAGACCGATCCTTCTCTGCTCGACCCGACCGGGCGACGTAACTTCATGAAGCTGATGAGCGCCTCACTGGCGCTGGCCGGACTGACGGCCTGTACGAGGCAGCCGAAGGAGAAGGTCATCCCCTACGTCAAGGTGCCGGAAGGTCTGGTTCCCGGAAAGTCGTCTTTCTACGCGACCGCGATGACACTTGGCGGTGTTGCACAGGGGCTGCTGGTTGAGAGCAATGAAGGGCGCCCGACGAAGATCGAGGGTAATCCTGATCATCCGACCCGGGGTGGAACGGATGTGTTTGCCCAGGCCTCGGTGCTCTCCCTCTACGATCCGGACCGGTCACAGTCGGTGACCTATCTTGGTGATGTCCGAACCTGGGGAGACTTCCTCAACGGATTTCGATCGGCGCTCGATGGCCAGCGGACCAAGCAGGGGAATGGCCTGCGGATTCTCTCGGAGACGGTCACCTCACCGACCTTCGCCGAGCAGATGAGAAAGGTCATGGCTCAGTTTCCGCAGGCGAAATGGCATACCTATGAGCCTGCCAGTCGTGATGGAGCGCGAGCCGGGGCGGTTCTTGCATTCGGTGAGACGGCAAACGCCGTCTACCGGTTCGAGAATGCGTCGGTTGTCCTCTCGCTCGATGCCGATTTCCTGACCAACGGACCTGGAGCAACACGCTACGCCCGTGACTTCATGAGCCGGCGTCGACTGACAGATGGGGCGACCGAGATGAATCGCCTCTACATGGTCGAGAGTACGATGACGACGACCGGAGCCAAGGCCGATCACCGCCTCCCATTGAGGGCGGTTGAGGTCGACTCCTTTGCCCGTACGGTCGCCGCCGGGCTCGGAATCAATGCTGGTGCGCCCGGGGCACTCAGTGCCGAAGCGAAGAAGATGGCCGATGTGGTCGCTCGCGATCTCAAAGCGAGTGCCGGCAAGGCGGTGGTCATCGCCGGTGAGCATCAGTCACCTGCCGTCCACGCCATTGCCAATGCCATCAACTCGTCGCTGGGGGCGATCGGGAACACGGTAATCTATACCGCACCAATCGAGGCCAATCCGGTCGATCAGGCCGGATCGATCACCGAGCTGGTTCGCGATATGAATGCCGAGCGGGTCGATCTGCTGATTATTCTCGGTGGAAACCCGGTCTACAATGCACCAATTGTCAAGGATGAGCGGACAGGGAAGGATCTGAGCTTCCTCGACGCCATGAAAAAGGTCGGAGTGCGCGTTCACCTTGGTCTCTACAATGATGAGACGGCCGAGCATTGTCAGTGGCACGTAGCCGAGTCACACTACCTCGAGGGGTGGAGTGATGCTCTTGCCTACGATGGCACGGCGAGTATCGTCCAGCCACTCATCCAGCCGCTCTATGGTGGCAAAAATGGACACGACATTCTGGCGGTGATGGGTAACGAGCCGGGCATCCCTGCCTACGAGATCATCCGCAACTACTGGAAGACCCGGCTTGGTGCTGATTTCGAAACCTCCTGGAAGCAGGCGCTCCACGACGGTTTCATTCCCAATTCGGCCCTGACGGCGAAGCCGGTCACCCTGAAGGCCGATTTTGCCGCCTCTCTGCCAGCGGTGCCAAACGTGGCCCAGGAGATCGTCTTCCGGATCGACCCGACGGTTCATGATGGTCGATTTGCCAACAATTCCTGGCTGCAGGAGCTGCCCAAGCCGATCAACAAGGTCACCTGGGACAACTTCGCGATCATCAGTTCGAAGACGGCTTCAAGTATTGGACTCTCACCAAAAGAGGAGCCCAATCATACGCAGGCGAAGATGCTCAAGCTGGTTCACGAGGGGCGTGAACTGACCCTGCCCGCCTGGATCCAGCCGGGCCACCCGGACGATTCGGTCACGGTCTATCTTGGATACGGCCGGTCGCGTGCCGGCAGTGTTGGTACGAAGCTCGGTTTCAACACCTATACTCTGCGCACGGCTGAGACGGCATTCGTCGCTCACAGTGGAGTCAAGTTTGAGATCGGCAGCGGCTCATACGAACTGGCCTCGACTCAGGAGCATTTTGCGATCGACACGAGCGGGATCAAGAGCGATTTCATGATCGCTGGAGAGGACCTGACCGCCCGTCACATTCTGCGTTCGGCAAGCCTCGAAGAGTATAGTCACGACACCCACGTCCTGCATCACGGGGCGCACAAGCCCGGCAAGGAGCTGACCGTCTTCCCGCACTGGAAGTACGACGGCTATTCGTGGGGTATGGCGATCGACCTCAATGCGTGCGTCGGTTGCAATGCCTGTGTCGTTGCCTGTCAGTCTGAGAACAACATTGCAGTGGTTGGCAAGGAACTGGTCGCCAAGGGGCGCATCATGCATTGGCTGCGCATCGACACCTACTTCAAGGGTGGTGTGGTCAATCCTGAGGTCTACTTCCAGCCGATGATGTGTCAGCAGTGCGAGAACGCTCCTTGTGAGGTCGTCTGTCCGGTCAATGCGACGGTTCACGACGCAGAGGGGCTCAACGTCCAGGTCTACAACCGCTGCGTTGGAACCCGTTACTGCTCGAACAACTGCCCTTACAAGGTGCGTCGTTTCAACTATCTTCTCTACGGAGACTGGGAGACGCCAAGTCTGAAGAATGTCCGCAACCCCGAGGTGACCATCCGGTCACGCGGTGTGATGGAGAAGTGCACATTCTGCACCCAGCGTATTCAGGCGGCCAAGATCGAGGCCGAGAAGCAGAATCGCCCGGTGCGCGATGGTGAGATCCAGACCGCCTGTCAGACGGCCTGCCCGACGGAAGCGATCATCTTCGGTAACCTCAACGATCCGGCAAGCCGCGTGGCGAAACTGAAGAATGAGCCACGGAACTACGATGTCCTGGCGGATCTCAACACCCGGCCGCGAGCCAGCTACCTTGGCCCGATCCGGAACAGCAATTCGGAACTTGGCGGCGCAAAGGGCCACGGCGATTCACACGGTGGCCAGCAAGCAGGAGGCGCAAATCATGGCTGATAAGATCGAAAACAACGGATACGTCGATCCGCGTCCCCCCGTCATAGGGCCGGGATACACCTTCGAGACCTTGACGTCCAAGATTGCCGATGTGGTGCTCATGCGCCGGTTTCAGAAGGGCTGGATCTTTGGATTTGGCATCGCCTTTCTGCTCGCGCTGGTTCTCTTCAACACGATTGCCTACCTCGTCCTGAAAGGTGTCGGCATCTGGGGAAACAGCGTTCCGGTTGGTTGGGCCTTCGACATCATCAATTTTGTCTGGTGGATTGGAATCGGACACGCCGGAACGCTCATCTCGGCCATCCTGCTTCTGCTCCGGCAGAGCTGGCGTAACTCGATCAACCGATTTGCCGAAGCGATGACACTCTTCGCCGTCGCCTGTGCCGGTCTCTTTCCAGCTCTCCACACCGGACGGCCCTGGGTCGACTACTGGCTCTTCCCCTATCCGAACACCATGGGGATGTGGCCCAATTTCCGGAGTCCGCTGATGTGGGACGTCTTTGCCGTCTCCACCTACGCGACCGTCTCGGCGATCTTCTGGTTCATCGGCCTGATCCCCGATTTTGGCACGATGCGTGACACGGCCAAGCAGCCGTGGCAGCGAGCCATCTTCGGCATCCTCTCGATGGGCTGGCGCGGTGATGCCAAACACTGGCACCGTTATGAGTCGGCCTACCTTCTCCTTGCCGGTCTCTCGACACCGCTCGTCCTCTCGGTTCACTCGATCGTCTCGTTCGACTTCTCGGTCGGTATCATTCCGGGCTGGCATGCGACGATCTTTCCGCCATACTTTGTGGCGGGAGCGGTCTATGCCGGATTTGCAATGGTGCTGACGATCGGAATTCCGGTGCGGAAGTTCTACAATCTGGAAGATTTCATCACGATCCGTCACATCCGCAACATGTGCAAGGTCATGCTCGCGACCGGATTGATTGTCGGTTATGGCTACCTGATGGAGCTCTTCTTTGCCTGGTACAGCGGCAACACCTACGAGCAGTTCATGATGAAGAATCGCATGTTTGGCCCCTACGGCTACATGTACTGGCTGCTCATCCTCTGTAATATCCTTGTTCCGCAGCTCCTCTGGGTGAAGAAGTATCGTGACAATCTCCTTGTCGTCTTTGTTGTCTCGATGTTCATCAACGTCGGCATGTGGCTGGAGCGCTTTGTGATCATCGTCATGAGCCTCCACCGCGACTTCCTGCCCTCATCGTGGCGGATGTATTCACCGTCGCTCTTCGACTTCAGCATGTTCTTCGGAACCATTGGACTCTTCCTCACGCTGATGTTCCTCTTCCTGCGCTTTGTCCCGATCATCCCGATGTTTGAGATGAAGGTGATGCTGCCGCAGGCCAAGGTCGAAGAAGGTGATGAGGCAGCACAGAAGGAGAAGGGGACTCTCGGCGGAGCAGTTCCACAGTTTGGCGACTGAAAAGGGACCGGCAACGCAGGATCGCTGAGTGGTGATGCTCACAAACCCTGTATTTGACACGAGGCGGACTGGTCAGCCGTTGCCAGCTTGGACATTGAATATTTTGACGCAGAAAATTTCGATGTTGAGTATTTCGATGTTGAATGTTTCATTCAGGATCAACCCTGGGCAAAATTGAGATATGAATAGACAGGAAGAACAAACAATCTACGGAGTAATGGCCCGTTTCGACACGCCCACCGAGGTGGTTCGTGCGGCCAGGGCGACTCACGACGCCGGGTACCGGAAGGTCAACGCCTACAGTCCATTCCCGATCGAAGAGTTGTCAGAGGCGATCGGGTTCCACAAGGATCACGTCTCCAAGACGGTACTCCTCGGTGGATTGACGGGCGCGGCGGCCGGCTTCGCACTGCAGTACTTCACCTCGGTTATCGATTACCCGATCAACGTTGGTGGAAGACCGCTGCTGAGCCTGCCCTCTTTCGTGCCGATCATCTTTGAGACGGCCATTCTCCTTGCCGCCTTCGGGGCCGCACTTGGAATGATCATCATGAATCGCCTGCCGCAGCCCTATCACCCGGTATTCAATGTGCCGAGTTTCAAGCGTGCCTCGCGGGATGCCTTCTTTATTTGTATCAAGTCGGAAGATCCGATGTTTGATCAGGCTGGAGCTCGCAACTTTCTGACCGGCCTTGGAGCGAAAGAGGTGACCGATGTTGAAGCATAGAGGAAGAGCGCTGATCCTGAGTCTGCTGGTTGCAGGTGGAGCGGTTGCTGCTTCGGGATGCCGCCAGGACATGCACGACAATCCGCGTTATGAGCCATACGAAGCCGGCTCGCACCGCGAGATCCCGGAAGGAACCGTTGCCCGTGGAGCGATCGACACAAATCCGTCAGCTCCGAAGGTGGTGCAGGCCGCAGCCTCCCCGACACCGGCCGCTGGAGCGGCCGCGCCGGCTGTGCCGGGAGCTACTCCGGCCCCCGTCTCCGCGGTACCCGTTGGCGAGGATGGTCTCCCCTTCAGGATTACGAAGCAGATTCTCGACCGTGGGCAGAACCGTTACAACATCTCCTGTCTCCCCTGCCACGGGGCGCTCGGTGATGGCAATGGCATGATCGCCCTGCGTGGCATTCGCCGTCCGCCCTCATACCATGATGAGCGGTTGCGGAAGGCGCCAACCAGCTACTTTTATGATGTGATCACCAACGGTTTTGGGGCGATGTCAAACTATGCAGATCAGTTGACTCCCGAGGATCGCTGGAAGGTGATCGCCTACATCCGAGTTCTCCAATTGAGTCAGCGTGCCGATGGAAATCAGCTCAAAGAGGGCGACCGGCAGAAGCTGGAAGAGGCAGAGCATGCAACGGAAGGGCATCAGACTGCCGGAGGTCATAGCAACCAATGAACAAGAATTTTGCTGCACCGTCCGAACTGGGGCGGCTTCAGAGCCTGGTGTTCGGAGTCGGTCTGTTCGGGCTGATCGGATGGGTTGTCGGACTCGTTCTCTCCGGGCACGCCCGTGAAATGTTCTTTCACACCTATCTGGTCGCTTATGTCTTCTGGGTCGGCATCGCTCTCGGCTGCCTCGGCTGGCTGATGATCCAGTACCTTGGCGGGGCGACGTGGGGAATCGTGATTCGGCGTATTCTCGAGTCCGGAGCCCACACGCTCATTCTGATGGCGGTTCTCTTTGTGCCGATCATTGTCGGTATCAAGGACATCTACCAGTGGGCAGAGATCGATCAGATTGCCAACGAGGAGCTGCGAACGCTCGTCGCCAAGAAGACGGCCTGGCTCAACCCTGGCTTCTTTACACTGCGTGCCGTTATCTACTTCGCCATTCTGCTGCTGCTGACGATCGTTCTGCGCCGACTCTCGCACAAGCTCGACGCCACCGGTGACCCGCAGAACATTGGCAGTGCCCAGAACTGGAGTGGACCAGGCTTCCTCATCTACGGTCTTGTCTGTACCTTCGCCTCGATCGACTGGGTCATGTCGCTCGACCCGGAGTGGTTCTCGTCCCTCTTCGGACTGCTCACGATCGCTGGTCAGGGTGTTGCTTCGATGGCCCTGATCATCATGGTATGTGTCGTTCTTGCCAAGCGCGAGCCGATGAACCACATCCTCAAGCCAAAGCATTTCCACGATTTCGGGAAACTGCTCATGGCGCTGGTCTGTGTCTGGGCCTACTTCTCCTTCTCCCAGTTGCTGATCATCTGGTCCGGCAATCTGCCTGAGGAGATACCGTGGTATATCGAAAGATTCAAGGGACCGTGGCGCTACATTGGACTTGCTCTGATCGGCCTCCACTTTCTGCTGCCCTTCTTCCTTCTCCTCTCGCGTGATCTGAAGAAGAACAGCCGTCGTCTGGTAATGGTTGCCTGGCTGATCATCGTCATGCGGTTTGTCGATCTCTTCTGGGTGATCGTCCCATCGATGGAGAACGATCATCACCAGGCAGTGAAATTGTCGAGCTATCCGATCTACATCCTGGCCACGATCGGTTTTGGTGGAATCTGGCTTGGCTGGTTCTTCTGGCAACTGCGCCAGCGTGACCTGGTACCTCACCGCGATCCGCAGTTTGAAGAGGCGATCAGCGGTGGTTCGCACCACTGAGTTTCATAACCTGAATATATTTTATGAGCGAACATAACGAGCAACATCATCACGATCATCAGGAGCCCGAGTCGAGTTCAATCAAGGCCAAGCCTATCCTGGCCTTCCTTGGTATCCTCGCCGCGGCGACGGCCTTTGTCTTTGTGCTGATCTGGGGACTTCTCTGGGCCTTTGACAAGCGAAGGGATGCCGATACGACACCACCTGCCTCACGAGTCGAACTTCCGGAAGGGCAGCGCAAACTGCCACCAGAGCCGCGCCTCCAGGGTGCGCCGGCGCCGGATGGGCCATCGCTTCTCCCTCTTGACGACTGGAAGGTCTACAAGGAGATGACCGATCGCAAGGTTGCCTCATACGAGTGGGTCGACAAGACAGCGGGTATCGCCCGCATCCCGATTGAAAGGGCCAAGGAACTGGTCGCCGAGCAGGGGCTCCCGCTGCTGTCAGAGAAATCGATCAGCGATATAGAACGGGCTGAAGCGACCCGGCGCGAAGTCTATGCGGCCGATTCGAGTGCCGGTCGTCTGCTTCGTGCCGTCACCACCAGTACCCAGCCGGCAGCGGCACCAGTTGCACCGGCTCCACCGGCCAGTAACGCGGCCCCAGCTCCGGCTGCTCCGCAGCACTGAGTCGACCCATTTCCCGGGGGCTACTGATCCCTCGGTCTGAGACCTCCTGGTCAGGTCGTTGACCAAGGTCTGTTTTCTCGGTAGGTATGGAGAAGAACCGAGGCAGTCTGAGAGAAAGTATGTTCAGGATGTACACAAAAAGAACGTGCGAGTATACCGCAGGGCTGGTGAGAGGGGGCGGGATGGCTATCCTGACCATTCTACTGACTTGCCTCGCGGTGACCGATCTCTCGGCGCAGCCCGCCGGCATGCGACCTCCGGTGCTGAAGGATGTCGGGATCGACCAGCTCCTCAATAATCAGGTTCCTCTCGATCTGACTTTTCAGGACGAGGAGGGGCGAACTGTCAGGCTGGCCGATTATTTCGGTGACAAGCCGATCGTTCTTTCGCTGGTCTATTACGACTGCCCGCAGCTTTGTACACAGGTACTGACCGGTTTGCTGGGTACACTCAAGACACTGCCGATGTCACCCGGCCGGGACTTCATCTCGATTACGGTCAGCTTCGATCCAAAGGAGAAGACCCCGCTTGCGGCAGCCAAGAAGCGAGAGTATATCGAACGACTTGGTCGTCCCGAGGCTGCTGCCGGATGGCATTTTCTGACCGGTGAGGAGTCACAGATCGTCTCCCTGACCCGTGCTGTCGGGTTTCGATACGTCTGGGATCCTGTCACAAGTCAGTACGCGCACGCCAGTGGAATCATGGTTCTCACGCCGCAGGGCAAGGTCTCGCGCTATTTTTACGGGATTGAGTATGCCCCGCGAGACCTCAGGTTTGGTCTCCTCGATGCATCGGCTGGGAAGATCGGCTCACTCGCCGATCAGATCATTCTTTACTGTTATCAATACGATCCAACCCGGGGCACCTACAGTCTAGTTCTGATGCGTCTGCTCCGGATCTTCGCGGTCATTACACTGGTCTCCATCGTCGGACTGATCCTCTTTTTGCGATATCAGTCAAAAAAGAAGGATGGCCGTTCCTCGGGAAACAGTTCGGAGTCCGGGGACGCCAAACCGAAAATTGGATATTCAAATATGAGCATTCTTCCTCTATATCTGATCCCTTTTGCACCTGAGCAGGCCTCCACATTTGCTCCGGAAGTAGATCTCTTCTTTCTCTTCCTGATCGGTCTGACCGTCTTCTTCACTCTGCTCGTCGGGATTCTCGCCGTCATCTTCATGGTACGATATCGCCGGCGGCGCGAGGACGAAGTGCCGGAGCAGATCGAAGGAGCGATGCTTCTCGAAATAACATGGTCGGTCATTCCTTTCATCATCTCGATGTTCATCTTCGCATGGGGTGCGAAGCTCTACTACGATATGTACAAGGAACCGAAGGACGCTCTCGAGATCTTTGTGACCGGAAAACAATGGATGTGGAGAGCCCAGCATCCGGACGGAGTTCGTGAGATCAACGAGCTGCACCTCCCGGCTGGCCGTCGGGTCAAGCTGACCATGACCAGCGAGGATGTCATCCATTCATACTTCATCCCGGCTTTTCGAACAAAGGCGGATGTCGTTCCCGGACGATACACGATGACCTGGTTTGAGCCAACGAAACCCGGAACTTATCACCTCTTCTGTACCGAGTACTGCGGAACACAGCATTCAGGGATGATCGGCAAGGTTACCGTGCTCAGCCAGTCTGATTACCAGAACTGGCTTGCCGGCGGAACCTCAGAGGGCTCACCAGCAAAGAATGGCGAGAAGCTCTTTGCCAGCCTGGCCTGCAGCACCTGCCATCAGGATCAAAACCGTGGCCGTGGCCCGACCCTGGCTGGACTCTTCGGCTCACAGGTCAAACTTGATAATGGTACCTCTGTTCTGGCAGATGATGCTTACATTCGCGAGTCGATCCTCAATCCCCGGGCGAAGATGGTTGCCGGGTATCAGCCGATCATGCCAACCTTCCAGGGCCAGGTCAGCGAGGAACAGATAATTCAGCTCATCGCCTATATCAAGTCTATTGGCACTAAACAGGATGGCCAGGATGGGACAGTCGCCGCTGGTGCGGCTCCCGCACCGTCCAACAACGCCACGCCAATGGTACAGGGTGCGGCGCCGCCGGCAACCAGATAGCTTTCAGCCCGGCAACCGGGAGGTAAATCCTCTGCGAATCGGGAGAGTTTTCATACTGCGATTAACTCAAAGGTAATAACCAAGGTAGTAAGCAGGGTAATAACTAGGGTAATAACTATGGCTACTGAAGTAATTGAAAAAGTTGAAAGCCGCTCGACCTATCTCAACAATGGGCATACGGTCAAATCGTGGTTGCTGACCCTCGATCATAAGAGGATCGGCCTGCTCTATCTCTTTTCAATCTCGATCTTCTTCCTGATTGGAGGGATTTACGCCTCACTGATCAGACTCGAGCTGGTGACGCCGGAGGGCGATCTCCTCACCCCTGACACATATAATCGTGTCTTTACAATGCACGGGGTGATCATGATCTTCTTCTTCCTCATACCCTCGATCCCGGCGGTGCTTGGGAACTTCCTTCTCCCGATCATGCTCGGGGCAAAGGATGTCGCCTTTCCCAAGCTCAACCTCCTCAGCTGGTATATCTTCATGCTCGGTGGGGCCTTGATGATGTACACCCTGATCAACGGGGGTATCGATACTGGATGGACCTTCTATCCGCCCTACAGCTCGATCTACTCGAACAGTGAAGTGACGATGGCTGGCGTATCGATCTTCATCACCGGGTTCTCATCGATTCTGACCGGTCTCAACTTCATGGTGACGATCCACACGATGCGTGCACCGGGACTGACCTGGTTCCGGTTGCCACTCTTCGTCTGGGCGCATTATGCGACCAGTCTGATCCAGATTCTGGGTACGCCGGTCATTGCGATTACGGTTCTTGCGCTCGCCCTCGAGCGTACTTTCCAGATTGGCATCTTCGATCCGAAACTGGGTGGCGATCCGGTACTCTTCCAGCACATGTTCTGGTTCTATTCCCATCCGGCAGTCTACATTATGATCCTGCCCTCGATGGGAGTGATCAGCGAGATCATCGCCAATTCTACCCGCAAGCGGGTCTTTGGATACCACTTCGTCGCTTTTTCGAGCCTCGCGATCGCCGTCTTCGGCTTCCTCGTCTGGGGACACCACATGTTCACCACGAGCCAGTCGATGTACGCGGGAATGGTCTTCTCGATCATCAGTTATGCCGTGGCTATTCCGTCGGCAATCAAGACATTCAACTGGCTGGCCACGATCTACAAAGGGTCTGTCTCATTCAGCACCCCGATGATCTATGCGCTGGCCTTCCTCGGGCTCTTCACCATTGGCGGAATGACCGGTCTCTTCCTTTCGGCGCTCGGTCTCGATATCCATCTTCACGACACCTACTTCGTCGTTGCGCACTTCCACTACGTCATGGTCGGCGGAGCAATCATCGGGTATCTGGGTGGACTACACTACTGGTGGCCGAAGATGACCGGACGGCTCTACCCGGAGACCCTCGGGCGCATCTCGGCCGTGATCGTTTTTGTCGGGTTCAACTTCACCTTTATGCCGCAGTTCATTCTCGGCTACCTGGGAATGCCGCGACGTTACTATGCTTACGTGCCGGAGTTCCAGGTTCTTCATGTCCTTTCGAGTGGCGGGGCATTTGTTCTGGCCGTTGGGTTCATGCTGCCCCTGTTCTACCTGGCGTGGTCGATCAAGTATGGCCAGAAGGCTCCCAACAATCCCTGGACAGCTTTCGGACTCGAGTGGCAGACGGCCTCACCGCCGCCGACCGAGAACTTCACCTATAATCCGGTTGTCACGACGGAGGCTTACGAGTTTGAGCACGTCGAGGAGATCCGGAATGCTGGTAAAACCGGGGCTATCCAAACGGCATAGAATCGTGTCGCAGGCGCCTCTGACCGGTCTTGCCGGTCCAGCGCCTGTCGAGTGGCTCCTGCCGGATGAGCGCATTGTCTCCGGTGATGAAAATGGCAGACGGTCGAGCCTTCGCTGGAGTCGCTGAAAAGCTCGCAGACGGCAGTAGATCGACATCGTGTGAGTACCATTTCAAGGAAAAGCCATTTTAAGTAAATGGAGGATTCAATCTTGGCAGACAGTCATGCATCACAATACGGATTAGCGCATCATTTCAGCTCGATGGAGCAGCAGCGAGAGGCCGGAACGATCGGCATGTGGATCTTTCTGCTTACCGAACTGATGTTCTTTGGCGGAATGTTCCTGGTCTACGCGATCTTCCGAACCACCTACCCGGCCGGCTTCGAGCAGGGAAGTCACCTGCTCAGCGTCAAGCTCGGTGGTCTGAACACAATTGTGCTGATTGTCAGCAGCGTGACCATGGCCATGGCCGTCTACTACTCGCAGATTGGTGAGAAGAAGAGACTGGTCGGGATGCTCTCGGTGACCCTTGTTCTCGGTCTCGTCTTTCTGGTGGTCAAGTACTTTGAGTACCGTGAGAAGTTCGAGCACCACCTCTTTCCAGCCATGGGATTCTACGCGCCTGATGCCGAGCACCTTGCGCTTCAGTATCACCAGCAGGTCCGGGTGTTTCTCTGGATCTACTTTGCGATGACCGGGCTTCACGCTCTGCATATGATCATCGGCGCGGGAATGCTTCTGGTACTGATCCTGATGGCACACAAGGGGCGCTTTACGACATCGTACAACTCACCCGTAGAGATCTGCGGACTCTACTGGCACTTTGTCGATATCGTCTGGATCTTCCTTTTCCCTTTGCTCTACCTGACTGGTTACCACCTGACAGGTCATTAAGGGGTCACCGGTTATCGCTGGTAACAGGATTGGGGTGATGGAACCAGGTTGGATACGGTTCCATTGGCAAATTATCGAGAGAGGCTATCAAAAGTTATGTCGGATCATACCGAGCATCACATTGTTTCACCAAAGATCTACTTTGCGATCTTTGGTGCCCTTATGGTCTTTACTGCAATTACCGTCGCCGTGGCGAGGTTCGATCTCGCCTCGGTATGGGGACCATTGAACATCATCGTGGCCATGACTGTTGCGACGATCAAGGCGACGTTGGTTGTCCTCTATTTCATGCACGTTCGTTACAGCTCCAAGCTGACCCAGGTGATCGTCATTGCGGGTCTCTTCTGGCTGCTGATCATGCTGGTTCTGACCATTGCCGACTATGTTGCCCGGACCGGTTGGCCGACTCCGCTCGGACAGGTCTAAGAGACAGCAGCTACAAAGGGATCGGAACCCCTGAGTTCATCCAATTCGATAACGGCCAGGTTGCCGTGGCGTAGAGGATGAGGTCAGGGGTTCTCCTGCGTCTGTCAGCTGTTATTCGATCAGTGCCAAGTGTGGCACGAGTCTGGTAGGATGGAACTCTTCAAGCGGTTGCCCTGGAAATGTGACAGGGTAATCGCATTATGAGTTGAGAGGATGTTCCACAGGGGCTGTCACAGTGCCGGTGGGACTTTTAAAGGTGGTCCGCGAACCCCCGCCCCTTCGCCCCTTCGCGCCTTCGCGTGAGGCCTCCAGGAAACCACCGGTCAGAGAGATCTCACACGAAGCCAGTATGATGGCTGGAAGGTAAATGCGATTGCCCTCTGAAATGTGACTATATCGTGCTATGCAGGTCGAGATCTGCTTGCAAAAAATTATCAAATGAAAGATATTGATTGTTCCTGCCGGCAACATTCCGGAGAATGACAAACGAGATGTCAGTGTTGAGCTGACTTAAGGGATGACAGAAGAACTGGTCAGGGTGATCAAAGACCCTCATCTTCTTAGTCGACATTCTCCAGAGTCGCCGTGTAAGGCGTATGACCACATCTCTGCAGGCAGAGTGGTACTTCATTTTTTAACCTGATAATCAAATTTGTAAGACAGGCCAGGTAAGCCATTTTAATCCTGAGGGTATGGTTGTGTCTGGTTGGGTGCATTGCACATCCATACCAAGGTGCATCCTCGAGTCATCTTCGGCTCGCCGGATATTCTGACCTACCAATATGAAGAAGGCATCAGGTGCCACAGAACGAGAGACAGAGGAGATCAATAATGAAAAAGAGTAGTTGTTCAAGAGGCGCAAGGAGACTCTTCAGCGCAGGGCGGGCCGGGCAGGTGTTACTGCTTGGCATCCTGCTGAGTCTGTCCGTTATTGCTCAGATCAAGTCGAGTACGATCACCGGTGTGGTGACCGACTCCACAGGCGCAGTAATCCCCGGGGCTACAGTAACAGTGGTCAATGAAGAGACCAATGTGGCGACCGGCGTTTCGACGGACAGTTCAGGAAGCTTTACCGTGCCCTACCTCGCGCCCGGACAATATCGGGTGCAGGTGGAGAAGAGCAATGGAGGTTTCTCGAAAGCGGTGCGGACGGGGGTACAGCTCACGACGGCGCAGACGGTCAAGGTTGATATAGCGCTGCAGGCCGGCGGAGCATCCGAGACGATTACCGTGACTGCCGATGCGGCGACCCTTCAGACTGCAAGTGCGACTGTCGGCGGGGCGGTCAATGAGCGGGTGATCCAGGTCCTTCCCAACATTACCCACAATCCATTCAGCTATGTTACTTTGCAGGCCGGGATCACGCCACGCGGAGCCTTCAACAATACGCAGAGTACAACCTCATTCGGAATCGGTATCGACGGCCGTCGCCAGGCATCGGCGATCGGCATCAATGGCGGATCGGCCTTCTCCAACGATATCCAGCTCGATGGAGTGAGCGTTCAGGGCTCAGCCTGGAACGAAGTGGCCGTGCTGCCGAATCAGGATGCCCTGCAGGAAGTGCGTACGATCACCAACAACTATTCGGCTGAGTACGGACGGGCGCAGGGGGTGGTCATCTTCACCACCAAGGGTGGGAGTAACGATTACCATGGAACCGGGTTCTGGCGGATCCGCAATGAGGCGCTGAACGCCAACTCCTTCACGAATAATGCGCAGAATATCGGCCGAGGCCCCTTCAAGTCACATACGTATGGTGGAACCTTTGGTGGCCGGATCATTCGTGACCGGGCCTTCTTCTTTGCCAGCTACGAGGGGCTTGAGTTCAACCGAAACTACGATTATCTGAAGACTGTGCCGACGGCCAAGGAACGGGTCGGCGATTTCAGTGAGACCTACGTCAATGTTGGCGGAAAGGCCGTCCCGATCAAGATCTTCGATCCATACAATGCGACGCGGATCGGGACTACCTCACAGTATAACCGGACACAGTTTGCAACGGTGACGACGCCCGACGGTCTGATCCGGACAAGCCAGTTGCCGGCCAATCGGCTCAGTGCGGCTGGATTGAAGCTGCTTCAGTCCTATCCGCTGCCGAACCGGACACCCAATGACATCTTCAATGCCAACAACTTCTTCTACCGTGGATTGCAGCAGTTCACGAAGAACAATATCAATTCACGCGTCGACTACAACTGGCGGAACCACAATTTTTACGCCACTGGCGGCATTCAGCTCGGCAACATTCTGACACCGCGGTCGTGGGGTGGGGACAACCCATACTACAGTCGGAATGAGTTTGTCGGAAATCAGCAGCCAGATCAGAACCCTTATATCTCGATCGGTGATACGTGGTCGATCTCGCCGACGCTGGTCGTCGACGTGCGTTATGGTCTCAACCGGATCAGGAGTGACAACGAGGTCGACCTCTTTCCAAACTTCAACTATGATCCATTTGGAATACCGAAGTCGATTCTCGCGCTCGATCAGACCGGTGGAGCCATGCCTTACTTTGGTCCGGGG
>CAIOZW010000037.1 GCA_903862855.1 uncultured Acidobacteriota bacterium
CCCGGCCTCCGGCTAAGGCACCGGTCCAGCCACAATCTCTGATCGTCGCGCGAGGTGAGGGAGACCGCCTTGAAAATGCGCCTTTCCCCCATTACTGAGCAGCGACGTCTCGATCTTCTCAGCGTTCTTTTTCTCCTCCTTACACCAGTCATCTTCTTCTGGCGAGAGACACTCGGCTGGCGTGCTCTCGGTGATCAGGATGCAGTCTTCTGGTTCTTCCCCGCCTACGAGTTTGTGGTCGATACGGTCCGCCAGGGCCAGCTGCCGCTCTGGTATCCCGGGTATTACAGTGGCGTGCCACTCTTTGCACAATGGCAGGCCGGGATGCTCGATCCGCTCAACTGGATCCATTTTGCCGGGCCAACGTCGCAGACCTTGACCATCTCATTTCAGCTTGGCTTTGCCCTTGCCCTCGTCTCGACGTGGATTTACTCACGTCAGATCGGCTTATCGCGCCGGGCGAGCGTGGCTGTGGCGATCATCTACGCACTGAGCGGCTTCATGATCGCACGAACAATCTATCCTGTCTTCATTCATGTTCTGGCATTGACGCCCTTGATGCTGGCGGTGACGGAAAGGCTCTTTCACGATCAGCGCTGGCGCATCGTGGCCCTCGGTGCACTGGTTGTCACCTGGCAGGTGCTGGCTGCACATCCCCAGCCGCTGGTCTATTCGTCACTTCTTGTCTCGGCCTATGCCGTTTGGGGAATGCTCGCCCGACACCAGTCCATCAGGCAGTCCCTCAATTTTCTGGTCAGATTTGCAGCGATCTTCATTCTTGGTGCCGGTCTTGCAGCGGTGCAGCTTCTTCCAGCGGCTGAAGTTGCCGCCAGTTCGGTTCGACAGGACTGGTCATACAAGCTCTTCACGCTCCATTCACTCAATCCACTCTCGCTTCTGACAGCCGTCATTCCATATTTTCACGGAGGAGGTCAGGGGCGCTACCAGATGGCCTATTGGGGGGACTCCTGGCACCACAATGAACAGCAGATCTACCTTGGTCTGCTCGCACTGGCACTGGCCGCCGGCGGTGCGATATTTGCTTCCCGCCGGCGCCATTCGGTTGGTCTCTTCTGGATCGGAGTTGCCCTGGCGGGGTTGCTGCTCTCATTGGGTCAGTATGTCGAACCACTGGCCCAGGTGATCTTCCGTCTGCCGGTAGTCGGCAACTTTCGCGGACCGCATCGCCATTGGATGGAGGTGGTCATGGCGACTGCCGTTCTGGCCGGGTATGCGATCGATCGGCTCATGCGCGAACCGCGCGAGTTCAGACTCCTGGCCGCCAGAACGGTCCGTCTGACGGCCCTCGCTCTTCTGATCATCATTGCCGCCGTTGCCACACTTGTTCTGATCCGTCCGGGGACTGCTGCGGCCATCGTCCATTCGCTGCCGGGCTGGAGCGGCTTGCCGGAGGATGCCTTTGTCAAAGCAGGAATGGAGCTGATTCTTCCGCTTGGTGCCGGTCTGATCTCCACCGTCGCTCTCTGGCTCTGGACCGGCAGCCGAACTCCTGCCCGGTGGGTTGTGCCGATACTGGCCCTGCTGCTGGTCGATTATTACCTCTATGCCGCAACAGCGCCGATCACCCATCAGCCAGGACTTGAACAGCACCCTCACCGCGCGCTTTCTCCACCAGCAGCAGATGCACCACTCGCAGAGAAGATCGCACGCGTTCACGTTCAGCTCACGCCCAGAGACCCCAGACAGGCGAGCCAGGCCGGTCAGGGAGAATTCTCACCCTACTGGTTTGCCAACCGTCAGGCCGTGACGGGTTACGATCCATTGCTCGATCGTCGCTACAAGAACTTCAGTGGTGTTGATGAGGCCGGCCACACCTGGCTCGAGACGATCCTGCTGCCCCGTGATCGGACTCTCGATCTGCTCAATGCCCGTTACCTCGTCCTCTCTCCCGACTGGCCAACTGACGGGAGATCCCAAGTGCGCCGCCCCGTTGCGCCGATTGAGCTTGCTGCAGCAAGAAGCCTGCTCGGTTCGATCGTCCCCGGGCAGGGAGACACGCTGCTGATCGAGACCAGGTCACCGTCATCCGCCCAGGCTACGATTCGACTCAGTTGTGGCAGCGTAACCATCTTCGAAAGCTCTTTGTCGATTGGGAGATCACTCGTCAGTCAAGGGCCCATCCCGCAGATCGCTGCCTGTCGTGAAACACTTACGCTCACTCTCGTCAATGCCGGATCGAGCTCACTCAAGATCGATGGTCTCTGGCTGGGCCAAGCAGGTTCCGGACAGCAAAGCCCTTTTCTCCATCCCGATGATTCAGTCAGCCTCGATCCCCACCGCTGGATCGCCCGGGGTTGGCTGGATCCGGCATCACCCTATGCCGGATTCAGAATCTATGAGAACCGTCAGGTGCTCCCAAGAGCCTGGTTGGTAGAGCGGGTGGAACCTGCCTGGGAGGGTGATCAGCTCAAACGGATCCGGGGCGAAATCCGTGACTTGGAGGGGAATCTATTCGATCCGGCCACAACGGCACTGGTCGATATGCCATCTGATCAGACTCCGCCCTGGTATCGGCAATTTCTTCGGCAACCAGCCGGGCCCGACTCTTCGCCTGGTTCGGCGACGCTTACCCATTTTCAACCCGGTCAGATCGATCTGACCGTCGAGGCCCTTCGGCCAGCAATTCTTATCCTCTCCGAGAATCCCGATTCGGGCTGGCAGGCGACAATCGATGGTCAGCCGACGGCCTGGTATCGTGTCAACTTCAACCAGCGTGGGCTTGTCGTACCCGCCGGTCAGCACCAGGTCCGGTTTCTCTATCGCCCCTTGTCAATAAAGCGAGGGGCGGTGATCTCATCGATCACCGCCCTCATTCTCACTCTGATGATCTGTCTCAACGGGCGGATGACTCTCCGCTCGAGGTCGCTCGACCAACTTACGGCCGGGGGCGCTTAGGCTTCTCATCCTTTCTGGGTTCGGTTGCCGGCACCGGCCTGACGCCACTCGACTTCTCCCCAGGACTCTTTCCCTTTCCACCCTCATCGTCGATCACCTCGTCAACCCCAATCAGCCGGACGTCTGACTGGAAGCGCCGGTAGTTCTTGTACTTGATCAGCATCTTTACCCGCACATTGAAGTCGTCGAACTGGAGGGTGTCGTCACCGGATGTAAAGGTCGGAAACCAGTACTGGCCGTCGATATTCTCCCGATAGGTCTCAAACTTTGCGAAACGCTGCTTGAACTCCGGCACGACCCTTCCGGCCGTCTTGACGATCATCAGGTCGACATCGTCGACCCAGATCCGTCCTTGAAAATATTTGCCTTCAATTCCTTTGTCCTTCATCCGGTTCAGTTCACGCCGATTGCCCATTACCTTCGGCAGCACGTCAAAGACATAGGTTGAAAGATCGTCGATCTTCTCCTTGCCGACATAGCTGACCGTGTAGTTCGGGAGATCCTCGGCCGTGAGTGCGAAGGGCTGGAGATTGATGAAGGCATTCTTGTCCTCCTGGGTCATCGTCAACCCTGCGCGGTCGAGCGTCGAGGGTGGGGCCTTGATGATCTTCTCCAGCCGGTTTCCCGCATCATTGAAGACAAATTCCGAGACCTGGTAATACTCACCCGAGACCGTATTGGCCGGCCCAATAACCTGCATGCGCGACTCCTGCTGGTAGGAGTACTCTTTCCAGATATCGCGTAGCTCTGACTCCTTGTTTGTGAACTGCTTGATCACCTCTTCCGGGGTGAAGCTCTTTGCCGGATTCTGCTGGGATGTCTGAACCGGAATCGACTGCGCCGCAGCCCCCGGACTGGCAACCACTCCCAGCGCTACCATCAGGACAAGGATCAATATCGGGAACTGTGACTCTCTTCTGCTCATCTTTCTTCCTCTCCTTCAACGCCAAGTTGCGTTCAGTCTGAAGAGTATATCGGATCGCTGACCGTTTGATAAAACTCTTCACATCTTCGCCTCATAAGAACGGTGATCCAGGGGATTGATGCAGGGAATTGTCGGGAAATCTCAAGGGTTGGTCTCTGCAGAGAGATGCGGAATGACGGCATCCTCATCCCGCACGTCTCATCGATTCAGGATCCGGCCTCTTCCAAGTCACCATCGTCATCATCTACCTGACCGATCTCACGGATCTTCCGCATTACCAGATCATAGGAGAATCCGCGCCGCATCAGGTAGGCCGTCAGCCGGTTTCGGCCGTCCCGATCGACCGGCATGCCTTTCAGGCGCACTCGTTTGGCGATCAGCGTGTCGATCAGTTCCTCTTCCGGTCGTTCATCGTAGGCCCGGGTAACGGCCGATTCGACCGTCGCTGCAGGGAGCTGTTTTCGCTGCAGATCGATCCGCAGGCGGGTTGGTCCAAGCGGTTTCAAGGCCAGTCGGCTGCTCGCAAAATTGCCGGCATACTCTTCGTCGTTGAGATAGTTCAGCTCACCCAAACGCTTGATCACCGCCTCGACCGTCTCCGGCTCCGCCCATTCCTTCTCGAGCAGCCGCCGCCGCATCTCCTCGATCGTTCGCGCCTTGAAGGAGAGTAACCGCAGCGCTCGTTGCATGGTCTTCTCATAAAGTGTCACGCCCATCAAAACGATCGTGTCCGGATCGATGCGATTAGTCAAGCGCAGAGGGTTTTACCTTGTCCTTGCCGCCATGCTATATTTTCTGCTTATATCTCATTCCATCTCTCGCAACCGAGGTAAGTCCTATGTCAGGCCATTCGAAATGGCACACAATCAAGCACAAAAAGGGCGCGCTCGATGCCAAGCGCGGCAAACTCTTCACCAAGCTGATCAAGGAGATCACTGTCGCCGCCCGCTCCGGTGGAGGCGGTGACATCATTACCAATGCCCGTTTACGCAAAGCGGTCAATGATGCGAAGGCAGCTAACATGCCCAATGACACCATCGACCGGGCGATCAAGAGGGGCACTGGCGAGCTGGATGGCGTCAACTACGAAGAGATCTCCTATGAGGGGTACGGCCCGAGCGGGGTCGCCGTCATGATCAATGTCCTTACCGATAACCGCAACCGGACCGTCTCAGAGATCCGCCACATCTTCTCCAAGAATGGCGGAAACCTCGGAGAATCCGGATCGGTCGCCTGGATGTTCAACAAAAAGGGGCAGATCATCGTCGAGGGGGCGGTGAAGGGTGAGGACGAGATGCTTGAACTCGCTCTTGAGGCCGGAGCCGAAGATATGGTCAATGATGGTGAGTCATTCCAGATCCTCACGGCCCCGGACGACTTTCACGTCGTTCTTGACGGGATCAGGAAGGCCGGCATCGAACCACTCTCGGCTGAGCTGACCATGGTTCCCCAGAACACTGTCAAGCTCGAGGGAGCGGCGGCCAACCAGATGCTCAAGCTCTATGATGCCCTCGATGATCATGATGACGTTCAAAACGTCTCCTCCAATTTTGAGGTCGATGACGACCTCCTCGAAGGCGCCTGATCAGTTGAGCCAGGAAGTCCGAACTCTCGTTCGGACTTCCAACCACCACTTCAGCCACTTTCCGAAGCGACCAATGGTCATCAAGCGACGCGGCGCAGATACCGGCAGCGGTTTTCAGGAGATGATCAACCGTACCAACGAGGCGTACGAGCGGCTCGGGCGTGCGTGCATCACCCGTAAAGCAATCCCCGGAAAGTATATTGTCGATAAGAGCGAGAAGCAGCGTGGATTGCGGCTTCCGGCATCCTCTTCGTCGACGACTCCTGAGCGGCTTCCGGTTGGCTCGATGGCCCGCGGTCATACCCCCTCAAACCCGGTCGATTGGCGACGCTTCGTTCCCGAATCGAAAGGCGAACCCGACTATGGTGGTGTCCTCGCGCCGGACGGTCGCGGCATCTTTTATGACGCCAAGACGACCCGTCGGGAGGTCCTCGATTTTGACAACCTCCATCAACACCAGATCGAGTTTCTGGAGCGTACCGCCGGCTGCGGCGCCATCGCCGGGTTTCTGGTCGAGTTCAGTCTACATCGATCCGTCTACTTTCTGCCGATTCAGGTGCTGCTGCGCTGGCGCGTCGAGTCGCGCCGAAAGAGTCTTCCATACAATCTCTTTCTCACCTCCCTGACGCCGGCGCCATCCGGCAAGGGGATGATGATCTTCGACTATCTCGCGGCGATCGAGACTCAGGAGGCGACCTACGGTCGCGACTTCGGTCTCTTCAAGATCGCCTGATTCAACTCTCCGGCCACCCTGGAAACGAGTCGTCTGATGAAGATGATAATGAAGAGGATACTCTTCGGACAGGGAATGGTCTGCCTCCTCGCCTTGGCTGCTCTATCCATTGCAGAAATACTGATCGCACCGGTCAGTGGCCGCAGCAGTCCACCACTGCCAGGTAGACGGGCCGTAGTTATTGATGAACGGTTCTCTCCGCTGCGAGAGCGACCGGATCTACGTGCCCCCCTGGTGCAGCGACTTCGTCGCGGTCGGGTGGTGGGACTTTTGGGCAGCCTCCGCAACCGTCGCGGTGAGCGATTTCACCGCGTTGCCATCAGCCGAAAGAGGACGGGATGGGTTCACGAGCTGGCGCTCGTTCGACGGGGAGATCCTGCCGACGGGCGGCGGCTGCTCAATCTGATCGAGCAGACAAGTGATGATCTGGCAAGAATTGGTCTGGCAAGGATCGCCCAGAATGAGTTTCGTGGTGGTCTCATCGCCAGCGAGGCCACCCGGCAGCTCGATCTCGCCGTCGAACGGGTCGCCAGCCGGCTGACGATCGATATTCGCCGGCGTCTTGGTGACACTTCACCGGCTGACCGGCGACTGCTGTTTCTCAATCACGCCGCGCTCGACCGCTACAACCGCCTCGGAATATATTTTGATTATGATCCGGCTGAGGATCGGCTTGTCGTCCCATCCCCAATGCGACCTCTCCGCAGTCCCGGAGATTGAGGCTCTCTTCGCTCTCTCAAATGGGGCCCCCGGCTGGTCGACCTTTCCAGCGGCTTCATGTGATCGAGGGTTGGAAAAGTTCTTTGATCCGCATGAATAGACGGGAGTGAGAGAGCCGATTGACAGTGGCCAAAAGCGACTTCTACAATCAAATGGCAGAATCTTACCGGGCTGTTGGTCTGGAAGATCTGATGAAGAATATGAACAGAGAGATCGAACTTCTTAAGGCCAGCTACCGGTTGAAGCGACGTGAGATCAGGGAGAGGATGGCCGATTTTGCGGCGATTCGCCGTGATGGTAATGATGCACGACTTTTTGAAGAGCTGGTCTACTGCATCTTTACCGCCGGCGCCAGTGCGCGGATGGGCGAAGTCTCAGTCGAGAGAGTTCGCCGACTGCTGCGGCGCGGCAGTCACGAGCAGCTCATGGAGGCGCTTGTCGGGGCACATCGTTTTCCCCGCGCACGTTCAGGCTATATTGTGACGACCCGGTCCTGGCTGCGCAAAGATTGCGGTATGCGGCTGCACGAAAAGCTGGCGTCTTTTGGACGCGATCGCGAGGCACGGCGCGACTATTTTGCACGCACGCCAGGCATCAAAGGGATTGGTTACAAGGAGGGAAGTCACTACCTTCGCAACATTGGTTACCGTGGTTATGCAATCCTTGATAAGCACATTCTGCGCAGTCTCCACGAACTGCGCGTCATCGATCAGCCGAATCCTCCCACGACGCGCACGAAATATCTGGCAATCGAGGCGCGGATGAAGGGATTCGCAGAGGATATCGGGATAGATTTTGATGAGCTCGATCTTCTCTTCTGGTCAAACAAGACCGGCGTGATCCTGAAGTAAAGAGGTATAAAGATGACAGGAATGGAGAACAGGCTGAAATTGGTGTCCCGCCTCCTCAGAATCGTGGCCCTGGGTGGCGCAATGCTCTCGATCGGCCAGACGGGTGAGGTCTTTGGGCAGTCTCGCGGGAAGGTCATGAAGCAGGCCGAGAAGGAGCTGCGCCAGGCCAACTTTGCGACGGCCGAGAGCCTCTACCGCCAGCTGGTCGACCGCGATCAGAATGACAAACAGGCCCGTCTGGGGATGAGCTTCGCGCAGATCAAGCAGAGTCGTCTCCTTGAGGCCTACCAGAATGCCGCCCAGGTGCTCTCCGCCGAACCGCTCAATCCGCGCGCCCACTCACTCCTTGGAACGGCGTTGCTTCGGTCGGGAGATTTTCGAACCTCGATCGAATCCCTCTACACGGCCGTCAGGTTGAACGAGCGGGAGGCTCTCGCCATTGCCGGACTGTCGGATGTCGAGTACTTTGAGAATCGGACCCGCAACGCTTATGCAGGCCTCCGACGGGCGATTCAGCTCGATCCCAATGAACCGGACTACTACATCTCCCTGGCACGCACCTGCTCGCGAATGGAGTATTATGATGAAGCCGCCGATGCTTTTCAGCGGTTTCTCGAGGTCTCACCAAAGACCGATGCCGAGCGGAGGGCGCGCATCAAGGGCCTGATCGAATTCTACCGCTATCTGGGGACGACTCGAATTCACCGCACCGGGGGGCGTGAAGTTACGACCATCCCCTTTGAGATTGTCAATTTCCGTCCGCTGATCAGTGTCATGATCAATGGGAAAGGCCCGATTCGACTGGTCATCGATACCGGCGCAAGCCTCTCGGTCCTCTCCGATCAGACTGCCGTGCGGCTCGGGATCAAGCCCGTCGCCCGTGGCGGCAATGCCCGCGCGATTGGCGGTGACGGCACCTTCCCAATCATCTATGGGCTCCTCGACAGCCTCGTCATTGGCGAGACAAAGATCGAGATGGTACCGGTCTACATCCGGACCGTCTACTCCTCGCCCGATGTTCCCGAAGCGGAGCGCGCCGATGGATATCTCGGTCTATCAATTCTGGCCAACTTCGCGATGACTATCGATTACAAGGCACGCCAGCTCACCCTCGACCGGACTCCAGTTCAGAACGAGGCAGTTCCACCATCGACAACTGACACGGCTCAAGCCACCGCCAACACCGGTCTCCCCCCAGTTCAGCTTACTGTTCCTTTCGCAGGTGAAGTCTCGTCGACGCCAGTCGCACCACGCATTCTGGATGGAAGCTACGAGGTCCCGATTCGATCCACCAGTGGCGGGCTGGTCAGCACGGAGACCAACCTGCCAGGTGTCGATCGCCCACTCAACTTCATCATCGATACCGGCGCCAGCACCAGCGTGATCTCGAAGGCCGCAGTCAAGTCCTACCAGCTCGAGAAGCTCATCATGCCTGGAGTAAAGATCCGGGTCATCGGCGCCGCTGGAATCTCTGATGATACAGAGGCCCTTGGACTCAACACCCTTACAGTCAACGGGCTTCGCAAGACCCGCTCGCGGGCGCTTATCCTCGATCTCGGCTCGGTCAATGAGACCTCCGGCTTTGAGCAGCATGGTGTTCTTGGCGGTGATTATCTCTCCCATTTTCGAGTCGTCTTCGACATGCGTCGCTATCAGTTCAAGCTGACGCCACAATCGGCTGCTATTACAATCGCTGCCGAACAGCCCGAACAGGGCGGGAAGTGATCAGTGGCGACCACCATCTACCTTGAAACTTCAGTTATTGGTGCTTATCTCGATAAAGGCGAGTCGTTTCGTCGCGATCTGACCATCCGCTGGTGGGAGCACGAACTTCGCAACTACCGCTCTTTCGTCTCCCCTCTCGTCGTGCGGGAGCTGGAACGGACGCGCGAGCCATATCGCCGCAGCTACCTCGCACTCATTCGCGACCTGCCGCAGCTCGAGGTCACCGAGGAGGCGGCCATTCTTGCCGATGGTTATCTGGCACGAGGAATCTTTCAGCGCCGGTTCATTGGTGATGCGCTTCATGTCGCCCTCGCCTCCTTTCACAAGATCGACTATGTTGTGACCTGGAACTTTGGCCACCTCGCCAATGTTCACCGACAGGCAAGAATAAAACTATTCAATACAACTGCCGGTTTCTTTGTCCCGGAGATCGTCACCCCCGAGTTTCTGATAAGCGAGTAAGACTATGTATCAGCGTCCCCATTTTCTTGAGGAACTCCACGCTATTCGCGAAGAGATGGCTCGCGAATGCGACTACGATGCCGATCTCTTTGCCGAGATGATTCGGAGCAATCAGCCCCCTCGCCATGGTCCGGCCCGCAACATTCGGGGGCTCCGCAAGTTTGCTCCAGCCCCAGAGAGAGCAGCAGAGAAACGCGCCGGGAAAAGTGCCGACAATCAGGACCAGAATAATAACGGGAAACGCCGCAAACGGGAGCGCTGAGTCAGGGTCGATCCTGGCAGGTCTCCCCAGCTTCGATTATCCTTTTACTTTTTCTTCTCCGGCTTTTAGACTTGCCATATGCCCGAACCGTTCGAAGCAATTGGATTCAGAATCAACGACGAGGCGTCATACCAGGCCCTGGCCATGGAGGCGCACGACCGGGGTACGATTACCCATCTCTTTCGTCCGAAGGGTATCCTCCACGGTAGCTGCTGGAGTCTTGGCGCCGGGCTCGAGGTCTGGACGATGGTCTATGAAGGTGCCAACGGAACCTACTTTGCCGACTGTCGCCCGGCATTTCGAAATCGGCAGGTCTACCAGTTCTACCCTTGGGAGATTCTTGAATTTGAGCAGGATGGCGAGGCCCTTCTGACGGGGGCGCTGCGGAACAATGAGGATCTCGAACTGGTCTTTGCACTTCAGAACCTGACGGAGCTCAATCTCCGGCAGTTGCCCTGGCATGAGGTAACGGCGGCCGTCTCCGGTCTGGCCTACCGGGCAAAGGTCATGCGCCCCTCCCGTCAGCGCCGCGAGCCAATGATCAAGGCTGGTCTTCCCGATCGTGAATCTGCCGAAAACGACTATGAACTGCGCGGATCGATCATCGCCTGGCGTGAGCTGCGCAACCAGCACACGACAAGTAACCTGATCTGGATCAGACTCGACCTTGGTCGGCTCAATCTCGAGATTCTCGTCAACCGGGCCGATCTCCAGGGAGTCCCCAAGGTTGGTGAATGGCTGACGGCGGAGATCTGGCTGCAGGGTTATATGCTCAACGATAAGCAGCTCGAAGCGCGCTATGAGGGACCGGACCAGCGCATCCCGCGACTCGATCATTGGCGTCAGTTACGCCGTAAAAGAGGGCTATGAGCCTCTCGATCCTCGCGGCCCGCTGGGTTCTTCCTGTCACATCCGATTCCATCGATCACGGGGCAATCGTCATCGATGGATCTCACATCCGTGAGACAGGAAGAGTCGACCAGCTCCGGGCGGCCTATCCCGACGCCTCCTTCAGGGATCTTGGCGAAGTGGCTCTTCTCCCGGGCCTGATCAATGTCCATACTCACCTCGAGTTGTCCGGTCTCCGTGGACGTGTCGAAGAGCCACGCTTCCAGCCCTGGATCGTTCAACTGATCACCCTCAAGGCAGAACTCTTTACACCGGCCGATCTGCTCGACAGCGCGCGCCTGGGTTGTGTCGAGGCGATTCGATCGGGAATTACTACCGTCGCCGATACCGCCGATGCGATCGGGACGCTCGAGGCTCTTCTCGAGTCCGGACTGCGCGGAATAGTCTATCAGGAATGCTTCGGTCCGGCTGCTGATCAGGCCGAGGCAGCTATCGCCACCTGGCGTGAAAAGTTCGAGGCGCACCGTGAACGCCTCGCTAAGGTTCCTGTCGAGGCCGCCTCCCGGCTGCGCGTCGGTATCTCACCTCACGCTCCCTACTCTGTCTCTGACCGGCTCTATCGTCTTGCGACCAGCCTTGCCCTCGAGAACGATCTCGATATGGCGCTGCACGCGGCCGAATCGATCGCTGAACAACTCCTCCTCCACGATGGCTCGGGCGACTTTGGCGACTCACTTCGCCGCCGTGCGATCGAATTTACCCCACCCCGCTCATCCACCGTCGCCTACCTCCACCAGCTTGGAGTCCTTGAAGCGGCCCCGCTTCTCATTCACGGGGTCACTATTGGAGAGTCCGATCTGCCGCTTTTGACCCGTACCGGCACACGCCTTGCCCACTGCCCCAAGTCGAACGCCAAGTTCGGGCATGGCGTCGCTGACCTTTACGAGTGGCAGAGCCGGGGACTGACGGTCGGACTTGGCACCGACAGTGTCGTCAGCAACAACAGCCTCGACCTTCTCGATGAGGCCCGCTTCTGCACTCTTCTTCACCGCGCTCACCGTGCCGACTCAACCTGGCCGGAGGCTGCTGAGATCCTCAGACTTATGACCATCGATGGCGCCCGCACCCTCCGGCTCGACGATCAGGTCGGCTCACTCGAGCCCGGAAAACGTGCCGATCTCATCGCCATCGACCTCTCAGGTCCGCATACCAGACCCGTCTACGACCCGGTCACTGCTATTATCTTCAGCGCCTCGGCTCGAGATGTCGTCATGACCATGGTCGATGGCCGGATCCTCTACGATGGAAAAAATATACTTACCATCGACGAGGATCGACTGCATCGCCACATCTGAGAACCTCGCTCTCACCCCTCGCGACAATCTGAACAGAATCCCAATACCTCTATCCGATACTGACTAACCTCGAAATTGGACGGCACTCGTACCAGTTCCGGCAGCGCCCCCTCGGCCTCCGGATCCAGGTCGACCATCCACCCACACTTCAGGCATCGACTGTGATAATGATGATCCGTCCGGATGTCGTAACGCGCCGCCCCATCTCCTGCCGTCACCTTGGTCGCCAGCCCACAGTTCACCAGGGCCTCGAGGTTCTTATAGACCGTGGCCAGGCTGATCCGCGGCATCTCCTTCTTCACCCCAAGATAGACCTCTTCAGCCGTCGGATGCTGCCGCGCCCTCCGCAGGTAACTGTAGACCGCACAACGCTGCCGCGTCAGATGGCCTCCTGCCGTGACAAGCCGCTCCCGCAATGTCGCATCTGTCTCTTCTCCCATCTCTCTTCACCTCCCCAATCGAAGACTACTCCTTCTTCTAAACACAATCAATTATCGTTCTTGACTTCAGCGGCAGTTATCTGACAGCAGGTCGAGTCAGGTTGCCGCTCTGCTTGTCGTTGAGTCGTCACGATTCAATGCCAACAGAGTTATGCTGAAAATGAAAAAGATGTCGGATTTAGACAGGGAGGGGATTGGTCGGGGTGTTAATGGCGGAGAGCGAGGGATTCGAACCCCCATGCCCTTTCGGACGCCGGTTTTCAAGACCGGTGCAATAGCCGTTCTGCCAGCTCTCCGCATAAGACAGCTCAAGATTCTGAATACTAGCACGCCGACGGGGTGAATTCCACTTCATTTTTATCGGACCGGGTTTGATCACTCAAAATATCGACAACTGATGGCGTTGGCCAAATTACTTGCGGGATAACTGGTCTAAGCGTACTATTCTGCCGGGGTTATGCGGTGTCGACCCCGGTCATTTATCAAGCATCTCTCATTTTAGAACTCCGAAAGGCTAAAGACATGAGCAATCTGACGCGACGCCATTTTCTCGGCTCGGCAGCGGCCGCAGGTATTGCTGCCGGTTTTCCATCCATCATCAGCGCCGGTAGCAGGGAGAAGCAGCTCCCCATCGCCTTTTCCACCCTTGGTTGTCCAAAGTGGGAATGGAAGACGATCCTCGACCAGGCACGACGTCATGGTTTTGCAGCGCTGGAGCTGCGAGGTCTGCTTGCCGATGTCGATATCACCAGATCACCGCAATTCATGGGAGAGAAGCTGAAGGAGACCATTGCCGATCTGGCGGCATTGAACATAAAGATCTCCGATCTTGGAGCCTCATCACGACTTGGTGAGCCCGATGCGGCGAAGCGAGTCGCCCAGGTCGACGAGGCCAAACGCTACATCGACCTTGCCCATCAGCTCAAATCTCCATATGTCAGAGTCTTCGGAGGAAAACTGGTTCCCGGTCAGACAATCGATGCCGCGATCGAAACGATTATCACCGGTTTCAAGGCCATGCACGACTATGCCAAAGGCAGCGGTGTCACATTGCTTCTCGAGTCGCACGATGAGTTCTGCGAGTCGAAATCCCTCGGCAAAATTCTGGGTGGTATCAATCTCCCCACGGC
>CAIOZW010000038.1 GCA_903862855.1 uncultured Acidobacteriota bacterium
AATATCCTCGACAAGTATGTGTTCGTGTTCGGCATGGGCACCCGCCCCGTCGACGCCGAGGCCGTCAAGCGTCGGAACACCAAGCGCGGCCGTGAAGTTCCCATCCGAGCCGCCTCCGACCGCTCTCTCCTGCAGATCGAAGCCAAGCTCGGCGGCGATACTTCGTGCCTGCGCAAAGAGTGCCAGATTTCCGGGCGAGCGAGGCATTGCTGGTCGATTGATTCCACCAGTCACTTCGAGGCTGGCCTCTGGCAGATGGGGGTGCAGCCCCAGGATCTCTCCGGCCACCCTTTCGCCGTCCGGCTGCTCCCAGAAACGGAGATCGACCGTGGCCTCCGCCTCTGCCGGTACCACATTGACGCCTGTTCCACCGGCAACCATCCCTACATTGACCGTCACCCCGCGATCATCATCGTTGAGCGCGGTGAGGGTGAGCGTCTGATGGGCCAGTTCGACGATCGCGTTGACTCCAAGCCGCGGATCGAGTCCGGCGTGAGCTGCCCGCCCCTTTGCCCGAACCCGGAACCCGGCAATTCCCTTGCGGCCGGTCTTGACGATCCCGCCGGTGAGGGGAGGTTCGAGAACCAGAACCGCACTGGCCCGCCGGGCTTCGGCCTCAACCAGCCCACGTGAGGTTCGACTGCCGACCTCCTCGTCACACGTGAGGAGAACTCTCACTGGATGACGCGTGCCCTCGCCACCCTCGTCGATCAACCGGCCAATCGTTCGCAGCGACTCGAGCAGAATAGCGATCCCGGCCTTCATATCGAAGATTCCGGGCCCGGTTGCCCGCCCCTCAGCGGTGATGGTGAACGGTTTCCGCGCCAGCGTTCCGATCGGCCAGACCGTATCGAGATGTCCGATCACCAGAATCCCCGGCTTGTCCGGGTCATCCTTCAGTTGGTGACCAAAAGGGAAGATTGCCCGGAGATGGGTCCCTGATCCCGGCGCGGGAAGAGTCTCGACCTCTCCGCCAGCGAAATCGATCACCAGCCCCGCGACAAAATCGGCCAGTCTGTTGAGCGCGACCTCCTCACCGGACTTCGATTCAAACTCGACCAACGTGCGTATCATCTCCAGAATATCTCTCTGGCGCTTCTCATAAATGTCAATCAATTCCCGCAGCTCCCGCATTCTTCCCCCGTTTTACCAGTGCTTCTTTACCGGTTCATCAGCCCATCATATTCTTTCTGAGTCCAGTTTGACTAAAGAAAACGAATCATGCACAATACCCCTGTTTATGACAAGTATTGCTTGAGCCGACAGGCCCGTTCCATTATATTCCGCTTTATCCCGTCACGACGGGTCCCCCTTATTCAGAGAAATATCTCGAACAGGGAATGAAATAGAATGAAGACAGTGGAGGATCAGCTTAGTATGAACAAGTTATCTGCAATCTTTGCGCAAGTACTGGCCATTGGTGCAATGCTTCTTATGCCATCGCTCACCTTTGCGCAGGACGAGAAGCAGGCTGAACTGGAGCGTAACTTCTACGCTGAGTGTTACACCAAGAAGAACAAGGCCGCTTGCCTCCCCCTCGCCCTCGAGCTTGCTGACAAGTATCCAACCAGCCAGTATGTAAAGTTCGCTCAGCAACAGATCAAGGGCGATCTGAGCGAAAAATTCCAGGCTGCCCTTTCCGCTTTCTATACCGGTCCGGATGCCCCGAAGCTTGAGCAGCTCATTACATCAGCCGAAGAGTACCTGGCCAAGGAGACCGGTCAGACGGCCATTGTTTATGTCAACGCCCGTGTCTCTCTTGCTTCAACCTACGGTGTAATGGGTGGCATCTACAAGGATGTCGATAAGGCGAAGGCCTATGCCGAGAAGGCCCTGCAACTGATGGCCGATGCCAAGGCTCCGGAAGGCTGGGATCCGAAGGATTACGAGCCGCTCCGTGACACCGCGCTGGCCCAGCTCAACCAGTTCCTCGGCTACAACATCCTCCAGGGCGAGGGTGACGCCGCTCAGGCTGTCGAGTACCTCAATAAGGCGATTGCCGTCAAACAGAAGGACGGTCTGGGCTGGAAGGATCCAAACAACTACTGGCTCCGCTCAAACGCCTCCTTCAAGGTCTACCAGAAATTGAGCAAGGACTACGCGGCGCTGACCGATGAACAGAAGACGGGTGAAGAGGGCAAGGCGCTGCTCAGCGGGCAGATCAACCCGACCATCGACCGCATGATCTCCGATTATGCTCGTGTCCTGGTGACCGCCACCAATCCGGCAACGCAGTCACTCAAGGATGCGGCGAAGGAGCAGTTTGACCAGTTCTGGAAATACCGGACTGGAGTTTCTGAGGGCGCAGAGGAGTTCGTCAAGAAGTTCGAAGCCGACCCGACGATTGCCGATCCGGTCATCCCGGCCAAGGTCGAGACGAATCAGCCGAGCGCCGACGTTCCCCCGGTCGGAGCTGCTGGTGCACCAAAGCTGACGACTGCCGTCAGTGCGGCCACCGGTGAAGCCACTCCGCAGGCAAAGAGTGCGACTGCCGGAAAGACCTCTGGCAAGGCTGCCCCGGCCAAGAAGAGCGCCGCCCGTCCGGCTTCACGGAAGAGACGTTAGGTGCCGTCCCGCAGAAAGACAACTGAACCACGCCCGCTCCCGTCGGGCGATCAACTCAAGAAAGCCAGCTCGTCTAACGAGGCTGGCTTTCTTCGCTCATTACGACAGATTCTCAACAATGTGCTGCCCGGCAGCCGTCCGGAGGAGAGAATTGCCCGGGCTGGTACCAGCGGATCGGCCGAGCAGTTGCGGCGACTGGAAGGTGCGATTAATTACCGGTTCGGTGATATGCAGTTGCTGCGGCGGGCAATGACCCATCGATCATTCGCCAACGAACAGCCGGCGCCACGCCCGCTCCATAACGAAGCCCTCGAATTTCTTGGTGATGCGGTTCTCGAATTTCTGATCAGCACCTGGCTGCTCGAACTCCATCCGACACTGAGCGAGGGCCACCTTTCAAAGATGCGGGCCTATGCAGTCAGCGCCACCAATCTCCAGAAGCACGCGGCGCGGCTCAACCTCGGCTCATTCCTGCTGCTCAATAAAGGTGAGGAGAAGACGGGAGGTCGTCACAAGGTGGCACTCCAGGTCGACGCCTACGAGGCACTGATCGCGGCCATCTATCTTGACGGCGGAATCGTCGCGGCAAGCAACTTTGTCAGAAACGAATTTACGCAGACTCTGGCAGAGATCGATCCGGCTGATCTGACGAGCATGGACTACAAGACAGCGCTGCAGGAGCTGCTTCAGTCACGCGGCCTCCCTACCCCGCGCTACGAAGTTCTCGAACGACAGGGCCCTGAGCACCGCCGAATCTTCCAGGTTGCGCTGAGTGTGAAGGGAGTGCGCATGGCCACTGGTGAGGGAACAACCATCAAGGCCGCCCACCAGGAGGCCGCACGCGAGGCACTTTTCCTGAAGGACTCCTGGGAGATGATGATTGCCACTGCCGGCACTGAGGAGCCTGACTCGAGGTGAATGGTTCGGATTCACCTTGCGCGCTTCTCACCGTTCATAGACGACCCGGCCGTTGAAGATGGTCAGAACGACCTTTGCTTCCCTGATCCGTTCCGGGGCAATTCTGAATATATCATCCGAGACAACCACCAGATCGGCCAACTTGCCAGGTTCGATCGTCCCTTTTCTCTTCTCCTCGAATTCGGCATAGGCGGATCCATAAGTGTAGGCGCGCACCGCCTCGGCCACCGTGATCTTCTCGGAGGGAATCCAGCCCTGCGGTCTTTTTCCATCGAGGGTGCGGCGGGTTACGGCAGCAAAGATCCCCACCAGAGGCTCGAGAGGTGCCACAAACCAGTCCGAACCGAATGCCAGTGTCGCACCGGCATCGAGCAGTGATCGGAAGGCATAACTGCCCCCAGCCCTCTCTGGTCCAATCCGGTTCTCAGCCCACCGACCGTCATCGATCAGGTGGAAGGGCTGCATCGATGCGATCACCCGTTGCGCAGCAAAGGCCCGAATCTCTTCCCGACGCAGATGTTGGGCGTGCTCGATTCGAAACCTCCTCTCTCTCTCACCTTGCTCTCTGGTGACCTCTCTGAACATTCCAAGGACGATCTGGTTGGCACGGTCACCAATCGCATGGATGGCAACCTGCAGACCAGCCTTGTCGGCTTCCACGATGTTACGAAGCATCCGTGCTTCGGGAATCATCTCATCACTCGGCAGCCCACGCGTCGAGGGATCATCGAGGTAGGGATCAAAGAAGAGAGCAGTCGTCGATCCAAGTGCACCATCAGCGAAGCCCTTCAGCCCCCCGAGACGCAATCGATCGTTTCCAAAATGGGCGCGAATGCCGACACGGGCGAGATTCTCCCAAGCACCGAGTGGCTGGTGCGCGTAGACACGGACGGTCAGTTCATCGCTCTCGAGCAGTCTCTGGTAGGCGGCAAGAACCGTTGGTGAGGCAGACATATCCTGCACACTGGTCACACCATTCGCCGCTGCATATCGCAGCGCGGCCCGCAGTGCTTCGACCAGCTCATCAGCAGCTGGTTCAGGAATGATACGGTAGACAAGCCCCATCGCGGCATCTTTGAGCACCCCTGTTGGCTCTCCCTGCTCATCACGGACAATCATCCCTCCGGGTGGATCAGCAGTGTCACGGGTAATGCCGGCAAGTTTCAGTGCTTCTGAATTGGCGAGTGCCATATGGCCATCGAGTCGGTTGATAAAGACCGGGTTCCGGCTGGTAACCGAATCGATCAACTGGCGTGTCGGTAGTCGAACCGGACTCCAGTTCTCGTGATCCCAGTTGCCATTGAGCACCCATCGCCCGGGCTTGAGCGAGGCAGCATACTTTCCAATCCGGTCGCGAAATTCACGCTCGCTCGGTGCATCCCGCAACTGGACACTCGCCAGTCCCTGTCCGCCATCGGCAAAATGAACATGCGCATCGTTAAAGCCAGGCATAACGCGCCGACCAGCAAGATCGATGATCCGCGTTCGCTGACCAGCCAGACGTCGAATCTCCGCATTTCGTCCCACGGCGACAATCCGGCCCTGATCGCACGCCACGGCCTCAACCTCCCTGCTCTCCCTTCCATCCATAACCCCAGTCCAGATCCGGCCATTGAGCAACACCAGATCGACTCCAGCCCTGGGTCCGGTCCTTGGCCCAGTCCAGGGGCCTGCCTGGGGCGACTGGGCGAGTGCCGTCATCCCGATCAAGAACGTCAAGACAAATGCGCCAATCTTCATCTTCTCCTCCTTTTCCAACGTGCTCCCCGTTATCTCGCGGAAGACTTCCGGATGGCCTGTCCCGTCAGAAGTGAGACTGCAGTCCTCCACCAACCTGCAGATCGCGGCGAATCCGGACCCAGCTTCAACCTGGTTCCTTTCAGGATCGAACATTTCAAGGGGTCTGGCTGGTCCGGTGGATATTCAGGTCGACCACTGTTGAGAACGTCGGATCCTCGATCTGAATTGTGGAATGGGTCAGCTCAAACTGCGCCGCGAGCAGAGACTGGATCTCGCGGAGAATTCGCCGGCTCTCACTGGCCTCGCGAACGACGACGTGGGCCGTCACCGCGTGACGCCCTGAGGTGATCGTCCAGATATGGAGGTCATGGATTCCCTTGACTCCCGGCACCTCACGTAATGCCTGCTCAACTTTGCGCGCATCGATATGGGTCGGGGTTCCTTCAAGCAGAATATTGACCGCCTCGGCGACCAGTCGCCACGAATTGATGACGATCAGTCCACTGATAAGCAGACTGAAGAGCGGATCGGCCCAGAACCACCCCTTCCAGACAACCAGAATCCCGGCGATGATCGCGGCAAATGACCCAAGCAAATCTCCAAGGACATGCAGAAATGCCCCACGCATGTTGAGATTGCCGTGCCCTTCCCGGGCCAGTAACCAGGCGGCAATGAGGTTGACCAGCAGCCCTCCGGCAGAAACA
>CAIOZW010000039.1 GCA_903862855.1 uncultured Acidobacteriota bacterium
AAAGAAGGTGATGAGGGCGTTTGGATCGTAACCGGTTGCCCACATGTACTGTGCGCCAAGCCAGTCGGCCTCAGATTCGGCATTTCTTGAGAACTTGAGAAGCGTGAGAGGGACAGCGACCCCCGCAATCTGTTGAATAAGGTATCCACCCCACCCGCCAAGAAAGATCAGTGGCAGCGTTGCATAGTTGATCAACTCCCCCTTCGAGGCCTGTTCAATTCCATGGCGTGCCGCAACGTGGGCGATCTCGTGGGCAAGGACTCCTGCCACCTCCGCCTCATTCTCGGCCGCCTCCAGCAGTCCGCGATTGACATAGAGAAAACCACCCGGCAGGGCAAAGGCATTGATCTCCGGCGAGTCGATCACCTTGATCGTAAATGGGACTTTCGAGTCGGAATGGAGAACGATATTCTGACCGATCCGGTTGACGAATTCGTTGACCAGCGGATCATTGACCATCTTCGACGACTTGTCGATCTCCATCGCCAACTGACGACCGATACTCACCTCCCGGTCGATGGAGTAGAAGGACATGTTGCCCTTGTTGATATTACGTCTGCCGATCAGCTCGGGATTGTGCTTATCTTCCAGACTCGTTCCGCCTGTCTTGCCGGACTGTGCAAGAACAGATCCTCCCGCTTGAGCAGTCACAAGGATGATCGTGAAACAGATTCGGAGACGCTGTCCGGTTTTCGTTCTTGAATTGATTATTGACATCATCGGCCACCCCCCTCTGTTAAAGAATAGTTCCGTTCTGACAACCTGATGAACGGATCGATCGGAAAAACCTGCCGGTGGAAAATGATGTCGGTGGAGTCTCAAAAGTCGAACGGTGGCTGTTTAATCTGGTCTGTCGAGACCAAATAATATACTATCCCCAGCACCGAAACAGACATTTCAACCGTCCAGGTCGATCATCAATCCTGGCAGATCGAGGCACCAATGGAGATCGAAGAGAGAGCATCGAAAGAGGAGGGGATTGCTTCCCCGGAGACGAGAGTCCTCGTCATCAAGTGGGCAGTCGTGATCATCTCCGGAGTGGCAATCTATCTCAGTCCGACGCCGGAGGGGATCAGCGATGCATCGTGGCGACTGCTCTCCATATTCATGGCCACGATTGTCGGATCGATTCTCCGGCCGGTCTCCAGTGGTGCGATGGTCCTGCTCGGAGTGGCCGGGGTGGCCCTCACCCGGGCCATGCCGGTCAGTGAGGCGCTTGCGCGGACCGCTACGGATGCCAAAGCCCTCGAGACACTCCGGCTCAAGTCGGCCCTCGCCGGTTTTGCTGACCCGGTGGTCTGGCTTGTCCTGGCCGCCTTCTTCATGTCCCACGGAATGATACGAACCGGGCTTGGTCGCCGGGTGGCGCTTCTCTTCATCCGTGGCTTCGGACGCCGGTCACTTGGTCTGGGCTACGCTCTGGTCGGCACCGATATGCTGCTCGCAACGGTCATTCCCTCGAATGGCGCCCGTTGCGGCGGCATTACCTTCCCCATCGCGCGAAGTCTTGCCGAGGAGTACGACTCACGACCTGGTCCGACCGCCGCCAGGCTCGGGTCGTTTCTCATGGTCTTTGTCTACCAGTGTGAGGTGATCATCTGCGCCACTTTTCTGACCGGGCAGGCCGGCAACCTGGTCATCCAGCGCCTCGCACGGCAACAGACCGGGATCGATCTCAACTATACGACCTGGATGATCGGTGGCATCGTCCCGGGTGTCGTCACTCTGCTCATTACCGGCATCATTCTCTATCGACTCTTCAAGCCGGAGGTGACTGAGACTCCGGGCGCGACCGAGTTTGCACGGCGTGAACTGGCGAAGATGGGGCGGACAAGTCAGGCTGAAAAATTGATGCTGGTCGTCTTTTCACTGACCGGGCTGCTCTGGGCGACAACCGGAAGACTCCACACGATCGACTACTCGGTCGTCGCCCTGCTTGGTATCTGTCTTCTATTGATCTTCAAAGTCGTCGACTGGAAGGAACTGGTCGGTGAGCGGGCGGCTTGGGACGTCTTCATCTGGTATGGCGGAATGGTCAGAATGGCGGAAGCCCTGGGTGAGACCGGATTGACCCGGCGCTTTGCTGACTTCTCCTCAGGGCTCACTGCCGGCTGGAACTGGTGGGCGGCCCTTGCCGTACTGCTTCTCGTCTACTTTTTTGCCCACTATGCATTTGCGAGCATCACTGCCCACGCACTTGCCATGTACCTGCCGTTTCTGATCGTCATCCTTGCGGCCGGTGCTCCACCATTTCTCTCGGTTGCTTTGCTGGCCTACTTCTCAAATCTGTCCGCCTCGCTGACCCATTACGGAACGACTCCGGGACCAATCTATTTCGGTACCGGTTATGTCAGTCAACAGACCTGGTGGAGGCTTGGACTGATCGCGGCGGTCCCGAATATTCTCATCTGGTCGACGGTGGGAATACTCTGGTGGAAGATTCTCGGCTGGTGGTAGGGACCAGTCGATCATCTCATCAACCAAGATCGTCGAGGGCCATCTGGAACTCCTGGGCCATGCCAGGGTGGCCGTGACGCTGTGCGGCGGCGATTCCGTCCTGATAGGCCTGTCGTGCTCCGTCGAGGTCGCCAGTACGGTCTAGCGCCTGCGCCAGCCGGCCAAAGGCAGCGCCCTGGTCGTCCGCCTGGCTGAGATAGGTCCGGTACTCTGCAATTGCCTCTCCGAACCGTTCAACTTTCATCAGTTCGTTGGCGAGGCCATAACGGACGACACTGTTGGCGGGGTCGGCCTCGAGCATCCGACGGAATACTTCGATTCGTGCATCTGCCATATCTTCTCTCCTTCACTGCGGTTCACTCTGCTTCTGAAAGACTGAATCTTACGTAGCAGGGACGGGTGAGGTCAAATCGGGAGAGAACCCCAGACCGGGCAACATTTGCCTAACCCCTCTTATTCAACGTAAACTCTGTCTCCAGTCTACTAAAGAGACATTCAGTGGTCTTGAAGAGCCGACTCCATGCTCAACCGGCAAGGAGATCCGAGTCGTCTGACTGGTCTGGAGAAGGGGGCAGGGAACTGATAGAGAATGGCGATACTGATCGACTCCTTTCATAATGGTGAGCGCGGTCCGCAGCGGTTTCGTCAGCGCCGTTGTGGCCATCTGGTCTCGGATCATTCACTCGAGGAACTTCATGAGTTTGCAGAGGGTCTCGGGCTGCGACGCGAATGGCTCCATACACGCACTGGACGCGGACCGGATCGTGCCATACCACATTACGATCTGACCGGCGAGTTTTACGAGATGGCTCTCTCACGGGGGGCCGAGGTCGTCTCTTCAAAGGATCTGGTGCGCCGGGCGGTGCGTCTCACTGATTACCGGAAGCCGGAAGATTCATTAATTGACAGTGCTTTTCATCGCGTGGTACTGTGACCCTTTTTCCAGTGCTGGCATAACGAAAGTAAGAGGGGGCTGATTATGCTCAACCTTGATCCCGGACGGATAATTATCTGGTTTGTCGTATTCCTGCTGTCGTTGACGGTTCATGAGTGCGCTCACGCCTGGGCGGCAGAGCGTTCCGGTGATTCGACCGGGCGCTACCTCGGGCGGGTCACGCTCAACCCGCTTCCGCATATCGACATCTTTGGGACGATCATCTTTCCCCTCATCGCTATCACCACTGGCGGTTGGATGTTCGGCTGGGCGAAGCCCGTGCCATTCAATCCTTACAACCTCCGTGACCGCCGTGTTGGTGAGATTGCCATTGCCTTTGCCGGCCCGCTCAGTAATTTCCTGCTCGCCGCGCTCTTTGTCATTCTCTACAAGGTTATGTTTCAGAGTCCGCTGCTTGCCGATGACCAGCTTGGCGACCTGACGCAGCCGGTCTACACGCTGATCAATATCGGGATCACGCTCAACATCATCCTCGGGGTCTTCAATCTGATCCCGATTCCTCCGCTTGACGGGCATCATATCCTGCGCAACCTTCTCCCGGACTCCCTGGCCGAGATGTACGCGCAGATTCCATCGTGGATGGGATTTGTCCTGCTCTTTCTTCTGGTCAGGATGGGTGTTACCGCCATGCTCGTCCAGCCATTGTTTGAGCTGGTTGAATGGGTTATCCGCTAGCGGAAGAAGAGCCTTATCAGAAACAGAATATAAAGATGGCCAAGAAAAGAATCGTCAGCGGGATGCGCCCGACTGGAAAGCTCCATCTCGGAAACTATGAGGGAGCGCTCAAAAACTGGGTTCGGAAACAGGATCAGTACGACTGTTTCTTCTTTGTTGCCGACTGGCATGCCCTGACCTCGGACTATGCCGATACCGCGCGCTTCAGAGAGAACTCGCTCGCCATGGTCACCGACTGGCTTGCCGCCGGTCTCGATCCGGAGCGGGCGACGATCTTCATCCAGTCACTGGTTCCTGAGCATGCGGAGTTGCATGTCTACTTTTCGGCTGTCACTCCGCTCGGATGGCTCGAGCGCGTTCCGACCTACAAGGAGCAGCGCGAGAATATCACCGACAAGGATCTTGGAAACTACGCCTTTCTTGGCTACCCGGTGCTGCAGGCGGCGGACATCTGCATGTACAAGGCCGACTACGTCCCGGTCGGGCTCGATCAGGTTGCCCACGTCGAGTTGACCAGAGAGATTGTCCGACGCTTCAACAATTTCTATGGGGACATCTTTCCCGAGCCGGAATCGCTCCTCACCGAGACTCCGAAGCTGACCGGCACCGATGGCCGGAAGATGTCAAAGAGCTACAACAACACGATTGAACTGGCCGATACTCCGGAGATGCTCCAGGCCAAGGTGCGGCAGATGATTACCGATCGAACAAGGGTTCGTCGATCCGATCCCGGGCATCCCGAAGCCTGTGACGTCTGCCAGATGCACCGCCTCTTCGTCTCGAAAGAGGTGGCCGACCAGTATGATGCCGATTGCCGGGAGGCTCGCGGCGGCTGCGTCGACCGCAAAAAGGCTCTGGCCGATTCGCTGATAACCTATCTCGCTCCGGTCACCGAAAGGCTCAACTATTACCGTGCCCACCCCGATGAGGTTCACGACATAGTCATTACCGGATCGAAGCGCGCGCGCGAAGAGGCCGGTCGAACCATGGCCGACGTGCGGCGGGCCATGAACCTGAGCTGGGTATAGGTGATAAGGATGGCCGAACTGCAGCAAAAATCCGGAGTGTCAGCTGAGATGGCGCCAAATGACGGCGAGTCACGACGTGACAACTATCGCGTCAAACTCGAGGTCTTTGAAGGGCCGCTCGATCTGCTCCTCTTTCTGATCCGCAAGGACGAGATCGATATCAAGAATATTCCGATCGCGCGGATTACCGAGCAGTACCTCGAGTATCTGAGCCTTTTGCAGCAGCTCGATATCGCAGTTGCCGGTGACTTTCTGGTCATGGCTTCGACCCTCATCTATATCAAATCGAAGATGCTTCTCCCGCCTCCCCCGCCCAATGCCACAATCGAGGGTGAGGAGAGCCTTCTTGAAGATCCACGGGCCGAGCTTGTCGCGCGGCTACTCGAGTATCAGAAGTACAAGTCCGCCGCCAACATGCTCTATTCACGTGGTGAGATCGAAGCTGCCTGCTATACCCGCGGGGCCATCGATACCGACAAGAACAATCCTGAGGTCTCGGCAACTGTCTTCGATCTGCTGCGTGTCTTTCGCGATATGCTCGGTCGTGCCGAATCGGCTGTCGAAATGGAGATCCATCGTGATGAAGTGACGATGGCCGAGAAGCTTGCCCAGATTAATGCCCTGCTCGATGAGAAGGAGGAGGTCAATGTGCGGGACCTTTTTGCTCTTTCACGGACGAAGCGTGAGATGATCGTCACCTTCCTCACCTTCCTCGAGATGGTCAAGGCACGCCGGATCCGTCTCATCCAGCGAGAGATATTCGGAGAGATCTTCGCCCGCCGCCAGGAGGATGAGGACGGAACCGAGCTGATAACAGAACTATGAATGACGAAATGATTGAGCAGTCTGAAATTACCGGGATAGAGGAAGAGATCGCCACCAGCGCAGAGTCGATGGAGGCTGAGCCGGACATTACTTCACCAATATCTGATTCATCCCTGCCAGAAGGGCCAGAAAATCTGGAGGAGCTGACCTCCAACGAGCCGGAAAATGCTGCCGTTGATGATGAGTCCGGGGATGGAAACGGGAGCGGAGAGTCGCTCGCCGCCGATATCGACGAGCTGCTTCCCGACGGGACCGGGGAGCCAATGGAAGATGAGCCGGGCAGCTTGGCGCAGATCGAAGAGATCGAGAGTGACGAGTCGATCAATGCGACGCGTGAAGAGATCAAGCCGGTCATCGAGTGCCTTCTCTTCGTCGCCGAAGAGCCACTACCGTTCAAGGTGATCTGCAAGGTTCTCGGAACCGTTCCTGAGGATGAGGTACAGCTCGCCCTCGACACCCTGGTTGCCGAGTATGATGCGCGGGGCTGCGGGTTCGAAATTCGTGAGGTCGCCGGTGGTTGGCGCATCTCGACCCGGCCGCAGAATCATGACTTCATCCGGAAATATCTGAAGACTCGCCCATCAGCCCGCCTCTCCCTGCCGGCCCTCGAGACCCTCGCCGTCATCGCATATAAACAGCCGATCACTGTTCCCGAGATCCTCGAGATTCGTGGTGTCAGCTCTAGTTCGGCCATCAAGACCCTGCTTGAAAAGAGGCTGATCGTCACGAGAGGGCGCAAGGAGACCGTTGGACGGCCGATGATGTACGGTACATCACGCGACTTTCTGATCCAGTTTGGTCTCAAGGATCTCTCAGAACTGCCGAGCATCGAAGATTTCGAGGATCTGGCCCAATAGCTCACTTAGACTGGACTGACTTTCAGTTGCCAAGTCTTTTCAATGCCTCGGCTGCCGCCGCCCGGGCGTTCTTGTTCGGGTCGCTTGACGCCGTCTGTTCCAGAACGGCCCGTGCCTCGCCGATCTTCAGTCTTCCCAGCCATTCACACATCCAGATCCTCATGGTCGGGACATTGTTGTTCTTGATGAACCCAATCATCTCCCGGATGCCGTGGCGTGTCTGCGGCAGACGGGTCATGATCTCCCTGGCGATCTCAACTATCTCAGGCTGGTCGGACTGCAGGAACGTATGCAGAAAGCCGACCGCCTTTGCGTTGTATTGGGTATTGTTCAGTTCATTGAAGGTGAGTATTGCCACACCACGGAGCCGCATATCAACCGTGCCTTTGACCGGATTGGAGAGCGGGTGGGTGAACATGTTGAGTAACGCTACGCGTGACTGATGATACTGGAGCGAGAGCATGCTGCGGATGAGTGCCGGGCGAACTTCATCGCTTTCGGCCATGAGGATGTTTATCAGTGCCTCAACGGCCAGCGGATCAGCACTTCTTCCAAGCCCTTCGATGGCGGCGATCCTTACGCGTGGCGACTGGTGATTGAGCAGTCCGATCAGCGGATCGAGCGCTCCAGTATCACAGCTCTTTCCGAGCCG
>CAIOZW010000040.1 GCA_903862855.1 uncultured Acidobacteriota bacterium
CGCCGGTGGTCATTGTGCCCGACCCCCGGCGAATAGGATGAGGATCCACGGACTTTTGAATTTGTCGAACGGCCTTACGCCGCCCCGCCCTTGGCCAGAGTCCATCAGGCCACAATCCATCAGGCCAGACTACTTTTGGCCAGACTACTTCTGGCCATATCGATAAGCCTAATCCAACTTTTACAAAAAAATTGAGGTGACCAACAAATGCTGACCACCTCGTCACAAACTACACACACATCATATTTAACGCCAGAGCACGGTATCTGTTCCCCAATTTTTACGCACCTCTTCCTGGTGATCTTAAAATATCGGGAGGGTCGAGGAGGAGACGAGATGAGTCGAACCAGAGTGAGGCGAATCGTGGCAATGATTCAGGTGGAGAGTGTTGAGCAGTCCGCAGCATTTTATGGCCATCTGGGTTTTAAGATCGACAACACATTTCTGCCGCCCGGAGCGGAGTTGCTAAGTTGGGCCTGGCTTGAGTCAGGTGAGGCGCAGTTGATGCTCACCAGGGCCGCGGCGCCGGATGTTTCCGTCTCGCCGCGGGTAGTCTTCTATCTCTATGTGGATAGAGTCGAGGAGACACGCCGGAGGCTGCTCGAGGCTGGCTTTGCACCTGGTCCGATCGAAGAGCGGTTCTATGCGCCACAGGGAGAGTTTCGGCTCAACGATCCGGATGGTAACTGTCTGATGATAACCCACGTCTGATGCGCGACTCTGATTATTAGGCCTGAGGGGGTGGGCAAGGCGAGAGTTTGAGACAAAAAAAGAGGTGACCAACAAATGCTGACCACCTCGTCACAAACTTTACACACCCCTCACACGCGCCCGGAGAGATAATGTTCCCGAAATCCCCACTTTTTTCGGGTTCACTGATTTGATCTCGATTGTGGCTGCTGAAGTGATCCAACAGTTGGTTCCATCTGCATACTGCCAACCCTGCACAATTCGACAAAGACCAGGAGGGATTTCCGGTGATCCTCAGACATGATCAAAGAGATGGAGATCAACGGCGCGAAGAGCGGCGAGAGGGAGTCCTTCGGTCGCGGCGACGTTCGGCAAGCTGTTGAAGTTCGCTGCGCAGTTTGCGGTAGTTTTCGAGACGGGCGGCCGCAAGTTCACCATTCTCGATGGAGGCGCGAACGGCACAGCCAGGTTCCCGGAGATGCTGGCAGTCAGAGAACCGGCACGATCTCGCCAATTGTTCAATATCCTCAAAAGTCGTCTCGACGCCATCATCGGTCTCCCAGAGCTGAATCTCGCGCATTCCCGGAGTGTCGATGATCAGACAGTTGTTGGGGAGGCGGATCAGTTCGCGATGTCTGGTGGTGTGGAGGCCTCGGTCATCACTTTCGCGGACTCGGTTGACGATCTGTCGATCCTCGCCGAGAAGCTGATTGAGCAGGGTCGATTTGCCGACGCCGGAGGAGCCGATCAGGGCGATAGTCCGTCCGCTGAGGAGATAGGGAGAGACGGTCGAAAGGCACTCGGCACGATTGTGGAGAGCGGAGATGGCGTGGACAGGCAGATCGGGAGCAATGGTTCTGATCTCGGCAAGTCGGTCGGGTGTCTCAGGGCAGAGATCTGCCTTGGTGAGCAGGATGACCGGTGCCGCCCCGCTCTCGCGGGCGATACTCAGATAACGTTCAAGTCGGCGCGGGTTGAAGTCCTGATTGAGTGAGGTAACAAGGAAGACGGTGTCGACATTGGCAGCGATCACCTGCTCATCGGTCTTTGTCCCCTTGACCTTGCGCGTAAAGCGGCTCTGGCGAGAGAGGAGGGCGGTGATGGTTGCATTCTGGCCGCTTGCGACAGGGCGGATGACGACCCAGTCGCCGACGGCGGGAAGTTCAGCCCGACTGGCAGCCTCGTGTTTGAGCCTTCCGGCAACCTCGGCGAGTATCTCGCCGAGCGGCGTCTGAAGACGAAAAAACTGGTTGAATTCAAGGACTACCCGACCGGGAAGGAGTCCCTCGGTGGCTTGAACCCGGAAGAGATCTTCGAAATGTTCGTTCCATCCCCAGGTGAGAAGGCTGGCCCGTTCTGGTGCGACTGACAAATTGAACTCCCCGTGCGCTTGACCAGCAGTAGGTCTATCGAGAGCTGAATGAACATCCCGGCCAGCCATTTCAAGGCGATCGACAGGTGTGGCTGCCTGTTCAGGTAGAATTCCTGCAACAACCCATTCGAGCTTGATAAAGAGCGTTGTGGTGAGTAAAACTTATTACTCGAGTCTGCAAATCCACAAGACTGATTTATCGAAGATCGATTCTACCGCAGAAGGCGGGCGGCAACAAAACTACAGGGTGAATAATCTTCATTGATGCTCTCAGAGGAGGAGAAATTGAAAAGCATTGGATTGAGAGAGAGAATATTCCAGATTTGTGGGGCGGCGCTGGTGGCCATTTTGCTCAGTGGTTTGACCGGGCAGACACGCTTATCGGCACAGGGCAGGGAGCCATTGACCCACGAAGTGATGTGGTTGATGAAGCGTGTGGGAGCCCCGGTGGCCAGTCCGGATGGACGCTGGGCTGTCTTTCAGGTGGTTGAGCCTTCGTATGACGAGAGCAATCAGATCAGTGACCTGTGGATCGTGCCAACCGACAAGAGTGCGCCACCACGAAGACTGACGAGCGGTAAGGGGAGTGAGACCGGGACGGTCTGGAGTCCGGATGGGCGAAAGATTGCCTTTTCAGCAAGGCGTGACGGGGATGAAGCGACCCAGATCTATCAGCTCAACGTCTTTGATGGTGGAGAAGCGGTGCGACTGACCACACTCTCGACCGGGGCACGCTCTCCGCAGTGGAGTCCTGATGGGAGATCGATTCTCTTTCAGAGTTCGGTCTATCCTGGAGCGAAGACGGATGATGATAGCCGGCGCATCGCCGCTGAGAGGCGGTCACGCAAATATCGGGTCAGGGTCTATGAGGGCTTCC
>CAIOZW010000041.1 GCA_903862855.1 uncultured Acidobacteriota bacterium
AGCATCTTATCCAGAGCGCCACCCTCACGACTGAGCACAACGCCGATCCTGATCATTGCCACACGAACTCCGGCCTGCTCGGCCGGGAGATACTCTGCCTCCCACTCCTGACAGACCTCGCTCAAATAACCCTCACCCGCTGGCGCAGTCTCGTCGAGAACTTCATCACCACGATCACCAAAATACCCGACAGCCGAGGCTCCGACCAACACAGCCGGCGGAACGCTCATCAGCTTCAGCCCCTCGACCAGCTTCCGTGTCCCAATTATTCGAGAGTCACGGATCCGCTGCTTCAGTTCAGGATTCCATCTTCCGCTGGCAACCGGCTCACCGGCAAGGTGAACCACCGCCTCGACCCCCTCCAGAGCACCAGCTGGAGGACATTCGCGCTCAGGATCCCAACGCCAGGACTGCAACCCTTGGCGTTGTCCGTATGCGCCCGGCTGTCCTGTTTCCCCAACAGCCCCTCCCCGACGCGAGAGTATGCGAACTTCATGCCCCTCATTTAGCAACCGCGCACTTAGCACCTTACCGATCAGTCCCGTCGCTCCGGTTATAAGTATTATCATGACCCTTCGAACCTTCCATCCACGTCACGTCAAGTTTGGTGTAGTGTCATTTTGACACTATTTCATAATGAGTCTCTTTAATAGGTCTGGTCGGGTTCCTCGCCCCTTCTGTTTTCCAGGCAACAGATCGGCGTATGGATCAACAGACTATTCAAGATACCAACGATTATTCTCCCACTCTGTCCCGAATCGAACACAAAAATACATATCAATTGTCAAAACCACGATACCAGTTCAAAATTCTGACCGTCTATACCAGCAGCTTCATCCTATTACACACCGAATACCGCTACAAGCCTCACCCTGTCCAAGTTTTTTCTTGACAAAACCAAGACAATGTCATAGATATGTTGTGATGAAAAGTGTAAATGAACAGTTGAAGCCTTACTCTAACACTCCCAAATACCGAATTGGCACGGTCAGCCGCCTGACGGGTCTCTCTGCCGATGTAGTAAGAGTGTGGGAGCGACGTTACGGGGCCATTGCTCCGCAGAGAAGCGATGGAGGATCGAGACTCTATTCGGATGCGGATATTGCTCGTCTGCGGAGGCTTCGACAGGCTGTTGATATGGGTCATGCGATCGGACAGGTAGCGAGGCTGCCGGAGAGCGAGCTCGATACACTCGCTAACCGCAACACGACCGTCAATTCACAGGGGGAGGTTGAAGCCGATCCATACTCCCAGACAAGATCCCGGTTCATAGAAGCAATAAACCGCTTTGACGTGGTTACGGCTGATGACGAGATAAGAAAGGCGGCGACGCTCTACCCACCTCGTATAATCGTCAAAAATATTGTTTCACCAATACTACAGGAGATTGGCGAGCGTTGGGCACACCGTGAGTTCGGTATCGCTCAGGAGCACATCGCGACCAACCTGCTCAGAAATCTTCTCAGTTCACTATTCAGACTCTACCCTCCCGACAATGAGGCAGACACAATTGTTCTGGCAACGACAAACGGAGAGCGACATGAGTTTGGAATATTGATTTCGGCACTCATTGCGGCAACGAGAGGTTGGCGGGTAATCTACCTTGGAACCGATCTTCCAGCGACCGAGATAATCAGAACCGTCCGCACGGTCAAAGCGAGAGTGCTGGCAGTCAGCGTCGTCAATTCACTCAACCCGCTCACAGGTGACGAACTAAACCTCATCGCTGCTAGTCTTCCTCAAACTACCCGTGTCTGGATCGGTGGAGCTGAGGCGACCCGCTACCGTTCGATAATCGACCGCGCGAACTGGATCCACATTCTCGACACGGAGGATCTCGAGGATCGCCTCAAACGCTGACCATCGAACCTGTCCGAGCTCTTTTACATCCATCATCCTCGGGCATCCTCGGGCATCCTCGGGCATCCTCGGGAATATACTCGAATCGTGAAATTCCAGTGATATTCAAGGGTTGTATGAATGAGAAAGAGCAGTTCGTTCACCTTCGCCAAATTACGCCTCTCACCTTATCCATCATCATCAGAGATAGGCAATATTGCACGTGAGGTATGGCAGAAGATCTGGCAGGATGAGATATTTGGGAGGGCGGCGCAACTGGCCTTCTTCTGGTTCCTCTCACTTCTCCCACTTATGATCTTTCTGACAGCTCTCGCCTCACTCCTGCAACAGGAAGTGGGATTGACCGGGCTGATCATCGAGGGCAGTAACCTGTTACCGCCGGCCGCCTCCAATCTGCTCGTCTCCACGTTCAATCAAGTCAATTCAAGGCATCACCAGGGACTGCTCAGTTTCAGCCTGCTCGCCATGGTCTGGGCCGCCTCTGCCGGCATGGAATCGATCATTACTTCCCTCAACAGAGCATACAGTACGAACCGAACCCGCCCCTGGTGGAAAGAGAAGATTCTCGCCTTACTGCTGACAATCGGATTCGGACTCTTCTTCTTTGGGGCAATCATACTCTTCAACTTCAGTGAACTGATCAGCCGGGAAACTGCCAACTATTTCAACTATGGGCGAGTCTTTATCTCAGGCTGGGCAATCGTCAAATGGCCCCTGATCATGACCTTTGTCCTCGTTGGACTTGAATTGATCTACTTTTTTGCCCCTGACTGCAAGCAGAAATGGCACATCTTTACACCTGGAACCATTTTTGCGCTGCTCTTCTGGCTTACCATAACGCAAGGATTCCGGCTCTATGTCGCCAAGTTCAGCAATTTCGATCTAACTTATGGAACACTTGGTGGTGTTATGATCTTTCTGCTCTGGCTCTATCTGACAGGCGTGGCAATACTTGTAGGTGGTGAGATCAATTCTTCCCTGCGTGATTAGCCAAACGACCCAGGACTGGAGTCAGGAAGAGACCTCCAGTCCATTTAATAAATTGACCACATGACGATCCTACTTCGTAGCAAGAGTGAAGATGATGTAGTCGCCTCTCTTCCGGTACTGGTCGTGATCGATCTGGTCGAGTGATTTTAAAGGAACGACAGAGACGACCTTGCTCTTCGCTCCCGGCATCCTCCTCTTGACCCTCGCAACCGTACCGAGTCGGTAATCGCTATGGAAAGCGCCATTGAAATGAACGACAAGAGGTCTTCCGGAAGCGGTTCCGGCCTCATCAACCCGCCTGGCAATCGATTCGGCCATGGTCTCATCTTTCACACACTGGGCATGATAGAAACGCTCCGTCATCTCACGCTGCTTGGCATCGAGCTGATCCTTCTTCTTTTTCTTATCTCCACCGTTGGGTGAATCGGCTCCGGGGTGGCTGCTCATCACTTCGGCAAATTTTTCATAATAGTCGTCAAACGGACACTGAAAATTTCCAGCAACGAGGAGACGATCGCTTGTCGACAACCTGTCAATGGCCGCCAATCCCTCACGAGAGACCAGAGAGGCATACTTTCGTGGGATATTTGCAGCGAGGACAGGCCAGTTGTGAGCTTTGGCAAATTCGACCAGTGGGCGATAGTCGGACTGGTAGCGTGGCCACGGACGTGCCCCCTTCAGAAACTCTTCCTCCGGCAGACGCCCTGCAAGGTATGCATCCAGCCCGTTCTGGGTGTCTCGTTCAAACATCTCAAGTGAGACAATGATGCCCGAGCGCCTCCTGGCAAGCCCTTCGAGAATTGCCCTCTCAAGCCGATGGGTCGCCTGATCGTCATGCTGTTCACCGACAAAGACGACCTCGTGCCGGGCCAGGTCATACAGCATCGACTCGAAATCAGCATAACGCTTCTCACGAGCATCATAGACTCTGTGCGGAGTATAGAAAGAAGTGCTTATCCCGTGACCGGGAGAGACAGACTGGCTGGAAGAAGTCTGTGCCTTGATCATACTGGAGAAACAGATGATCGCCAGGAAAGATATGAACAGAATCGCCGGGCAACCGCCCATGAATGATTGTTGACGCATGTAAGGCAAACACTCCCTTTTCAACATATATGGCTCCGATTAACGCAAGGAGGTCAGATTGTCACATCACCCACGCTCGAAGTCCACCCGAACCGTGATGTTGAATAAGGTGATGCCCTATTTGATCCTTCCAGCACGAAGGATGCGGTTGACCAGACACGCCATTTGTACAATACTGCCAATGTCATTCTTTGACTCTCGACTCAAAGCCACCCCTGCCTGACCGATCTTAGTCGAATGGTGATTCATGCTGCGACTGTTAAGATCACTTCTTGAGCGACCTCGGTTCCGCCAAACAAATTCCAGGCAAAGCCTTGGCAGGCTCGGTGAAGAGATCGCCTGTCAGTATCTTATTGAGAATGGATATCGGGTCCTTGCAACCGGATTCACGGCCCCCATCGGTAGAAGTCGGAAGGGACGCCTGATCTATGCCGAGATCGACCTGATCGCCTGGGATGAGACTTGCACACCATCGACCTTGACAATTATCGAAGTCAAGACGCGTACCAGCGATATATTGGCCCGCCCGGAGAGCTCCATCGATCGGAGAAAGCAACGGCACATCGTCCTCGCCTCACGAACCATCCGACGTCTGCTGCGACTTGAGGGGGAGACTTTCCGATTTGATGCGATCTCCATCATCTGTAAGCCAG
>CAIOZW010000042.1 GCA_903862855.1 uncultured Acidobacteriota bacterium
CTTCACGGCGGTCAACTGCTCGGCCATGACCGAAACCCTGCTCGAGTCTGAGCTCTTCGGGTATACCAAGGGAAGCTTTACCGGCGCCAATTCAGATCGCCCGGGCCTGTTTGAAAGTACCAACGGTGGGACCCTCTTTCTGGATGAACTGGCTGGTACTAGTTCTTCATTTCAGGCGAGTCTGCTGCGGGTCCTGCAAGAGCGGGAGGTTCGACGGATCGGCAGTCGCGATTCGCAAAAGATAGATGTTCGCATCATCGGGGCCACAAATGTTAATCTGGAGAGTCTCGTCGAGAGGGGAGAGTTTAGGTCCGATCTGTTTTATCGGCTCAGTGTCCTGACAGTCCACCTGCCTCCACTTCGCGAACGTGGTACAGATGACATTGCGCTTCTCACTCACCATTTTCTCCGCAAATACGCTAGAAATAATGGAGAGCAGATTCAGATCAGTGAGAGGGCCATTGATCTGCTCGCCCGTTACAGCTGGCCAGGTAATGTGCGTGAGCTAGAGAACACGATTGAGCACGCGGCTACTGTCTGTGTCGATCATTTGATCACCCTCAACGATATTCCTTTGCGGATCATCGAGCGCGCTGCGCCGGCTTCACCACCACGTCCTTTGGCACCAGTTTCATTGATCGACGATCGGCCAACACTGGCCGAACTCGATCGACGCTATGTCCAGCTCATCCTCTCAGAGACCGAGGGGAACAAGTCACGGGCTGCCGAGCTGTTGGGAATAGATCGGCGAACGATCTATCGCTTCATCGAGCAACAGGAACCAACAGAATGAAGTCTCCCGCCGCGGGTTCAGGTCGATCCGCATCTGTAATTCAGACTGTCTTCTTTCTGCTGATCGCCACAGGCATGGTTGGGACGATAAATCTTTTCGTCCCCTCGCTGAGCCTGGCGTCGCACAATATTCTTTACCGGCTTCGCGGCGCATATAAACCGTCGGATCAGATCGTCATTCTTGCGATCGATGATGCGAGCTTGCAGCGGATCGGCCCCTGGCCGTGGTCGCGATCAGTGATGGCCAAGGTTATCGATCGGGTGACATCCGGAAAACCACGTGCAATCGGACTCGATTTAATCTATGCCGAGCCAGCTGATCCAGCCGGGGATCAGCTTTTGGCAAATTCACTGGCAGCCTCCGGACGCGTGGTTCTGCCAGTTCAGCTCTATCAGACCGACCAATCACTTACCGGGGCCACAATCGAGTGGCTCGCTCCCACCCCCCTCTTCAAGCGGGCTGCAGCGGCACTGGGACATGTTCATGTGTCTCCGGGGATCGATGGCATGATCAGAAGTGTTCAGCTCAGCAAGGCTGATGACCTGGCGCAAAGACACTGGGCTTTCGGTCTTGAAGTACTCCGCCTCGCCGATGGAACAGCGTCAGAGGAGATCCGTGAGTTACCCGGATGGCTGGAAATTGGGACTCACCGTATCCCTGTCACAACCGAAAATCGAGTGGCCCTCCCCGGTGTTGACCAGATTCTACCACATGACATGCTGATCAATTTTGCCGGAGCGACCGGATCCTTCCTGACCCTGAGTATTGCCGGATTGCTGGATGGAAAAGTTCGAACGGAGAGGTTTCGAGATCGGATCGTCTTGATCGGGGCGACCGCACAATCGATGGGTGACACCAGAGTCGCACCGTTTACCCACTACGGTCAAGATGCCGTGCAAGGCGGACAGCAGATGGCCGGGGTTGAAATTCATGCCAATATCATTAATACCATCAGATCCCGGGTCTTCTTTCGTTCCTTTCCGGAATGGTTTGCCATTCTGATCTCACTGGGCGTCATGCTGCTGGCAACGGGGACGGTGATTCTTCTCGACGGCTGGCGCCAGGTTCTCACGCTGTCAGGTCTGTTGATGACGATTCTCGTCGGCAGTTACCTTACTTTCAGCACCTACCGATTTCTTCCACCGCTTGTTCAGATGTTGACAGCCTACGGGGTCATCATTCCACTGCTCATCAGCCGCTCACTTTCTGTCAGCCGTGAACTCGATCTCAAACTGGCGGCCCTCGCCGAACACCACCGAGACCTTCTCCCGGAATCGGCCACCGGATTGCCCGACCTGATGACCTACTACGGCCGGGAGGAAGGCGCAAGGCCGGCTGGTCTCCCGCATAGTTTAGATTGGAAACTCCGAACGGTCGACAGTCTGACTTCACGGATCCTGGCGCGGATGAGCTTTGTTAATCGGATCCTCTCGAGCATGGAAGAAGGGGTACTTGTCACGGATCTTGATGGCCAGATTGTCTTTGCCAACCGCAAGGCGGAGCAATTGCTTGCAGTGAGCGAAACCAGCCTCTCCGGACAGCGGTTGGTTGACTGGTTGGAGAGGTCTGGCAAGGTTGATTCGAGAGGTCTGCACACGGCCATCACCACGGCCCTCGACCATCAGCAGGCGCAGGTCGATTTTACCTTTCCATCTCCAAATCCCCGCTACTACGCTCTATCCTTCTCCGCGCTGGTGGCCAATTCAGGTTCATCCGACGCCGAGGTCTCTCCATTATCTGGGAACTTTATGGGAGAAGAGGTCATCGGCGTGGTGGTACTTGTTTCTGATATCAGCAAGCGGGTTGAACTTGACCGGATGAAGACCGAAACCCTGCAACTCGTATCGCACGAACTGCGGAACCCGCTCAATTCGATCCAGGGATTGAGTGATGTTCTTCTCACATTCAGTGTCGATCGGGAGCAGTCACAAGAGCTTGTCGCGACCATCAACCTTGAATCCCGCCGGCTCGGGGAGACGATAAACCGCTACCTCGATCTGACCCGGATCGAGTCCGGCGCGAGATCGATCACGGTGACCTCAATCGACGCGCGTCAACTGATCGAAGGCTCTCTTCGTCAACACGCCATTGCCGCCGCTCAGAAGGGAATCAGACTTGTCGAGCAGATCGATCCGCAGCTGCCACGCCTGCTTCTCGATGCTAACCTGATGGATCATGCTTTGAGCAATCTAATCGGTAACGCAATCAAGTATAGTCCATCCGGAACGACGGTCAAGGTCATTGCCGGTCGAACATCAGAGGGCATCGTCATCCGAGTTTGTGACGAGGGCTATGGTATACCGGAAGAGTTTCGGGAACGGGTCTTCGATAAGTTCTACCGTCTTGAAAGAGACAATACTTCCGAGGTTGTTGGTACGGGACTCGGCCTGACAATAGTCAGAGAGATTGTTGAAAGGCATGGCGGACGGATTTCGATCGAGTCCGGTTTATCTGGTGGGACGGAATTCAAGGTCTTCATTCCACTGACCGTACCTCGCCGGTACACTCTCACCTGAATCAAAGTTCACTGACTGATCATTCCCACTGTCAGATTAAAACCTTGAGATCTTTCCCAGAGCCAGCCCAGGCCACCGCCCGGGCAACCTTGTCCTGAATCTCCCCAGCGGTCTGCCCACAGCAGTCTTAGACAAAGCCGCATATGCCAAAATGAATGGTTGGTGTCCAGACAAAGGACGTGTGGATGATCAATATCGATGCGACGTCTACCCAGGGTTGCACCCAGGGCTGGTATGCGGCACCCCGTTGGGGGGCTGGAGGAACTGTCCATTTAAGGCACGGCATGTCCAAAGTCCAGATGCGGGCCGGAGGTCCGCGCACTCAGGGCAACCGACTCTTAAAAATAGGATCGCCCCGGGTGAAAATGGGACTTTGCAAAAGCTCTGTGATGAGTGTGCGCGGACGGATGGTGGTCAGCATGGTCACGCAGTTGACTTGTCGTGGCGGGCAGGGAAACGAGCTCCGGCCCCCTTGTTTATAGCCAGTAGTTTCCTCTTCAGCCTATCTTTTGGCTATGTGAAGACCGGCTCCATCTGCGTCGCCTCCGCTGGAGACAGTGGCACACAGCCCCTCTTCCTTCCAGATGGCTGTGTGTATTTTCTGGACAGTCACATCTGGAATCAAGGACCTTGGCTGTACATTTTTGTTACACCTCAGCTGGGGGGGAATTGTTTTCATCTGCCAGGCTGAAGCAATCCTTAAATACTATGTTGTTGGGATTAAAGGGGTTACTCCTGATTGTCGATTGAGCTCAGGGCCTGGGAAAGTCCGGCACGCTGTTTGAATTATGATTGGACGTTGCAGAAATAATGTGTAACCGACAGTCATCTGCAACAGTCGTTACCAGTTTTCTGTCGGTCAATGTCAGAGACAATGGAGTATAACCAGATGAAGTACAACAGAATGAGTGCCCTTTCTTCAGTCAAGGCTCTTGCCCTTTTGATTGGGATTGTGGTGATGTCCACAATCGCGACCAGCGCTCAGAGCAGATCAAAGGATCCACTCTCATCTTTAAAGCGTTCAATTGCCCTCTCCGGTGGAACTGTGCTGACGGCAGATCAGTCAGCTTCAATTCTTGGGTTGATCACAACTTATCGGTCAACCAGGTCGGTCTCCGTCGACCCGACACTCTCCGCCGCCTACGATGCCCTTGATACAGCCATACTTGCTGGCGATCAAGCGACCATACAGACCCAAGTGGCCATCATTGCTACGCGAAAAGCGGAGCTTGGTTCCGCAAATCTGCAGGCGGTCGCCGATTTTGAGGCGGCGGTAGTCGCCATTCTTCGCACCGGTGGTCAGCTCGACAAACTGACGACCAGATACGGTAACTATCGGACTCTCGAGATCATCGGTGATCTGATCGGCTACGATTCACATCACGACGATGATGACGATGATTGATCCGCTCTACCACCTACCATAAAGTCGAGAGGAGCGGCGATCCGGCCTCTCCTCTCGACTTCGGTTATTAACATATATGATTGATATAATGATTACCCATCAACATCTTTCAAGGAGACCCTTAACAGATGAATCACAATAGAATCATTCATCGCGTGTTCGTTAAAACAATTCTGCCCACAGTGATGCTCACGATGCTGTTTCACTTCATTGGAGGTTCCCAGGCCCTGGCCGCTTCCAATTCAGACAGCTCCATGACCTCTTTGATCAGAGCCATCTCATTTGCGAGGGCCCGTCCACTGACTTTTGCCCAGATTCGTTCAATTACCAATCTGATTGCCGCGCACCGCGCCAACTCACGCAGCTTACAGAACGATCCGCTACTCTTGAATGCGATCAAGTCACTCGATGCTGCGGTTCTTGCTGGCGATCTGCCGACGGCACAAGTTCATATCACGAACATAATCGCACGGCGAGCAGCGCTTACAGATTCCTATCTCCAGGCTGCCGCAGAGTTCCAGATGGGGATGATCTCGGTTCTGAAGAGTGGTAGCCAGTTCGATCTGCTCGTCGCCAGAAATGGCCAGCATTTCCTGCTTGAATTGATTGGTAATCTGATTGGCTACCAGTCGGTTCCTGAATCGATGCTTGTAAACAGCGTGTCTGCGATGACATTTGACCCTCTCAATGTTGCATTAAGTCAAGCGCGGACCTCACCCCTTTCAGCGACGCAGGTTTTGACTATCAAACGATCTGCAGCCACCTACAGATCCAGCATTCCGACCAGTATTGATCAACTACTGTTGGTGTCTGATAACCTTCTTGAACAGTCGATATTGGCGATTGACCGAGACGGTGCTCGTGTCCACATCAAGACCCTGACTATTCGACAGTCACAACTTGAAGATCTGCAGATGCAGGCAGGATCACAATTCGAGCTGGACGTTAGAACGCTTCTCAAGACCGGTAATCAGCTTGATCCTTTGATCGCAAAGCATGGGGACAGCCAGGCACTCGATGTTATCGGTGGTGTGGTTGGTTACGATTCTGATGGTGATGTGGCGGATAATAAGCATATGGGGTCTGAAAATGAAAGTAGCTCCGATGGCGCTGACGGGAATGATCTCGATGGTAATGACCCTGACGATCGGGATGACGACAAGCCTGATGGGGACGATCCTGACGGAAATGACAATGACGACAACGATGATGATGACGATGATGATGACGACAACGATGATGATGACGATGATGACGACGATAACGACGATGATGACGATGATGACGACGATGACGACGATGACGACGATGACGACGACAGGTAGTCGATCGTCACTCACCCTTGTCTATATTTAAACCAGTTTCAAATACAGGGGGAGGGGTGATACAGGTCGTTTCCCTCTCCCCTCGAAATTAATCTGGTGAGCCCACAGACAATCCATACAGTCTATCAACCGAGACAAACTCACCATGGGAGGGAGGCGTTTGACACTTTTCGGGCCGGAATGCTCACGATATTCCGGCCCGATATCCCCTGGGCGTGTTGCCTCATCACTGTTCGTATTTGTCCACCAGCTGTGGACTGGCAATATAGCTAGCGCCATTCAGCGATGGGTTTGCCCTTGACGATCCTGAGAGTCAATATCTCAAACTTGGTCGGGTCGATCGATTCCCATTCGACCGAATCGCCCTCCTTGTCTTCGATTCGCAGATCCCAGAGCCTCGACCCAGCCTTGGGATGAAACTCGATGTCGATATCCTCGCCATCACGAAGAATGTCGTCCTCCATCAGGTCGTCTCCCCACTCCTCCGAGTCATGGCTGGTAACATAGATAGAGTGGATGTTGATCCCGGTACGATTCTCCAGACGAAAATCGAGTTTGGGATTCTGTGCTTCCCCGATACCGGAGATTGCCGCCGCAAGTAAGATCACTGCCAGGATTAATCTCATCGATTTAGCTCCAATAATGTTTAGTCATGTAAAGATTCGAATATTTCTCTCATCTTTCAGGATGATTGATTATCAAATGTCGTTTCAACATCTTTGTCAAGTCGAATTATCCTGCTACAATTCGCGCCAGCTGGAATTTCATCGTGTTAAATCAATTCTAAGGGAGACGATTCTATGGCTTATGACAATAAGAGTGGCGTGAGCGGCCCATCGCGCCGACAATTCATCAAGCAGTCTGTAGCGGCAGGAATCACCATCGGAGCGCCTTCGATCATCCGGGGGCGAGGGTTGAATGACAAGCTCAACCTGGCGATCATTGGCGCCGGTGGAAGAGGTGGATCGAACCTCAAGGATGTCGAATCGGAAAATATCGCGATCCTCTGTGATGTCAATGAGCAGGGCTTGCGAATGGCCGCCGAGCGCCATCCAAAGGCGATGCTTCTCAATGATTTCCGTCGGGTCTATGATGTCGCGCGGAACTTTGATGCCGTTGTCGTCAGCACAGCCGAGCATACACACGCTTTTGCCACGCTTCCAGCACTTCAGCTTGGCAAGCACGTCTATTGTGAGAAGCCGTTGACCCACAATGTCTGGGAAGCACGGATCATTCGCGAGGCGGCTCTGAAAGCCAAGGTTGCCACGCAGATGGGGACGCAGATCCATGCCGGTGACAATTACCGCCGCGTCGTCGAGCTGATCCAGTCCGGGGCGATCGGTGATGTCTCAGAGGTTCACATCTGGGTAAGTCGGGCGTGGGGATGGCACGCAACCGAGGCCGAGTCAAAAGCGGCCGGCGATATTGTCTTTGTCCAGAATCGACCGTCCAAGACCGATCCGATCCCTGCGACCCTCAACTGGGATCTCTGGCTGGGGCCGGCGCCCGCTCGCCCCTTCAACTCTGTCTACCTTCCCGGACCGAAGTGGTATCGCTGGTGGGACTTCGGCAATGGAACAATGTCGGATCTGGGTAGCCACTGGATCGATCTCGCCTGGTGGGCGCTCAAGCTGGATGCTCCGCGGACGATCGAGGCTTTTGGCCCACCGCCAAATCCTGAGATTGCACCTGCCTCGATGCAGGTAACCTACGAGTATGGCCAGCGGGGAAATATGCCACCGGTCAAGGTCCACTGGTACCAGGGAGTCAATAAACCAAAGATCTGGCAGGAGAAGGGAATTCCGCAGTGGGCAAATGGAGTTCTTTTCATCGGCGCAAAGGGAATGGTTCTCTCAGACTATAGCAAGCACACCCTTCTGCCAGAGAACAATTTTCAGGACTTCAAACGTCCTGATCAGTTCATCCCGAAATCGATCGGTCACCATGCCGAGTGGATTCATGCCTGCAAGACCGGCGCTCCGACAACCTGTAACTTTGATTATGCTGGATGGCTTACTGAGGCCAACCATCTTGGTAATGTCGCCTATCGAACGGGCAAGAAGCTGGTCTGGAACGCACAGAAACTCCAGGCGACCAATGCTCCGGAAGCGGCGCGATTCATCAAGCGCAGATATCGTCAGGGCTGGAAACTGGTCTAGGCCGACACCTTTCAATGACCGGGCAGGGGGAGTCTTTGCCCGGTCATTCGCCTGACCGGGACCATGGCTTTCATCCTTTTCAGTTCAAGACCGAGAATCCTGGCCAGCTTCATTGTCAGGGCTTTTTGACCCTTACTGAGATCCTTCCGCTCACTGAGGTCGAGGGCGAGATCAAAGAGTTCGTCTCTATCCTCTGCGTAGTGGTGGACGAATTTCCATCTGCCCCTGATGAGTGCGCTGAATGGACCCTGCTTGAAATACTGGTGAGGAAAGTGAAAGACAAGGTTACGTGGTTCATGGCCACGTGACTTGTCAACGAGGTTGCGCCCATCGACGTCCTGCAGGGGCTTTGTTTTCCAGTCGATCCCGGCCGCCTCGAGAATGGTTGGGAAGATATCCTCGATGATCACATTAGAATCATCAGTTGCGTCCGCTCTCATTCTACCTGGCCAGCGGATAATGAAGGGGATCCTGATCCCCCCCTCATAGGGAGCCAGCTTCTGTCCGCGTAAAGGTAGGTTGGCGGGAACTGCGTGTGGAGCACCATTGTCAGAGGCAAAGATGACCAGCGTCTTCCGTTCAATGGACAGTCGGTCAAGTGCCGTCAACACTCTACCGAGTGAGTCGTCCATACTCTCGATCATGGACGCACGTAACGCTTCCATCGGCTCCAATCCCTGATCCAGATATTTCTGGTAGAACCGGCTGTCCTCTTCCCAGGGCGAATGAACTGCATAGTGTGAAAGATTAAGAAAGAATGGCTTACCGATGGCGACCGACTCTTCAATCTGTGCAATCGCTTCGATGGTCAGGACTTCAGTCAGATTTATCCTCTGACCGTGCCATCGTTCAAGTCCCGGAACATCCCAGATCAGGTCTCTTCCGTTACTGAAGTTCTTCTGGCCATAATAGCTTCCGGGAGCTCCAGCTGCGTGGCCAGCAACATTGACATCGAAGCCGAAATGGCGTGGATCGGCACCTGGTGTCCCGGATGCGCCATAATGAGCCTTGCCCACATGGATGGTTCGATATCCAGATTGGTGGAGAATCTCCGGAAGTGGCGTAATCTGGACTGTCCTCGGATAGCCCGGTTCGGTCGTCGCCCCATTCAGGTTCCAGGGAGGCGGATCGATGCCATCGAGTTGATCATCCGGGGAGACCCCCTGGCGAAGCGTCCAATTGGTCACACCGTGACGGGCGGCGTTCATTCCGGAGATGATACTGATTCGTGTTGGTGAGCAGACAGCCGAGGAGTAGGCGTGAGTATATTTGGTTCCTTCACGAGCCAGCCTCTCCATCGCTGGGGTATGGTATCGCTGGTTCAACTTCGTCGAGACCCGGTGGAATGGAACCGATGTCTCCTGCCAGCCCATGTCATCAACCAGAAAGATGATAATGTTCGGACGATTATTCTGTCGATCGCCCTTTCTCATCACCCTGGACTGGGCATCGACCACCGAAAGATTGGTGAAGAGGATCAGAATAGGTATGGCGCATGCATAACGTATCTGGTCGGTCATTTTTTCTGTGTCACCTCAGTATCTGGTCTGACATTCATCGTTTCCGACTTTTGCCAGCTTGCGTAAGACCAGCTGGGTAAATCGGATATTCATAAATCAGCGGCCCTGATGAAATGCCGCTACTCTAAACCAAAATCCGCTTCTGGAGAAGTGAGGCGGAGAGTCGGAGAGACAACCCCATGCATGATTACAAGCTCCACCCATTGCTCATCCTTGTCCTTCTCTTCGTGACAACGCACGTCACGCCAGCCCAGTCTGTTGACCAGCCGGCACGGTCGGTCACAGATCCCGGTGTAGTGACAACCCGCCAGACCATTACTCCGGCTGGAGTGCAGTCGGTCTTTGATGGACGAGTCTATGGTCTCTCCTTCGGCCGTACCAGTGGCGAACTATGGGTGCTGCAGGGGCGCCGCAATTCTCCGCGCATGCAGATTGTCAATCTGGATTGGAAAGCGAATCGAATGAGGAGTCGGCTGGCCTCCGACGATTCACCGGGTCTGCAGGGGCTCCTCTATGACCGCCAGAGTGATCAGGTTCTGGTTGGGGCTACTCAGCCTGGGCGACAGGGTGGTCGCAGCCGGGTCCGCCTGCTGCGAGCCTCCGCCTCATCGAGCAGAGCTGACACAGTTGTTGACGGGCTCGGCCAGTTCATTGGCGGGTCGATAGCCACGACATCCAAGCCGGATGGAAATGGAGAAAGTTTGGCTAGTCCTAGGCTGGCCGTTGTTCCACTGATCTATGATAATCGGATTGCACTGATCGACCTCCAGGCTGACCGTGTCGTCGACCGGATCCCCGTTGGCATTGCGCCCTTTGGGGCGGCGATAAATGCGAAAGGCACAATTGCCTATGTCACCAACTGGGGAGGTCGCCTGCCTCGTCCCGGTGACTCAACACTTCCCACCGGTCTCGATCCAAAGGCTGACCGCGTCGTCGTTAATCGAAACGGAATTGCCGCGACCGGGACCGTTTCGAGGGTCGACCTGCTAAAACGTCAGGTTACCGCGACAATTTCCGTCGGGCTCCATCCAAGTGCGATTCTCTGGGATGAGACATCACAACGACTCTTTGTCGCCAACGGCAATCAGGAGTCGGTCTCCGTCATCGATACGAGGACTGATCGCGTTATCAATACCTTCAGTATTCAGCCATTTTATATTCGTGTACCAGGAATTGCCCCGACAGCTTTGACGCTCTCAGCCGACGGGCGTCGACTCTTTGTCGCATGCGGTGGGATCAATGCCGTTGCCGTGCTCGACACTCGAACCGGGCATATCGATGGGCTTATTCCCACCGCCTGGTACCCGAATGGATTGACACTCAGCCCCGACGGGCAGTATCTGGCTGTTTCGACTCTTCTCGGCCCAGGTTCGGGGTGGGATGGAAAGCCAGGCCAGCGCTTTGTTCACGCCAATCGTGGATCGATTAGTGTGATTCCACTCCCAGATGCTGCTCAGCTCGCCAGCTACACCGCTGCCGTCATCGAGAACAATCATATGGCGCCACCGACATCCCGCACTGCAGCACTTGCGGAGAGTAGACGCTCCCAGCCCACCCCAATGGCAGTTCCGAGACGTGCCGGCGATCCATCACCAATCGAGCATATCGTCTACATCATCAAGGAGAATCGAACCTACGACCAGCTCTTTGGTGATCTCACCAAGGGAAATGGCGATCCGTCATTGGTCATGTTCGGGGCAGATGTCACCCCCAACCACCGTCGTCTTGCGGATCAATTTGTTCTCCTCGACAACTTCTTTGCGACTGGTGGTAATAGCGGTGATGGGCATCAATGGCTCACCCAGGCGAATGAGACCGACTATTGTCTCTGGCCGGGTTATGCCGGCAGAAGTTACCCCTATGATGGCACCGATCCAATTGCCTACTCGGCAGGAGGTTTCATCTGGGATGCGGCTCTGCGCATGCGAAAAAGTGTCCGTGTCTACGGTGAGTTTGCCGGTCGAATGGCCGAGGACAATCCGGAGATTCGTTCGGGCCTGCTCAATCGTTGGCGCAATGGCGAGGACTTTACCCGCGACTGGAATGTCACCGCCCCACTCGAACCTCTTAATAAGATACTCGCACGTAACTTCCCCCCTTATACTCAGGCGATTCCTGATGTCGTCCGGGCGCAGATCTTTCTTGCTGACCTGAAGAGGTGGGAGGCAGATGGAAAGATGCCCAACCTGGTCATCATGCTTCTTCCCAGTGATCACACGCGTGGTGCAACCCCGGAATACAGTTCGGCGAAAGCCATGGTTGCCGACAATGACCTCGCTCTCGGGAAGGTCGTCGACGCTCTTTCCCACTCTCCTTTCTGGAGGAAGATGGCTATCTTTGTCGTCGAAGATGACGCACAGGCCGGTGTCGACCACGTCGACGGGCATCGCACGGTTGCCCTCGCGGTCAGCCCTTGGATAAGACGGGGCTATGTAGACTCTACTTTCTACTCTCATCCAAGTCTTCTCAAAACCATCGAACTAATCCTCGGTTTGCCAACACTCTCCCTCTTCGACCTGATCGCGAACGATTTACGCCCAAGTTTTACTGATCAACCGGACTACACTCCATACACTCACGAGACACCACGGCAGTCGATATTTGAGATCAACCCCCGCCTATCGACTCTCCGTGGTCAGGCTCGTCGAGATGCACTCGACTCGATGCGCATGCGCTTTGACGTTCCAGATGCTGCCCCGACCGAGAAGTTGAACCGGATTGTCTGGCGCCAGGTTCGAGGGTTCAAAACTCCATACCCCGCCGTTAATCGTGCCATCTTCGCTCCGATGTCGATCGATAAGGATGGAGACGAGGAAGAGGAGGCGGAGGAGCGTGGGGAGAAGGGGAGACTATCGCCAAAATAGAATTGTCTTGAAGAGGAAAAGGCCGTCCTTCACCTGCAGCCACTTGCAGCTGGATCAATATAGTTATTTGGCGACTCCACTCAATTCCTGCCGGAGGATCTGATGCGTACAAGCAGTCGATCCTCTGTCGGGTGTGGTCCAAAATAGCCATCGTAACGGGCTAGGGAAAACTCGATGTCATTGATTCGACGCTCGAAACGGAAGGGGCCTGTTCCATTGGGATTGGTGGCTAGCAGTGACGATGACCCCTCTGGGATGATTCCAATGGCAGAGACCTCAGACGGAAGATTTGCGCATTGGTGACCACAGCGGAAAATGACGGTGTGGGCATCGGGGACCTCGATTCGCAACTGGAGTCCGGTCAGGAGGATCCTCTTCCTCTCTTCAACCTCCATTGCAAACATGGTCTCAAATGTATACTTTACATCGAGAGAGGTGAGGCGGCGATCGTTGTGAAATCGCACTCCCTTGCGTAAGCGAAACGTGTGGGTGGTCTGATCGGGTGTGACCGCGAAGCTCTCGGCGAGATCGGGAATCGGGCATCCCTCGGCATCGATTCTGGTCAGGGCATTGAAGATCAACCGCTCGATTTGCGAGTTTGAATCGTCGGAGATGACTCGTGGATCAAATCCATTGAATGGAGCGTCTAAGTTGATAACTCTGGGTTTGCTAACACAGCTGCACAGCAGAAGGATCACCAGCAACAGCAACCCGAATCTGGTATCAAGAGCAGGGAACTGACGCATCTTTCAATCTCCGGCTCCGGCTAGATTGTTCGACTGCCGGCATTGTCATATTCTCCAGGCAGCCATGGTCTATTTCCCACGCCGCTTCTCATCCTGCCGACGATTCCACTCATCATACCGACTCTGCTGATCAGGGCTCAGTACGTCCTTTATTTTTTGTCTCATCCGATCTCTCACGGCATGAAAGTCTGGTCGGTTCTTGTTACGCAACTCCTGGTACTCACCGCGGGACTGCTTCAGTATCTCCTCGATCTTCTCCTTCTGGCCATCATTCAACTCAAGGGTTCGGCTCAGATCCTTGAGCATTGCCTGATCACTGTTTCCATTGCTCGAGAACTGGCTCATGTAGACGTGATACCCGGTTGCGCCAATAATCAGCCCCAGAATAAATGTCGCAACCAGCATGATTTGCGCTTTGGTCTTCGTACTCAGCATTGAATGTGCCCCACTCAGCTCTTTGACTTTCTCTGCTCTGTCAGATTAAGACGCATCAACGCCCGTCTCATGGCGTTTCGTGCCCTGAATGCACGTATCTTCACTTTTGCCTCTGACCATCCGGTCAACTGGGCGATCTCCCTGACGGAATTGTCCTCACAGTGCAAAAGGGTCAGGATGAGCCTGTCCTCAGGTGAGAGCTTTTCCAGCAGCTTACGGGCAATCTCTGCCGCCCTCTCCTGTTCAGCCTCGGCCGAGAGGATCTCGAAGGCCGGCCCGACCATCTTCAACTCAAGAAATGAATGCTCGTCTTCCGTCAAATCGGTAATCAGCGACTCTCCGCGCTTTTTACGGCGTCGCAACTCGTCGTAGCAATTGTTCACCGCGATGCGAGCCAGCCACTGTTCAAACGTCGAACCGCCTCGATAGCTCGTCAGGGAAAAATAGGCCTTGGCAAAAGTCTCCTGGACAATGTCTTCGACCGTCTCAGGGCTGCGGAAGAAGTGTCGCCCAATAGAGATAAGCCTCCGGCGGTGTCGCCTGATCAATTCTTCAAAAAGCTCAAGCTCTCCTGCCAGAATCTGTACGACAAGCTGGTCATCGGCCAGCGAACTGCCCTCTGTGCCAACATCAACCAGTCTACCCACTATCTCTGTTCCTGTGACGATCATCCTTCTATTGAAAATCTCGTATCAGTCCCGAAACAAAATATTGCCTCTGCAAGTATGGTGTGCTATTGTACATCGAATTTTACGACAGATAGTAACAAATGCAAACAGTCTCCAAGCATGTCAATCGAGAAGTCAATCGAGAAGTCAATCGAGAAGTCAATCAGGAAGTCAGCTGGTAAGTCGCCCAGGGACTGACCGAATACTCAAGAGACATTGGAGAGTCTTCAGCTGAAAACAGAACTCGGACAGAGACGATGATCAACAAGACCGAACTTGGGCAGTATCTGAAACGGAAAAGGGAACTGGAGCGACTCTCGCTCCGGGATGTGGCTCGTCAGACCGAGGTCAGTGCGGCCACTCTTTCGCGAATCGAGAATGGGACAGGCGTTCCTGACACTCCAACGCTGACAAGAATCGCCCGCTGGCTCAATGTCCCGCTTGAGCGAATCGTCAATGGAAACCCGAAATCGGGAGAACCTGTCGTCTACTACCCGAATGAGTCGATTCCCGACATCCTCGAGGCCCATCTTCGCGCCGACCCAAATCTCTCCACCGATTCGGCCCGGGCCCTCGCTGAGCTCTTTCGGGTCGCTTACTCGGCCTATCATAAGCTTGGTTCAAGTAGTGGATCCAACACCACGACAACCTGAGATGATCCGCAGGACCAACATGAGTCATTATGATACAGCAAGCCTCGCCTCGGACCTGCTGCCAAGAGTTGGCACGAGATGGTGCGACTACGAGAAGAAGGCTCTCGAAATTCGTAAGATGGCCGGATCTGGATTGAACGAGCGCTTTGAACCCGCCACACTTGCAAAGATTCTCAATTATCACATTCTCAGGTTCACCGCCATCGATGGACTGCCGGAGAGTGTTCGGATGACAATAGTCGCAAACGATCAGTGGTCAGGCGCCGCTATACCGTCAGATCAACTCCTCGCTTCACAGGTGATCTCAGATCAATCGTCAGATTTTCCAGCTGGACTGATCATTATCAACGATACCCAATCGCCACTTCGCCAAAGGGCGACGCTCATGGAGGAGATCTGTCATCTCCTGCTAGGTCACCAGCCGAGCCTTATCGACAGTAAAGGTCGAACCTATGACAGAGCCATTGAGGACGAGGCCTACGCAATTGGCGCTGCAACTCTTGTCCCATTTAAACCCCTGCGTGAAATGCTGCAGGCTCGACGATCTCCTAATGAAATAGCCAGGCATTTCGATGTCTCGCGACAGCTTATCAACTATCGAATCAAGGTGCTCAGAATTGAGGAGTATCTCTCCGGGACTCCTTCTATTAGAGGATAAGCAGTCACTTAACGACATTTTCTAATAAAAAGACTCTTTTATTACATAAGACTCATTATCAGACGCAGTGGGTATCCTAAAATACAATAAAATCAATCGAATCTCCTGGCGTCTCTGTCGATCAACGATCGCCGAGGCCGTCCCCTATATTGGTCTGACGTTTCTGATATTAACGACACTGGTCTTCATTCAGCAGTTGGGACGCTACACGCAAGTAGTGTTATCGTTTCAGGCCTCGGCAGAGGCGACGTCGACGTTTATATGGAGCCTGCTCCCGGGGATCATCGTCATCACGCTTCCGGTCTCACTTGTCCTGGGTACAGTAATCACCTGCAGTCGACAGTCGGCAGACAATGAGCTGACAGTTGCCCAGGCCTGTGGTGTAGACCAACGAATGCTCGGACTCCCCTTTCTGCTGCTCGGTCTGGCTGGAACGCTGATCACTTTTCACCTGACGACAGATGTCGCGCCAACGGCCCTGCGACAGCTCAAGTCGCTGCGGGCACGGATACTGCTGGAAGAGGCGACGCTGCAGATAAAGCCACATATTTTTATAACCACATTTCCCAATCTGTTACTGTACGTTCAGGATGTGGATGAGCGGACTGGTGACTGGCTCGGAGTTTTTATACTGCAGGAGGAGCGGGATGGACGTGGAGCCAGGGTTGTTACGGCACAGCGTGGTCGACTTCGGCTGGGTAATGAAACCTCCGCTTCTCCCTATTCGATCGAAGCTGAGCTTTTTCAAGGGGTTTCGTACGAGTCTACCCATCCCTTGTCTGCCGGGTCACGTCCGCTTGCTATTTCCGATTCACCCCACCCGGTCGATGTCGCAACTGCTTCCGACTTTCAAAAAGCTTCGATCAGACTGGTCGAACGGTCTGAGCAGAGGGCTGACGACAGTCTGCTCGATGTGCCGGGAGCCCTCTCCGAAATGACCCTCACTCAACTGAGCAGGCAGATCCGGAATGCACCGACTGTGGATGATCGAAGAAGAGCGAAGGTTGAGTGGCACAAGCGCCTCTCGTTTCCATTTGCCTGCCTGACCCTGACCTGCATCACTTTTCTGGTGGCATTGCGTGGGAGGCGCTTTTCGACGAGGCCTCGCACGGTGGTCGCGATTCTCTTTGTGTCGCTGATCTTCTACCTGCTGCTTGTGGCAGGACAGAATCTATCTGTCTCCGGTCGTGTCCCTCCCTGGCTTGGGGTCTGGTTTTCGAACCTGCTAATTGGTGGCTATGTGCTGCTGATCATCTTCACCAGGAGGGATTTGATTGCGCAGTCATTTGGGCGGCTCGCTGATATCGTGCTTCATCATTTTTGGAGACAAGGGAGACTGGTCGAGTTTGTAAAGCTCGTGACCAGTTTTATTCACTCCATCCGGCCACGCCGCGCTCGAGTCGAGCCATCTGCAGTTCAGTATAGAGCCGAACGATTCACTCTGATCAATCTGATCAACTATCTGATCGTCTCCGAGATACTGAAATACTTTCTTCTGGCTGTCCTGGCGCTGATTGTCACATCGATCACCTTCACTCTCTTTGATCTGATTCCTGCCCTCTCGAAGAGCAGTATGTCCAATGGATATGCCTTGCTCTATCTTCTTTATCTGACTCCTCAGTTTGCCTACTACGTTGCGCCATTTGCGATCATGGTTGCCATTCTGGCAGGAGGCAGTGTCCTCGCGCGCAGCAATCAGTTCATTGTTCTATGTTCCGCCGGATTGGGGCGCAACCGCATCGCTGCTGCGATTGTCGGGACATCTGTCATTCTTGCTGGAGCTTTGTGGCTGCTGTCCGATCAGATTCTTCCAACCACTAATCGTGAACAGGATCTACGTTATCACCGGATAAAAAACAAGCAGCTCGAGCAGACGACTATTGCTTTTGGAAGAAAGTGGGTCTTCGGTCAGAACAGTACAATATACAGTTACCAGAGAATTGAACCCGACAATTCCCTGCTCAACGCAACCATCTATCGACTCTCGTCCGACCGCCGGCTGCTCGAGAGCAGCATCTTCTTCAACCGGGCAGTTCAGACTGGAGATCAGGAATGGAAGGTCGTCAAAGGACTACTTGAAGAGATACATCCGGATCTATCAATTGTGCGGTCGCCAATCGGGGATAATGATATTGTGACTGGAAAGGCTGACTACCGGGTGAAGATTGTGGATGGCGCTGAGATCTTCAAGCGGACAGTGAACGAGTCGACAAAGATGAGTTCGGGCGATCTTCGTCGATATATTTCGCAGCTTCGTGCTGCCGGGATAGAGAGTACAGAGATGGACATCGACCTTCAAAAGAGGCTGGCATTTCCCTTCGCTTGTCTGACTCTGGCTGTAATCTCTATTCCATTTGCCACGACGCGAAGAGCCCGTCGCTCCAGTCCAATCCTCAGTGTGACGATCGGTGTGGCGATCAGTCTGACGATGTGGCTTTTAATGACCGTCTTCGAGTCGGCGGGCAAACAGTCAAGCCTTCCGGTTGCCGTAGCCGTTTGGGGCCCGCAGATTCTGTTCCTGGCAATAGGCGTATTTCTCAATGCCCGTGAGGCACGAATGTAGAATTCAAGGGCTCCCGGGTTTCTTGTGGGGAGGTACCCGCATATTGATGAAACACAAAGGGATAACGCTGGCTGAACTGTTGCCAATACCCGGAGTGACTTTCTAGTGGGGCACTCAGGCGCGTTCCTTCAGACCGCCCGAATATTGTGCCAGTTTAAAATGTTAAAGGCTCGATCGGATCACTCCGGTCGAGCCTTACTTTAGACAGAGGTCTATCCGGGCCTAGGTTCCAGACTGCCAACTGTTCATATATTCGATCATCTCCGGTGTCTGCGAATCGATCGAAACGTTCATTGCGGCAAGTTTGATCCTGGCAATCTCAAGGTCGACCTCTTCAGGGAGAAGATGGATCCGGTTCTCAAGGATGCCCTTGTTTTTGACCAGGTACTCTGCCGAGAGGGCCTGATTGGCAAAGCTCATGTCCATGACGCTGGCAGGATGACCCTCTGCCGCGGCAAGATTGACAAGGCGTCCTTCACCAAGGACCATAATCCTTCGTCCATCCTGAAGCTTGTATTCCTCAACCCAGGGGCGCACCGTGCGCACATCGGTTGAGAGCTCCTTCAACGCTGTCAGGTTAAGCTCAAGATCGAAGTGTCCAGAGTTGCAGACGATCGCCCCATCCCGCATCCGGGCAAAGTGAGTGCCATCGATGACGTGGCGGCTGCCAGTAACGGTAATGAAGACGTCTCCAAGTGGGGCCGCTTCGATGATCGGCATGACTCGGAACCCATCCATGATCGCCTCGATCGCCTTGATTGGATTGATCTCGGCGACGATCACATTTGAGCCCATTCCACGTGCCCTCATCGCGACACCCTTGCCACACCATCCATAACCGGAGACGACGACGGTCCGTCCGGCGAGAAGGATGTTGGTGGCTCGGATGATGCCATCGAGAGTACTCTGACCCGTACCATAGCGATTATCAAAGAAATGCTTGGTCTGCGCATCGTTGACTGCAATCGCCGGGAAAGAGAGTCGACCATCCTTGGCCATGGCGCGGAGCCTGGTAATACCGGTGGTCGTCTCCTCGGTCGTCCCGATGATGTTGGGCAGCAGATCCGGCCGATCCTTGAGCATGGTTGCGACTACGTCTGAACCATCATCGATGATCAATTGCGGATTGTGCTCGAGGGCAATCGAGACGTGCTTGACATATGTCTCGATCGACTCACCCTTTATCGCGTAGACAGAGACTCCGTAATGCTTAACGAGGGCCGCCGCAACATCGTCCTGGGTGCTGAGCGGATTGGATGCAATAAGCACAGCGTCCGCACCGCCGGCACTCAATGCACGTGCCAGGTTAGCGGTCTCTGTCGTTACGTGGGCACAGGCCACGAGACGAACTCCGGCCAGTGGCTTCTCTTCCTCAAAACGCTGGCGGATCATTCGCAGAACAGGCATATCACGCTCTGCCCATTCGATCCGCTGTCTGCCTTCATCGGCCAGCCCGATGTCCTTGATGTCACACTTGATATTGCTCACGAAAACTCCCTCCTTTGATCAGATTAGATACCCGCGTCTGCACGGAGGCGGTCAGCCTTGTTGGCCTGCTCCCAACTGAAGGTTGATTCGTGGCGACCAAAGTGGCCATATGCAGCTGTTTGACGATAGATTGGCCGACGTAGATCGAGCGTCTCGATGATCCCCTTGGGTGTCAGATTGAAATTGGCACGAATGATCTGTGAGATTCTGTCTTCATCTATTGCGGCCGTTCCAAAACAATCGACATAGACCGAGACAGGCTCGGCGACGCCGATTGCATAGGCAAGCTGAACCTGGCAGCGACGAGCAAGACCGGCGGCAACGACGTTCTTGGCGATGTAGCGAGCCATGTAGCAGGCAGACCGATCGACCTTTGTCGGATCCTTACCAGAGAATGCTCCTCCACCGTGGGGGGCAGCTCCACCATATGTGTCGACAATGATCTTGCGTCCGGTCAATCCGGTGTCTCCCTGCGGACCGCCAACGACAAATCGTCCAGTTGGATTTACGTAATATTTGGTCTGTGCATCGAGAAGATGGGCCGGAACGGTAGGCTTGATGACCCGGTCGATAATGTCCTCACGAATCTGCTCTGATGTGGCATCGGGACCGTGCTGGGTCGAGATGACCACGGCATCGACGCGAACCGGCTTGGCTCCCTCATACTCGACTGTCACCTGTGACTTTCCATCCGGACGCAGATAGTCGAGCGTGCCGTCACGGCGTACGTCGGTCAAACGTCTCACCAACTGGTGGGAGAGCTGGATGGGGAGTGGCATGAGTTCAGCTGTCTCATCACAGGCGTACCCGAACATCAGTCCCTGGTCGCCGGCTCCGCCAGTATCAACGCCCATGGCAATATCAGGAGATTGAGTATTGATCGCCGAGATCACTCCACAAGTCTCTGAATCGAACCCGAACTTGGCTCTGGTGTAACCGATCTCCTTGACCGTTTCACGGGCAACTCGAGCATAGTCTACCTGTGCAGTCGTGGTAATCTCTCCGCCAACAATGATCAGTCCGGTCATAATCATCGTTTCGCAGGCAACACGACCAGTTGGATCCTGCCGCAATACTTCATCAAGAATCGCGTCGGAAATGTTGTCACAAATCTTATCGGGATGACCTTCCGTGACCGATTCCGAGGTGAACAAGAATTTCCCGGTTTGTCTCACTTATATCCTCCAGTAGGTGAATAGTCAGTAGGTGAATAGACAGTAGGTAAATAGTGTCTAATAAGATTAGTCATTCAAATTGCTTACAATGGCACTTCAATCAATTACTGTCAAGTTGTGAGGCGCCTTGAGCATAAAAGTAGTCCACCCTATTGGGCAGCCGAGCTCAGGTTACAGGAAGTGGCAAATGGATTGAAAGGGTTCTTGACACCTGCCCTGCTGCTACATTATAGTGCGCGCTCATTAAAACTATACGCTATAAATTGTGGTCAACGTCAGACAAGCATGCTCAGAATCGAAAAGCTTTTTATTCAAGGTTTCAAGTCGTTTTGCGACCCCACCGAACTTCTCTTTGATGAAGAGGGGATCACTGCGGTAGTAGGTCCCAATGGCTGCGGCAAGAGCAATGTTGCCGACGCGCTGAGTTGGGTAATTGGCGAGCAGCGGGCCAAGGCACTCCGTGGCGGCAAGATGGAGGATGTAATCTTTCAGGGCAGCAAAAACCGCCAGCCATCTGGAATGGCCGAGGTCATGCTGACGATGGTTGTTCGCGAATCATTTGAGATTCGCGGTGATGCCCCGATTACCGATCCATCAATTGGTATGTCGGCGGTTTCCGAAGGCTCCCCTGTTCTGTCAGAGAGTTCGCACGGACTTCATCCAGACGCTGTTACTGAAACTTCATCGGTCACTGAAGAACCACGAGATATTACAGATCAAGTTGCCGAGGTTGATGGTCAGAGCAATTCGAGTCCAGTTGAGCCAGCAGAGAACATTCAATCCGATTCAAAAAAACGAAAAAAATCAAGTGGCAACTCCCTCCCCCGGTTCTTTGCCGAGGGTGAGAGGGTCACGGTTGGTCGGAGACTCTACCGCAGCGGGGAGAGTGAATATGAGATGAATGGGCGTCAATGCCGCCTGCGCGACGTGCAGGATCTCTTTGCTGGAACGGGCCTCGGAGGTGCACATTATGCGATTATTGAGCAGGGGCGAATCGGTCAGGTTCTCTCGGCAAAGCCGCTTGACCGTCGCGCGCTGATCGAGGAGGCCGCGGGGGTCTCCAAGTTCAAGATGCGCCAGCACGCTGCGGAGATGAAACTGGACGCCTCCAAACAGAACCTGGCCCGCATCAGTGACATCCTGGTCGAGATTGAGCGTCAACAGGGGAGTCTTCGTCGACAGGCTGGAAAGGCACGCAGGTTTCGCAAGTTGCAGCAGGAGATGCGTGACCTCATGCGGGCCATCTTTGTCGTCGACTACCGTGGGACAAGAGTGGCGGTCGTTGAACGTGAGGAGCGAATTGCCGAGATAACCAGGCAGGAAGAGTCGGTCAATCTTGAACGACTCAGGCTGGAAGAGGAGCAGGTCACCGTCGCTCAACAAGCGAGAACGGCCGAGACGCTCCTCAATGAGACCCGTCAGGTTGCTTCGGTAATAGACGTCGAGGCGGAGCGTCTCCGGCAACAGCTCTCATTTCTACAGGAGCAGATCCAGTCATTTACATCGCGGCGTGCTCAGACTGATCAGGAACAGCTCTCGATCAATGAACGGAACGGTTTCCTGGAAAAGGAGACCGGACGTTTACGGGGCGAGCTTCAGGCGGTTGAGGAGGAGATCAACCGGGAGAGCCGCACGCTGGCCGAGGCAGAAGATGAGCACCGAGCGTTCGGACAGAGCGACCAGGAGGCAGAGGCGCGACTTGAAGAGAGAAGAAGACTCGCTTACGAAAGTATGACCCAGTTGGAGCGCTGGCGTCAGCTCAACCGGCAATATACGGACTCCGTCGACCGCTGCCAGGAGCGACTGCGTGGGCTAATGCTGGAGAAGGAGAGAGCTCACGAACAGTCTCGACAGTCAGTAGAGAGGCACGCGAATCTGACGAATGAGGTGGCTGAGTTTGAGCTGCGCCATGACGAGACGGGGCGCCGCCTTGAGGAACTGATTGGATTACTAGAAGGGCAGCGACAGTCTCGTGAGCGGCTTCAGTCACAGCTCAACACATTGCAGGTTGACCAGACCGCAACTGAGCATCGCCTCCGCTCACTTACCGAGCTCGATCTGGGCCGTGCCTATTTTTCCGAATCAGTTCAAGCGATTGTCAAAGAGGGACAGTCTGGTGGTCAATTTCGAGTTCTCGGTACACTTGCCGATTTCGTCAAGGTGGCACCCGAGGATGAACTGCTTATCGAGAGTAATCTTCGCGAAGAACTTCAGTATGTTGTGGTCCCTGGATTTGATGACGCGCTGAAAGCAATTGAGTATCTGAACAGTGAGGGCGTCGGTCGAGCAACATTCCTTGTCGCCTCACAGGAGCTTGATGCTGGAACATCAACGGTTCCCGCTATTTCAGATAACGACGGCCGATCGCTTTCTTCAATAATTCATCTGGATTCGAGGGTAAGTTCCGCCTTCCATCTCGCCCTGCCGGGACTCGCGTCGGCGCGGATCATCGACTCACTCTCGTTAGCAGCATCGATTGCCCCTGAAGGGACGATTCTCACTTGCTCAGGCGAGAAGATGGTCTCCGGGCGACTTGTCACGGGAGGGGTTCGCGCGGAGAGAGCATCCGGAGTTCTGGCCCTGAAAAGGGAGATAGAGGAGCTGTCGCATCGATTGGGGCATCTTGAAGGTGAGGTCACCGATACCGAACTCCGTCTCGAAGAGGTTCGCATACTGGTTGAGCGGGGAGATGAGGATCGTCAGCGACTTGATGGCGAGTTGCGCCAAACTGACAAGCAACTTGCCGTATTACGTGAGCAGCTTCAACAGGGTCAACGTGAGCGCGAGCGTACCGAGACTCATATACGGGTTGTTGAGCAGGAGACGGCCCAAGCCATTCGTGAGCTGGAGGATTTTCAGGCACGCCTCACGCATGCCAGTTCGGAGATGGAGATGGCCGAGTCTGCAAGGTCTGAGGCTGAACAAGCTACTACGGCTACCCAGGAAGAGGTGGTACTGCTTCGTCGTCAGTCGGAGGACAGGAGCCAGCAGCTCTCCCAGCGGCGAGCGGAGTTTGCCGCTCGAAGTGAGAGACGTCGTGGCTATCTCAATGATCTGCGACGTCTGGAGAGTGAGACTCAGGAACTGCGCAATCGACTTGGACGCCTGGAGTTCGAAGCGGTCGAGATAACTGAAACGATTACCCAGGCCAAGCAGAATTTTGAGATTGCGAGAGATGAGCAGGCTGAACTATCAACTCGTCAGCAGCAGATATCGCTCGAATTTGAGGAGCGCAGTCAGCAGTTGACAAATACGCGCGAGCAATATGAAGCGATCGAACAGTCTCTTCGTCTGGTTCGTGAAACCTCATCCTCCGTAAGAGAACAGCGGGCTCAACTCGAAATCGACCTGGCGCGACTTACGACCAATCTCGACTACCTTATTCAGACCTGCCACTCCGAGCTTGGAGAGAATCTGGTCGAGATATGCCATCGACTCGACCAGATTGATCCGTCAATTCAGGATCCCGCACTCACTTCCCCTTCCCTGTCGACGGGTACTGGAAGTCCGGAATCGACCAGCCTTGACGGGGACGAGGAGAATGAGGAGGATGTCGAGCTTAACAATGATATTCAGTTCTGGTATGTCCCTGACAACTTCGACCTCGAATTGGCCAAGGCTCGTCTTGCCGAGGTCAACTCGCGAATAGATGCTCTTGGGCCTATCAACATGATGGCTCTTGAAGAGCTTGTCGAGATCGAGGAACGCTACAATTTCCTGACTATTCAGAAAGCCGACCTGGAGAAGGCCATTGCCGATACTCTGGCCGCTATCAATGAAATTCGCCGGAGGTCAAAGGAGCAGTTTGCCGAGGCCTTTGAGCGCATCAATGAGAACTTCAAGCAGATGTTCCAGGAGCTCTTTGGTGGTGGAACTGGTGAAATGCGTCTCATCGATCAGAATGATATACTCGAGTCCGGGATCGAGATTATTGCTCAACCACCTGGAAAGAGACTCCAGAACGTTCTCCTGCTTTCCGGTGGAGAGAAGGCGATGGCTGCACTTTCACTGATTATGGCGATATTCAAATTCAGACCGAGTCCATTCTGTCTTCTTGACGAAGTGGATGCACCACTCGACGAAATGAACATCGGTCGGTTCAGCGATAAGGTTCTTCAGATGAGCAATCAGACTCAGTTTCTTATCATTACTCACAGCAAGAGAACCATGGAAGCGGCACGCACTCTGTACGGAGTGACCATGGAGGATCCTGGGGTCTCCAAATTGATCTCAGTCAAACTGACCTGAAGCAAATTTAGTCAACTAACTCTCAGATTGGGTGAGGAAAAGTATGACGCTCGCTTGACTTGGAGCTCTGATTCTCATATATTCGGATTTCTTGATGGGAGGTCGTCTAATGGTAAGACTGCGGACTCTGGATCCGCCTATCGGGGTTCGACTCCCTGCCTCCCAGTTACAAATTTAACAAAACCTGCTCTGCCTGCCAGACACTTCAGGCGAAATTGAACGGACTACATAAAGTTTTTGTAGTCCGTTTGCTCTATTTCCCCAAGCTGGCCAACTTGAATGTTTATTGACGGGAGCTTACGCATTGTCAAATAGAACCAGACCTACAGTCAGGAAAGGAAGAGGCTTCACACCAGTTCAGGATCGTAATCGTGTTCAAAAGCCTCAAGCGAGTGAAAAGAATCGAAAATGGCTCTACCTGGCCATAGTTCTTGTTTTGGCTGGAGTTGGAGCCTCCTACTGGTGGTATATGAATAGAGGTCAGGCCGGTGAGGTCACAACCTCTTCCGGCTTGAAGTACGTCGATCAGGTCGTCGGTACAGGAAATTCTCCGTCTCGGGGTGATAGGGTGAAAGTGCATTACACTGGCACTCTGAGTGATGGAACGAAGTTCGACAGCTCTGTTGATCGTAACCAGCCTTTCGATTTTACGATTGGTGTCGGACAGGTTATCAAGGGATGGGACGAAGGTGTAGGGTCGATGAAGCCAGGTGGAAAGAGAAGACTGATAATTCCACCCAATCTCGGTTACGGATCTAGCGGGACTCCACGCATCCCCCCGAACTCGACGCTCTTCTTTGATGTTGAGCTGCTCTCGATAAACTGAGAGTGAAGAGTCCCTGAGACTGGAAGAGTTAATCCGGCTGGTCACCATCCCCGAGGTCCACGATGGTAATGGTACTGGAAAATCTAAATTTCCTGATACTGGTGATTACCGCGCCATTGCTGGTTCTGGTAGGAATACTTGGGTATATCACACCGACGGGATTGAAGAGAATCAGCACAGAGCCCGCATACAACATTTTTCATATTGTATGCGGGCTCTGTGCTGCAATAGTGCTCTTGAGCAATAATGACGATGCCGTAAAAACATACAACATCGTCTACGGGATACTCAATCTCTATCAGTTTGCTGCATCTTTCGCCCGCCAGTTCCCTTTTCAATACTTTAAATGGACGCGCACCGATAATGTCATTCACCTCCTGGCAGGCTCATTGCTGGTAGCGATTGCCCTGCTTGGTGACTGAGCCCGAAATACCGGTGCGCCTGGCCAAGGCCGTCTGCAAAACTGAGCTTGAAATCAGCAGAATGGTGATGAAGATTTTCGTTGGTGTCGGTCTTGGTGAAACAAGGGCAACAACCCAGGTCGTCAGGAATACTCCAATCCAGAGATAGTAGATAACGCGCATTCCAGGCCGGTTTCGGTTGAGAAAGAGGATCATGCCCAGAATAAAGAGTGCTGAATAGTAGGCAAAGTCGACTATCGTTATTCCACTTGAAGCCAGAATGTCCATATAACCTCCAGGTTTTGGCTGATCTCATTTACCAGCTTGTAAATTAAGCAGTGCCTCACAGAGAGCGAGACGTGCCATCAGTTCATAAGAGATAGATTTGAATCCTTTAATTCTGTCAAATGCTGCATCATTGTCAAGTTTTATTATACTGATGAAAGCCTCTCGAAATGTAACGCCAGTCAAAAGCCTGTCGTCATTTGCGGGCAGTCCATTGATTGTCTCGATTGCCTCGTCAACCAGCCCCCACGTTGGATCAGCCTGAAGAACTCTCAGCAAAGTTTCAGCCTTTCGTGATGAGTGTGGCAGATCTCTTGCCGTGCGAGCGACCAGACTACTTACATATCTTGAAAAGTGTGACTCTTTCTCAAGTCGAAGCGTCTGCCCGATCTGATCAAGTAGGAGGAGTCGGTGTTGCCCATCTTCGAGACTCAATGTGGCTCCGAGCGCCTCGGAGATATTGCGCCGAGCGATCATCGACTTGATCGAGGAGATATGTCTAGCCTGCTCGATGCGAGCCTGAAATAGTTCAGGGGAAGCAGGACTATCGGTGTTTAAAGTCTTACTTTCATCATTGCGAAGTGGAGTCTCACTTGGATTTAAGTGGTTCGCGTGCGGGCTCTTCTCGATAGATTCGATGATCCCAGTGAGCTCTCCGGGAACCATTGATCGTAAACTCCGTGCGAGTTGAGCCAGTTTACTGGCAAGTTCGGGATCTGCAAGCCCCTTATAAATAGCGCGCGGAGATATGGCCACCGAATTCAATTCAATGGCAAGAAGTGCTCGATCAATCTCGATCTTCCGCCGCTCGGTCGTAAATGAGCTGTTTCCTGAACCCTTGGCCAACGATCTTATCAGAACCTGGCAGGCAGTCTGAAAGTAGCGTTGTCGAATCGACGGGTCACGATCCCGTGTAGCTGAACTTTGCAGATCGCTCATTCGACGCGGAAAAAAATATTCAAAGAGGTAGTGCGCTCCGATTATTGCCCGGTCATCACTTGTGTTGACGAGATGACGAACTAATTGATCCGCTGCTTTATCGGCAAGTCCTTGATCCTTCTCTGCCAGGGTTCGCAAGACCCCATGTGAACGGAAAGAGTATCCATCCCTGAAGACATCCTCAAGAATCCGGGCAGCCAGAGGTGTCGACTCATCGATCAGCTGCTCAGCGAGATTTAATCGTAGATTGTTCTGACGTGATAGGTCGTCTTTTTCTGAAAGGGCAGACGGAGCATCTCCTGCTATTCCTCTATTCAAGCGGGTGGAGTCCTCAGCAAGCTCACTCATCCATCTCTCTGCAAGGTGCAGGTCAAGCTGAATCAGCTCCCTAAATAACTCTGTGTAAGCCCGTACAGATTCTGACGGTTCAGTTATCTCAGCTCTGATCCATTCCCGGATTGTTTCGAAACGGCGCCTTCCAGTTTCAGCCTCGATCTTCCAGCTGAGAGACGCCGCTCTGGCCCGGACTCTTACGGTATCAAGTCTGCTACCGAGACTCTTGGAAGAGAGTTCAACTTCTTCTATTATTTCCAAGACTGGGTCCGAATGAGCAGGGTTTTGAATGCTGAAATCGGTTAGCGCAAGGTTGACCGTCGTGAAGAGCATGGTCAATGACAAAACAAGTATGATCATGGACAGTTCCTCGTCGAGGGAGAGGGCAGGTCGTTTGAGGCGGCCCACCCTCTCGGTAGGATGCTTATTGGGTGAGGCCACAAGATTGCATGGCGCGGCCGCAATAGATGACGACGGCGCCACTCATGATCGGGTGGGCAAGCAAGGCGGCAATGCATCCAGCCCCAAGCGTGAAGCCGCAGCTTGAATAGAGTGCGCTCATACTCATTCCATAAGCTACGAGAGAGACAAGGCAATCTGTTGCCTCGACGGCACAGTCAGAAACATACTGATGATCTGAAAAAATGGGCGGTACAATCTTGAGGATTGCAGTTCTGCTCAGAAAAGGGAGTGACTCTTTCACAAGATTTCTGATACCCTGATCAGTGGATGCACCAGCAAGAAGTATTTCTGTCCTTCGTGTCGTCTCCTCTCTTTTGAGAGCATCTTTCTGGATGCTCCGCGGATCGATTCTGACCTCGGAATCGTTCAATTTTATCGAGCTTTCGACTCGCCCATCGCTATTCGAGCTTGTCCCAAAGGTGAGCTGGTTTCCATTGGCAGTCTCATATTCAATCAGCAGTGCAACTTCCCCGTTTGCTGAAAGTGGGTTCATTCTCTGTAACCTGACGGTGCCAATCAATTGCTCCCGGGAAATCTCGATCTCCAGCTTATCTCGTGAAATTTTGAGATAACGACCACGACTGCCATCTTTCGACTTGAGAAACGGTATCCCCTGTCTATCCCTGTAAACTCGATCAACGATCGGTGATTGATCAGCGGTGAGTTTGGTTGGACGAGCCGCAAGGGTAACGGTTGAAAAAAGTTGTGCCAATATCAAAAGGCAGAAGATTGAAAACTTGCCACTATTTTGCATCGGGAGCCCTCCTTATGGCCACAATATAGGACCTGGAAAGAGAAGGATTGAGAATCTCGCACGCTGACGCGACTCGGCTCAAACCTCAACATGTCGGTAAGGTAAATTTGGAAGCGATACTGCTGCCGAGCCCAGAAAGTAGAGCCCAGCCAGACCTGCTCAACCAGAATTAGCACCACGTTTAATTAAGACGTGAGTCTTACCTAAAGATTCCATCCGCCCGATCTTTACCCGATAAAAAGTTCATTCTATGATCTGCATCTAAATGAATTCACGAACCGTCAAGTGGTTATGGCCAATACTACTCCTTTCGGGGGCACCAGCCTGGATCGTTGGTGCCTGGCTCTACCTTCGTCATCAACCTGATCCACAACTTGGGATCGCTATTTCAAGGGACGAGGCAATCGATAAGGCGGTTCACGAGGCTGCCGTGCGTGGGATCGAGTCAGGTGAATGGAGTTCATATGTTGATTATGAACCGCAACATAAATTGGTAAACTTCCGGTCTGCGGCGAATAGTGGGTATCCTGTCCCGATGGCAATCATCTCGGTCAAGTTGCTTTCGGCTAATAAGGAACAGTCATTCGAGGTTAAATTTGATCAGAAGGGTGAACTGCTCGGCTACCTTATCCTGGAAAAGAATCCACGTGAGTTGGAGGGGATCCAGGCAGCAAATGAAAGTGTGATCAGAGCAGGAGACGTCCTGGTCGCACGCGAGGCGATCAAAAAGAGGGTCGGACTTGACATCGCTCAAGATGCGATTGAGATAATTGACCCTGTCAGAGGTGAGCCGGGGATTCGTACCTATCGCTGGAGATGGCCTGTTAACGAGTTTTCTGATCTGATAATCTACAGTGAGGCTAAAGTCCGCGACAATCGGCTTGTGGGAGAGATGGTCCGGGCAGTAGCTGCGCCGGCTGGTCGCTCAGACAACAATCTGAATGGGTCCAGGTTTGTCGGACAATCTATCAAGGTTCTATATTATCTTCTACTTGCACTTAGCGTACTTGCCGGAAGCATCCGATTCCTTCAGTTGTCGCGTGAGGGTGAGGTCTCCATTACCAGATCGATCACCCTTGCACTTGTCGTGTCTGGGATAATGTGTCTGCCAATATGGCTCTCTGATCAGGCTGTATATCATTATGTGACGCGCCCCATTCTTCCTATACCAACATACTTGATTCAGTTGCAAGGCAGTCTTTTCTATCTGCTGATTGGTGGCTTTCTTGGTATGGCCTACGGTGGAGGAGAAGGATCGCTGCGCGAGGCATATCCAGGCAAACTCTCATCCCTTGACGCACTCTTCTCCGGGCATCTGCTCACCAGGCATCTCTCTCGCAATCTTCTGGTTGGAGTAGCACTTGGTGGATGGTCATATCTTCTTATAACGATTCGCCCGCTCTTGGGTCTCGGTAATCAGGGACTGGCCGATCACTCCGCCTGGTTTGGTCGGGTGCCATATTTGAGTATTATCAGTTACAGGCTACCTGAGGTTCTCCTGATCATCATTACCGGACTTCTGATACCTCTTCCAATACTCTATCGAGGTCTTGGCTCACATAAGCGAGTCTTACCCTGTCTTCTCCTCACCCTCTGGACTGGCAGTCTGGTGACGGAGGATAATTTCAATGGAACGCAATTCATCTATCCCACGACAATCAGGGCAATAATCACCCTGATTGCATTTCTGAAATTCGATCTACTGGCGGCCATAGTGGCTCTGGCCACTCCATTTCTGACTGGCGAAATTCTCAGCCAGCTCTGGCAGCCAGCTGCCGCGATCCACCAGGCAGGGATGGTCTCTGCCTGCGCTCTTCTGATCTTCATTCTTATTATCATCATACTATCCATACGGGGGAATCCACTGCGGGGTGATCAATTCAGTCCCCGTTATGCCCATAATCTCCGTGAGAGGTTATCAATGCAGGCTGAAGTTAGGGCAGCCAGTGAGGCTCAATTACGACTGTTGCCGGCAAACATACCAAAACAAGCTGGCTTTATCATTGCTGCCAGATGTCGACCAGCCCGTGAGGTTGGCGGCGATTTTTATGATATCTGCAGGCTCGATGAGAACAGAGTCGCTGTTATCATTGCTGATGGAAGAGGAAGCGGACTTGGATCTGCTCTCTCAATGGCCTTTGCCATAGGATATCTGCGACCGCTTCTCAGTGACTGTACGGTGACGGAAGGATCCCCTGCCGCGATCCTGAAATCCTTACTGAATCAGTTTGCCGTTCAGTCTGGTCAGCATCGAGAGGATGAGTCAATCACTCCATTCAGAATGGGTATTTTGCTGGCAATTGCTGATCGCATTGAGGGAGCAGTTCATTTTGCCAGAACGGGACAAATTCCAGCTATCAGGACTGTTGGAAATGACGGTAAGATTAGTCTAGTCGACACTAACAATTCCCTTGATACGGTTGCTTCAGGCGTATTTCCACTTCACGCAGGAGAATTGATAATATTTTCATCGGAAGGAATTGAACGCCAACTGCACGCATCCGGTCATATGCTCAGGAGCCTCCTGAATAAAGATCAAGTCCAGGACCTGCCAGGCTTCGTCGATGGTCTGATCGAGCAATTTTCTGCATTGTCCAGGGAATTGAATGTTGAAAGCGATCTGACTCTGGTCGTTCTCAGGATTGGGGAGACTTGATCGATGACACTCTTCCACAAGCAAAATTTCCTGGTACTCATCCTCTCCATTTTCTCGTTACAAGTAATTGGTGAAGGGCAATCTCTCAAGTCACCGCAACGCCTCAGAACAGAATTTGATCGAACGGGCGTTATCGAAAGGGCTCATGAAATTGCAAGGAGTCTCAGATTTGAAACGTCAGCCTGGCCGGCCAGAGTATCGACCCGAATCATCAAAGCCGATCAACTATTACTCTCCAATGCTACGGAGTCTCCATCCCTTCACTTCCTCTCACCTTTTCTCTATCAGGTATACCTCTTCGATGACAAATCAAATGATTCGATCCTCATCGAAATGACATCCAGTGGGGTTCTGCGAAGGTTTGAGTTCCAACGCAGCAAGTCTGCTGAGGTGTCGAGCAGAAGCACGGTGCTGCCCAGGCATTTTGAACCGGCCTATCCTGAACTTTTGGATCAGCGAACAAGTACTACTCGACATGTGGTCGAGAGGACTCACATTCTGACCTTGAATGAACAAATATTAAAACAATTATTTTATCAAACTACATCGTTATCAGACGCACAATTCGATGCAGCGAAAGCTCTGCATATCTACCGACTTCCAGAAGTTGAGATGGATGGCATGGTAATGATGAGGCCATCAATTCATATCAAGATGAATGATGGCCGCACCGAAAGGGTGGAATTTCAGCCTTCTATTACAACCGAATTGAGAAGAAAGGTTGGACCTGGTGGAGACCAGATGGAGAGGTCTTGGCGAGTCGTATCACTGTTATTGGTTCTGCCAATGACGCTGGTTGCGGCTATTTTTGGATTGATTGCCATCGCTTTTCGACAGCTTCAGGCAAGGAAAGGGCTTCCTCTCTGGATAGCTCTATTTGTCATGATGCTGACGTTTGAGATCTCCGGGAGTCGGGCTGATGCAATACTTACCGAGTTATCCATAAGTCTGCGAGGCCAGTTGCCAGGAATCTCCGGATCCGTACTTCCCTTCCTTGTTTATCTGACCCTGCTAGTTATCACCTCATTCGTTGGTTATGCAATATACATCACAGGTCAGTCAATTTCGATTCGCAGCAGTCGTCGCAGTCTCGGTCTGGAGCTGTTGATTGGCAGAAGTTTTTTGACAGCACCAGTCGTAGAAGAAATCATCTATGGCATTCTTGGTGGAGCGATCCTGGCGATAATACCGTTTATCCTGATGAAAACCGGGATGCGTAATGAACTACCGGTAGACTTATCCTTTGGACTCGAGGCTCTCGCAGGACGCTATCCAGTTCTGGCATCATTTTCATTTCATCATCTGGCACCATTTTTCATCTTCTTTGCAATTATCTGCCCGCTGATCGAGTTGTATATAAAACATCCTTCATACAGATGGCTGATAATTTTCGGAGTGTCGATACCACTTGCCTGGATCAGCATCAGTTCCGGGTCTTTAATGATTGGTGCTCTATTGACGGCCGTTCTTCTTGTGCAGATCTACTCAAGATTCAATCTTCTTGGGGTAATGGTCTGTCTGGTCATGAGCGATGTGCTGAACAGGGGAATGATCCTGCTCGCCCAGCCGGCTCCGTCACTGAACAAGTCCGGGCTACGGGTTATCCTGATTTATTTGGCGATGGTCATCGGAGGACTTATCGCGATGAGATTCAGACGTGCCCCAACGATTGAAGAATTGCGACTTCCCACCAGACTGATTGAACAGACAATTGAGCGTGAACGACTACGAGCAGACTTTGATGTGGCCAGACGCGCGCAGCAGATCCTTCTTCCGGGTCAGTGGCCAGATGTTGAACTCTACGATATCTCTGCCATTTGCATACCATCGCGCGAAGTTGGTGGAGACCTTTACGACTTCATTCAAGGATCGATGAATCAGGTCTGGATAGTCGTTGCCGATGTATCGGGAAAAGGTGTTCCAGCGGCTCTCTATATGACATTGACAAAAGGTTTATTGACAGCCCTGACCCAACGGGTAATAAATCCGCTCGAGGCACTCCGTAAAATAAATCTCCAGCTCTACGAGGTGTGTCGAAGAAAAGTTTTTGTAACGATGCTGCTTGGCCAACTCGATCCAACCAACCACCGTTTAACCGTTGGACGCGCCGGGCACAACCCCGCAATACTGCATCGGGCAGCAACAGGAGAGACAACCCTTATCAACCCACGCGGGATCGGCCTTGGTCTCTGCAGTTCAAATCAATTCGATGAGACGCTTGAACCTGAGATGATTGATATCGATCGGCACGACATCGTTGTCTTCTATTCAGATGGAATAACGGAGGCCATGGACAGTCGAAATGAGGAATTTGGAATTCAGCGGTTGATAAGGGTGGTTGAAGATACGTGCAACCAATCTGCAGCCGATATCCAAGCGGCAATTCTTTCAACAATCTCCGAATTCCTTGGAGCGTTACCACCCCAGGATGATCAGACACTCGTAATCCTGAAGAGACGATAATTAATTCCACAGAATCAGGATATTACATCCGCGGATAATGTGGGTGCAATTTATTCAAATCCAAATTTTGGCCGGAGTGGTCTAAACCCTAAGCTTTCAAGTCCGGCAGCTTTCTCTTCAGAAATACGTGGACTTGAAAGGAGAACCTCACTAATTTGGAACTCTCTCTTCAACTTGGATAAATGAGCAGCATCGTGTATAGGATAACCTCGTAGTGACTTGCCAAATTTTGATGGGTCATCATCAATGAAACCGACAGGGTCATAGAGGTGGTCAGGATTTTGCAGAAGTTCTCGGAGAATCAGCTCACCTCGATTGCCAGCACCATAGATGAGGACCGCCCGACTGCCAGGCTGCGCCAAACGTCTCCCAGAAAGCACAGTTGAAAAGAGCCTGAACGAGATGCGTGAGATGGATACGGCCATTGTCACCAGGATCAGGTTGATAATGAAGATGCTCCTTGATGGTCCGGTAAATTTATAAAGAAACAAGACAAAAGTGATCGAGAGGATTGCTCCCGTCATAGTCCCTTTTCCGATGCTGACGAGATCCTCGACACCGGCATATTTCCAGATTCCACGATACAATCCAAAAAGAAGAAAGCAGAAAAGATGTATAGCAACAACGTATGGGAGAGTTCTAAGAAATATCATGAACTGTTCAGAAGGCAGCAGTCCGTCAAATCTGAGAAGATAAGAAACATAGTAACAGAGACTGATCAGGATGAAGTCGATAATCACTTCAACCAGTCTTCGACGATAGGGGTGTGATGACAATTTTCTGATAAGTGTGCCAGTTGGAGCGGCATTCTCGTCGTATACTCCAACCTTGCCAAGATAGAATCCAAAAAAGAGTATAGTAAGAACGGAGCTGGCAATGATCGCTACACCAGCCCCTATTGGCAGATCACGAACCAGAAGCGCCACAATGCCTGAGATGATCGATATAACATAAAGGGTAAGCACCGCCTGACGATCAGACATGCCCAGCGCCACCAGCCGATGGGAGGTATGATCGCGACCACCTTGCGATACCGGGCGACCATTCAGCTTTCTGGCAATGGTCACAATGGTCGTATCAAAAATTGGGAGCAGCATTATCAGAACTGGCGTAGCAAGAACTGCCGCCAGATTTCTAGTTCGCTGCTGGACACTGAAGAGTGCCATTCCAGAGATGGTGATACCGATAAACATCGACCCACAATCTCCCATAAAAATCGTCGCAGGATTGAAATTCAGAATAAGAAATCCGGCAATCGACGCGGCCAGAATCAGGGGTAGGAGGATCAGCCCTTCTTGGCCGTTCAGGTAGAAATTGAGGGCAAGAAAAATCGAAGAAATTAAGGATATCCCACCGGCCAGACCATCCATGTTGTCGAGCATATTGATAGCATTCGTAATCCCGACAAGCCAGAAAAAGGTGATAATGAAGTCGATTATGGAAATACCAGTCCAGGGAAGATAATGTCCACTGAAGATCAGAGCTGATGAGGCGACCAGCTGTGCTGCTAGTTTAATATAAGGTTTGATCTGAATAAGGTCATCAATCAAACCTACACCAAAAAGCAGTGTACCTGCCAGCAATAGACGTGTCACACCAGGGATAGCGGGCGAGACTAGAAGAACCGTGATAACGAATGTCGCATAAATGCCAATCCCACCAAGTAATGCCGTCGGCTCATTGTGCCAGCGATCCCTTCTCGGTATGGCAATAATCCCAACTCGACGCGCTACTCGTCTCGTCAGGAGAGTCATCAGAAAACTTATCACGACCGAACCAGTGATAATAGAGATATTCTTCATTACAACTATCTTTCCTAATGGCAAGGCACAAAAACATGGTTCCTGATGATGAGCTGTCATCAATGAACATGCGGTTATATCCAATCAGGAAATTTATATAATCGAATAATTTATATAATCGAATAATTTAGATTATTGATAAATTATCAATGCAGGTCAACTGTCACCCACGTCTAAATTGGATGACACTCAGCAAGATCTGATCAAGGGTATATGTGGGCTGATAGCCAATAAGGCGCGAGATCTTTTCTATACTTGGCATTCGCCTCTGCATATCCTCGAAACCTCCTTCGTATGCCTCGTCATACGGTATTTTGACAATCGGTGATTCTGAACCTGTCAGATGCCGGATGCGTTCGGCGAGCTGTTCAATTGTCACCTCCGTTGTCGCCCCAATGTTATAGACCTCACCAACTGCATCAGGATGGGCAATCAACCCCATCAACGCCCCAACGACATCGTTGACGTGTGTGAAGCATCTGCTCTGGCTTCCATCGCCAAAAATGGTAATCGGCCTGCCATCTAACGCCTGGTCGACAAAATTGGGGATAACCATTCCATACTGCCCTGTCTGCCGAGGTCCAACAGTATTGAAGAGTCTCGCGATAACGGTTGGAACCTTTTTCTCTTTCCAATAGGCGATAGCCAGAAATTCATCGATCGCCTTTGAACAGGCATAACTCCATCGCCCCTTGTCAGTCGATCCCATCACCAGATCATCGTCTTCACGAAATGGAACTTTGACGGTCTTGCCATAGACCTCAGAAGTTGAGGTGATCAGAACTCTTTTCCTCTTCTTGGCTGCCAGATGAAGAACAATCTCCGTCCCACGAATATTGGTTTCAATCGTTCGAACTGGGCTTTCAACAATGAGTCTTACGCCCACAGCCGCAGCAAGGTGGTAGATCTGATCGGCAAGGTCGATCAGTTCAGCCGCCAAGTGCTGATTTGTAATTGAATCAAGATAGTATTTAAATCCGGGCCGATCCTTAAAATGTTCGATATTCCTCATTGAACCAGTTGAAAGATCATCAATGATGGTAACTTCATCACCTTTGTCTAGATGCGCTTCCGCCAGATGCGAGCCTATAAACCCGGCTCCTCCAGTAATAAGTATTCTCATCTTTGCTCCATATGATGTAATGAGTCAGCTCCTGCTTTTGCCCGGAGTCAGAAGACGCCGATAGAGACTGGCGAGGTCACCGATAAACCGCTCTCTTGAAAAGTTATGCTGGCAGAACTTTAACGCATGATCTCCCATTGTCTGTCTGATCGCCTGATTCTCGATAAGATATTGAACAGCATTTGCGTAGGCGAGAGCATTACGACTATCAACGGTCACACCGTTTTGCCAGAATTGAATCTGACCAAGATCCAATGAATCAGATTTCGGCAGCTCAATTTTAGTGCCCATCAGGTCGACAACACCACCGACAGAAGTCGCAGCAACAGGAATGCCATAATTCATGGCCTCGATCAGTGTAAATGGAGTTCCCTCATTGAGTGAGGTAATCGCGGCAATACTAAGGTCCTGATATAGATTCATGACATCATCGCGAAATCCTGTAAAACGCACCATTTTATCAAGGCCACAGACGGTAACGTGCCGCTCGAGTTGGTCACGCAAATGTCCATCACCTATTATTGCAAAGACTACCCGAATCTGCCTCTCGTGGAGAATCCGGGCCGCCTCAATGAACATTGAATGATTCTTCACCTCGCATAGGCGTCCGACAATTCCAACGATCGGTACGTCATCAGCGATCGCTAAAATATTGTGCAGGGACGGACCATCAGGAGCTGTAAAGTCGAGCCCATAGGCAATAACTTCATGTTGATCCGGTGCCCCTACCCCAAACTTTTCACCAATCTCTTCTCTTTGCTGTTGGCTGATTGTCAGAATTCTATCAGTTGCCAGTCTTGCCAGTATCCTCTCGATCGTGAGGAAGATCATAGTTTTAATTGGGCCATAGTAGCTGTGAAATATATGACCATGAAAGATATGAACAACCCGACATCTCTTCCTGGAGATCAACCGATAAAGTAGCACCGCGAGTCGCCCCACCGCTCCAGCCTTGGCCTTATGAGTATGGACGATATCAGGCTGGTATCTCAGCATAAGCTGCAGCAACTTCCATATGACCACCAGATCCTTGTGCGAGAGCTCACGGCTCATCTCAGGAATAATCAATGGAGAAACCCCGGCATCAAGAGCGAACCACGACATATCGCCTTCACCAGGCGGAATCGTTCCAGTGACAAGAATCGTCTCAAAGTCGGACGGATCGAGTCCAGTTGCCAACCAGGTCACATATTTGGTCGGACCTCCAACATTGAGTCGGTCGATTATCTGCATCACCCTTGTCGCCATCACATCTACTCCCTGATCGATCCGAGCCATAGTTGAAGAATCAATAGGTTCCAAAGCTGAAAAGCGTAATCTCGTCTGCCTCTCAAGTGATCATTGACGTACCTCTCGATTACGCTTCGCCTGAAAAGCTGGGTTGATGAATCGAGCAATACACCTTCGAGCAGGCTTCTGAGCGGCCCGCGAAACCATTCACCAACGGGAACACCAAATCCCATTTTGGCACGGGATAGGTTCTCAACTGGCAGAAGATTGGCAAATGCCTTTTTTAACAGATATTTCGGTCGTCCATTTTTCATTCGCATCGTGGCTGGCAATTCTGCTGCAAATTCCACTATGTGATGATCAAGAAATGGTGAACGCGCTTCAAGACCACTGGCCATTGTCGCAATGTCGACTTTGACAAGTAGGTCTTCTGGAAGATAGCTGAGCAGGTCGACGGTCATTGCCGTTTCGACAGGGTGCAGGCTCTGGTAACGCGAGACAAGTTGACCTAGATAATCGTTCGGTACGGCTGAGAGACTGTCATCGCATAGTTCCTGCCGCTGTTCTCTTGTAAAGTAGCTCAACCATTGTGGATAACGATCGGCCATCCTTCGAGATGACTGGTGTAGAAATCTCTGAAGTCTTCCAAGTTGTGGATGACGATCGTCCGAGTCTGAAAAAGAGTCGTGGATAAGATTTCCAATCTGATTGGAGACCCAAGGCCATCCCGGGAGCTGATAAAGACTTTCAGTAAGGAGATTGGCAAGATACCGTTCATATCCGGCAAAGCATTCGTCACCACCATCGCCAGTCAGGGCTACGGATACCTGCTCTTTGGTCATTGTTGCCAGATACCAGGTTGGAATAATCGAGACATCGGCATAGGGCTCACCAACATGACGAATCATCTTTGGTATGATCTGGAGTGCATCAGGCTCAACAATCAACTCCTGATGATCAGTCTGCCATTTATCTGCTACACGACGGGCGTGCTCCAGCTCATTAAACCTGTAATCATTGAATCCTATTGAGAATGTTTTGATTGGTCGAGTCGACTGGCTGGCCATCAAACCGACTATTATACTCGAGTCGATCCCACCAGAGAGAAAGGCCCCGACTGGAACGTCGCTGACCATCCTGATCCGCACTGCCTCTGCCAATTTAGTTTGAAGCTGCTCAATTGCAATCTCCTCGCTCAGCAATGATTTTGATGGACTCGGAATCGTCCAGTATCTTTCAATCCGTGGTGGTCGCCCATCTTCCCATATTCCACGGTGTGCGGGGGAGAGCTTGAATACCTTCTCAAATACTGACCCAGGCGATGGAATATATCCGTAGTTGAGATACAGATCGATCGCGGATCTGTCAATCCTCTTTTGGATATGCCTGCACTTGAGCAGGCCCTGCAATTCCGAGGCAAAACTGATCGCACCATTATGCTCTGAATAATAGAGCGGCTTTTTACCCAGCCGATCACGTGCCAGTAGTAGACGTCTCTTCGGCGCGTCCCAGATCGCAAAGGCAAACATACCACGCAACTGGGTCGTACATTCAATTCCCCAGTGTTGGTAGGATCTGAGAATCACCTCCGTATCCGTGCGGGTGCGGAAGTGGTAACCAACCCCCTCAAGTGTCTGTCGAAGATCCTTAAAGTTATATATCTCACCATTGAATACGATGTGAAGTCCCACCTCTACTTCCGCAGACATCGGTTGCCGCCCTGAAGCAGTCAGATCAATAACTGCAAGTCGACGATGTCCGAGCGTTGCCTGCCGTTCCTGCCAGAGCCCTTCATCATCAGGACCACGATGATTCTGAGCATTGGTCATCTCCCTGACCATCTCGAGCCGCTCCTCGCCACTGAGGAAGTCTTCATTGAATGACACAAAACCCGCAATTCCACACATCTCTCTTCCTCGATCCAGGCCACAGCCTTAACTATCTTGTCGGCAGTCTCCAAAGTAGATGTCGAGCAGCAGATCACTGACCGCACCAATCAGTCTCTGGATCTTCCAATGCGTGCGCCACCAGTCTCGACGCAGTTCCAGCTCGTCTTCGGGTGCATGAGTAAAATTGAGTTCAATGCCCCGCTGCTTGAAATCATCCCGCATCAGTTGGCGTCCTCGTCTGTTCCCTTCTGGACTTGTCACGATAAGTATTGAATCCCATTTATGATCAAGACAGTACCGGGCTAAAAAGTCGACCAGCTCCACCGGACATTCATAAATCGCAAGGTGTAGTGAGTTGATCCTCTCTTCCGGTATTCCCCGGGTGATTAGATTGAGCCTCGCAAAGTCTGACGGATATAGTTCGTGCGATATCTGAGAACTGAGACAGACAACCTGTTCTGCGTACTCTTGCTGAAATAGATCCAAGACATAATCATCAGCCTTCGATCTTGTTCCAACTGACAAATGAAAAATAGCATCAACACGATGCAGCTTATCTGAATCAGGAATCATCAAGTCAGGAAGGGCAAAGATGCATACTGCCATAAGCAGAGCTGCCCCAGTTATCAGGATCAAGGCTCTCTTTTGATAAGATATGACAGCCATCAGGTTAAAGCTCCTACTCCCATCCACTTAACAGAGTGTTAACCCAAGCCAGAATCTCACGTACGGTCATTCCAGCGTCATTGCGTCTTGTCCACCATCTCGTTGGTCTCCATTCCGGGTGTTGGGGCTCGACAGGAATAGATGTGAATCGCAATTCCGGTGCAGCTTTTTCAAGTGTGAAGAGCGCGCGTCTCGAGTGGTAGGGTGAGGTGACGACAATGGCACTCTTCCAACCATTCTCGCGCATCATTGCTGTAAGGCGCTTCGCCTCCTCACGTGTGTTCCAGGTTTCACGAAGGACAATTACATCGTCGATCTTTACTCCCAATTCTACGACATAATTTCGTGCCCAGTCACCAGTGTGAATGCCGGGGATGTACTGCACTCCGCTGACAACCATTCGTGGTGCGAATCCCTGAAGATACAGCTCAGCAGCTCGCTTTTCGCGCAGGCAGTATCTGTCCCCACCAAGAGCAATGATCAAGTCAGATTGAACTGCCGGCTCACTTCGAATCAGTGATCCGGCAATCACACTGAGTAACGGTGGCAAGCACACTCGAATCGAGCTGATGGTCAATAATGCCACCAATACTCCAATAATCAGTCTGCTCGTGACAAGTTTCATTCGGTGACCATTGTTACCTGGTGCCTGATTCATTGCCAGTCATCAACCATTCTCTTCGTCAATCTCTGCGTGAATGAGCTTTATCAACAATTTTTATATCAACAGCCGATGAATTGACTCTTGCCTCTTTGGTCGATAATGAAATATGCTTGGAACTTTCGAATGATTGTATAACGGGTTTGAACGTTCATGTTTTAAGAGATCCTGACTTACTGGTCAGATTCATCAACAATTGCGAATGAGAGATGGAACAGCTCAAGACGGCTAGTTACAAATCACAAATTTGTCGCCGAAAAAGCCCCCTCAATTTATCCCCTCAAGACAACTACCTTTTTCAGCAAGAGTATCTGCGTAACATTGGAGATTGTCTGATCGAGAGCCACGAAAAGTGCATAATCTTCGATTCCAACCTTTCAGTTTATACGGATGAGAAGATCTATCAGAAACAATTAACAAGTCTGATCAGCGGGAACATTGGGCGTCGTCTTGCGGCAAAAGGACTGGTACGGTATTTCATGGCCAGTCTTCGATCTGTCACACTCATTGACACTGGATGTTGGGTGACCGATGAGTGGGCTCAGGGCTATTTTCACTGGATGACAGAATCCCTCAGCAAGATTGAACTGCTGCGATCCGTCTCTGAGTTGAATTCTATTCTTCTTCCATCATCACTACGTCATTATCACTTCATCGAGGAGAGTCTGAACCTACTCGCAATTCCTTACTTATACCTCTCTGAAACCAGATTCACTGAATGTAAACATTTGACGACAGTGAGCCTTGATTTCCCTGCCGGAAATTTTAACTGCCATCTTCTGAAACGAGTGGCCAGAAGATTCAGGGAACGAGTAAAGGTGGATGTTAACAGGGGGCGACGAATCTGGATTTCACGATCAGAGGCCAGATATCGCACAATCATAAATGAACCTGCCTTGAAACCAATCCTCGACCGACATGGATTTGAGATTTTCCAGATGGAAAGATACTCTCTGGCTGATCAGATAGAACTCATGCAGCAATCATCGGTGATCGCTGGTCTTCATGGAGCCGGCCTGACAAATATGCTTTTTCTGCCAACCAACAGTAGCGTGATCGAGATCCGCCGCCGCGACGACAATCATAGTAACTGTTACTTTTCGATGGCCTCAGCGCTTGACCTTGATTATTACTATCTACTTACAGATCCGATGAGTGATAACCTGCATAACGGAAATTGCTATCTTGACCTCCATCAACTCGACAGACTTCTTACAACTTTGGGTTGAAACAGTCGCTGTATTCACCCTTCAGTGATCGATCTGTACCATTCAAGATAGTCTGAAAAATGACGATTTCGATCATACTTGAGAACTGCCTTCTGACGCCCAGTGGCTCCCAACTTCAAACGCAATTGAGGATCATCCAGGAGCGTGGTTAACTTTTCAGCCATCATCCGGCTATCTCCTCTTGCAACAAGAAATCCGGTTATTTGATCATCTACAACTTCAGGTATACCCCCAACAGCTGTCGCGACAACCGGGAGTTGACAGGCCATGGCCTCGGCTATCACAAGACCGAAGGCTTCAGCTCTTGCAGCATGGATATAAATATCTGCGACCTGATAGAATTTGGCGATTGCCTCAGCGCTCCTTTGATAACCATATCTTCTCAAAATTGCTGAGCCAATAACGGTCTCGGGGGCCTCCTCGCCAACGGCGATGAAATAGAGAGGTCTGGCCTGCTCACTACTACCAACAATCCTGATTGATTGCTCAAGTGTCGAATAGTCTTTATACTGATTTGTTACGGCGCGATTAGCAATAAAAAGTACGACGAGTGCATCATCCGGGATATTCATGAGACGACGGGTCTGAATCTTATCGACCGGCTTGAAAATATCCAGATCAACGCCACACGGAATGACTTTTGATTCAACCATTGCTCCACCAAGGACTGATTTACGAGCACGATCGATCAACCACTGGCTGACTGCGGCCACATGAAGTCGACTGTCAGCATAGATCTCCTTCTTTCTGATCAGATTGTATCCGGTACCATCCCTTTTCAGTGAAGGATAGGTGGTGAGATCTGGACATTCTCCACAGCCAGCCAGCCAGCGCTGACAATCAAATGAATATGCACAATGTCCAGTAAAAGCCCAATCATCATGGAGGGTGAGGACGACAGGGTACCTTTTTGTTATCCATCGCAATGATCGCAGATCAAAATAGTTTCCGTGAAGATTATGAAGGTGAACAATATCAGGTTGAAACGGAAGCCGGTCAAAGAGATGACTGATCCCCGGATAGTTATAGTCCTCATATCCAAGATGCCATTCAAGCCAGCGACGAGGCTCTCCAAGATTGGCTATCCAGCCTGATAGTCGTGCAAGGTTGGTCGAACCATGTGAATATTGTCGATTATGCTGCCCTCTCCAGAATCGTGGCCAGGTTACACGGTAATTATCATTATCAAAACTCAAGATCTTGGGAGCATCATCATGCCGCTGTCCAACTGCCAGTGCGGCTTCGTGTCCAGCCTCATTGGCCATTTCAAAAAGCTCGAGGGCTACCTTCTCAGCCCCCCCTCCCCTGTCAGATGAACTGACATACAATATGCGCATTTCAAGATTCTCTTCAGATTTATTTGAAGACCTCAAACAACGTTCTACGATACCACTCTAACTTTATTTACTCTGGCAGATCCAGCCGGGTCGGATCCTTGATGAGCTCAATGTCTTCGGCCGTTAAAAGACGGATCGGTTTAGCAGGTACTCCGGCAATTAAATGCCCCTCTTCGTTATGACTTGACGTTATCACTGATCCAATCCCGACGATGCTATTTGAAGGAATTGAGGATCCTGGCGCCATTCTTATCTCTGAACCGATATAACAGTTATTGCCAATTTGAACAGCCGCACCATTTCGACGATTATGTGTCCATATCGAGGAGTTTCGCCCACCAAGAACCGTTCTCGATCCAATCGAAACCTCATCGGTAAAGTCGATCCGGTGCTCTGCCGTTATCACCGAGCCGTACCCCAGTCTGAACTCTGATACCGGCTCGGTATTGAATTGTGGTTCGATAATAGCATTGATTACATTGAACCGAAGTATCATCCCATAGTCCTCAACCGACACGACATGCCCACCACGAATCAGATTCAATGTGCCGAAGACGACGCTCTTTCCAAGTCGAACATCTCCGCATCGCCAGAATACCGTACCATGGCCGATTCTTGTCCCTTCTCCAATTTGAAGATTCTGACAATCAAGAATCGCCAATCCAATTTGAACCCGACGTCCGATTTGATAACCAAATAGGTAACGGTATATCAAGATCTTCAACCATCCCGGGAACACTGCCAAAAGTATGAGAAGTACAAGGCGGGATCTTCTACGCATCTTATCGCAACGACCTTTTACAATATTTCACTGCTGTCTCAAGTACGATCTCGGTCAGACGCTCCGCGTAGACCTGCAATGAATACCGTTTACACACAGAATCTCTCCCCGCAATTCCTATTGCTATTCGCCTTTCGCGAGCATTCAACAATAATTCCAGCGCTGAAAACCATTCGTCATCAGTCTCTGCTAATAACCCAGTCTGACCTGAATCGATGACATCTCTGGTCATTCCCACTGCAGAGGCAACGCAGGGCACACCAACTGCCTGATACTGTATAGCCTTGAATGCGCACTTGCCGATCGACCATTCATTTTCAATAATCGGATATAGACCTATGTCAAGACCGGCAAAATCATCTACCTCACTCTTCAGATTCCACGGTCTATTCTCTACCATAACATTATCGATAGTTATCTCTTTACTAGCTCCGATCACTCTCAATTGATAGTCGTATCTCTTTCCCAACTCTGATAGCACGCTCGTTATCAGACGCAGATATTGCGATGTTGAATGAGAACCGATCCAGCCAACGATTGGTGTTTGACGAGGTGGTCGTGCTGGATCAGGTCTGAATATGTCGGTATCTACTACCGTTGGGATAACGGAAACATTTGTGTTGAATTGTCTGGCATATGATTCAAGGTAATTATTGCCGGCAATAACAGCCTTACTGCAGGAGATGATGTGAGCAGTCTTTGAAGGTGGTTTGATCAGCTTAATCAGACTTCCATAGGTTGGACTTGCATATGGAACCCAGATAGCATCATCGAAATCGAAGATGATCGGAATTCTGAAGTGGTGAGAGAGAATCCATTCGATGATCGCCGGCCCGAGAGTCATGATTTCACGTGAAATGAAAACTGCATCGAACTCCTCAGTTTTGAGAAAGATTGAAAACCGCTGAAAGATTGCCGACATCAACTTCATTATTTTGCGAGTCGACAGACCGGGACGATAGATTTCACGAAAGAGATCAGATGAAATGAATGGTGAGACGACCCCGATAATACCAGCACTGGCGAGATGAGGCAGGTATTGTGAAATGCGGTATCTCGTCGATGCAGACTCGATCGGATTTGGGGTAAGAATAAGGAGTCGAATCGTATTCAAAACTGAGTTTAACTTTGGTTGCGTATGGAAGAGGTCATGCCTGCGCGATAAGCACTAAACCCGACATTTTGCAATTTCCTCAATTTCCTGACCTCAAAACCGATTACCGAGAAAATAAGAAGCCAGGGCAGAATCTGAGCTCTTTGGCGAAAGACGAGTCCGATATTGCCAAATGTAATACTGTAGAGAAG
>CAIOZW010000043.1 GCA_903862855.1 uncultured Acidobacteriota bacterium
CTTGGCTTTAATAATGCGAACTCTTTGATTCAGCTTCACAAGTCTTGTCTTTGGCCTTGTTGACAATGGAAGTGCGCAGCAAGGTCCTGCAGGTGATCCTTGACTGGATCAGCCCGACACAGGGAGACCGCAACCCTGGATGGTTTGTCTTCATTGTGCGCATAATTTAAAGCAGAAGTCATCGGAAGAGAGCAAAGGAGGCTGATGGAGCGCGTGAGTCGGAGGATGCGCACTTCCAGAGAGACCATCCCAGAAGGCTGTCATCGCGAGCCTGGGTAATTGAGCTCGAACTGTTTCAGAATAGTCTCTGGCGGATAAACTTGACCGGAGATAATCCCGTTTATTACTATGGTGGACTTTGGTACTTTCAAAAATTGTAATAATCGAGAAGTCAGGAGAGACAGAGCATGGGTATTCAAGCGACGCAGATCCGCAAGGGCATGGTGGTCATGCACAATGGAGCACTGCACAAGGTGGTCGAGTTTCATCATCATACACCGGGGAACCTCCGCGCGATGGTGCAGACAAAGCTGCGCAACCTGAAGTCAGGCAACACGACGGAGCACCGGTATCGCTCGACGGACGATGTCGACCGGGTCTATCTGGACGAGCAGGAGATGACCTACCTCTACAATGAGGGTGACACTTACCACTTCATGAACACTGAGACCTATGATCAGGTCTCGCTCTCGGCGGATGATCTGGGCGATGCGACCGGCTACATGCTGCCGGAGACGGTGATCAATGTTCAGTTCTACGAGGGTGAGCCGATCGGCATCGACATTCCGCCGGTGGTCGAGCTGTTGGTCCTCGAGACGGAGCCTGAGGTGAAAGGTGCGACGGTGAGCAATGTTGGCAAGCCGGCGAAGCTCGAGACGGGGATCACGATCCAGGTTCCGGCCTTCATCAAGGAGGGGGACAAGATTCGCGTCGACACAACCGAAGGACGATACATGGAGCGGGCGAAGTAGGGCCCGGAGCGGCGATGCGCCATCTCTACAGCCTGATCCTGACTCTGGCGGCGCTGCTGCTTCTGCCATATTTTATCTGGCAGGGGTGGCGAAAAGGGAAGTACCCTGGCAACTTGCTGGAGCGGCTGGGTTGGGGAGGAGTGGAACCGGTTCAGGATTCGTCGGGAGTGATCTGGCTCCATGCGGTTTCGGTAGGGGAGACCCTGGCGGCACGGCCGCTCTGTCGGGAGCTGAAGCGCCGCTACCCTGGAAAAAGGATCTTTCTGACGACGACGACGGTCACGGGGCAGGAGGTGGCAAAGTCACAGGTTCCGGAGGCCGATCTGACTGGTTACTATCCGTTTGACTGGGCATTTGCCGTCCGGCGGGTATTGGATCGAATGAAGCCAGAGCTGGTGATTCTGATGGAATCGGAGCTCTGGCTCAATTTTTTGGTCGAGTGCCGGCGGCGACAGATCCCGGTGATGGTCGTCAATGGGCGGATCTCGGATCGTTCGTTTCCGCGGGCGCGGCGGGCAAGGTTCTTCACTCGGCGGTTGTACGGGCTGGTGACGAGGTTGGTCATGCAGAGCGAGGTGGATGCGGCGCGAGCGGTTGCGTTGGGTGCGGCGCCGGAGCGGGTGGTTGTCGGGGGAAATCTGAAGTATGACGTCGGGCTGGGTGGGGGATCGGTTGATGAGGGGCGGCTGGCGGCACTGGCTGAGGTGATTGGGCCGGGAGGAGGGCCATTGATCGTCGCTGGCAGTACGCATCCGGGCGAGGAGGAGATCGTTCTCGAGGCGTGGCGCCGGTTGCGTGAGCGGACGGGGATGGAGCCGGTTCGGCTGCTGATTGCCCCGCGCCATCCGGAGCGTTTCGACGAGGTGGCGGATCTGATCGCGGCAAGGGGAGCGAAGCTGGTGCGTCGAAGTACGGCCGGCGGTGAGTTTGGAGAGGTGATTCTGCTCGATTCGATTGGTGAGCTGGCGTTGGTCTATGAGTTGGCGAAACTGGTTCTGGTCTGTGGCAGTCTGCGCCCGATTGGTGGTCATAATATTCTGGAGCCGGCACTGGCCGGGCGACCGATCATCGTCGGTCCGCATATGCATAATTTTCGCGAGATGACGGTGGAGTTTCAGCGGACGGATGCCTTGGTTCAGGTGTGGGGAGAGAGGGACGAAGAGCTGGTGGAGAGGCTCGTTGCAGCCATGGCGAAGTTGCTGGAGGATCCTGCCGAAGCACGAATGATGGGTGAGCGGGCGCGGCAACGGGTTGAGGCGAATCGTGGGGCAACGGCCCTGGCCTGTGAAACAGTCGCGGCGTTGATCGAAGCGAGGTAGTCGATGGATAACCATCTGCAGCGCTGGGTTCGATCGCTGTTGCTGCCGCTCCTGGCGGTACTGGCGCTGGTCTATGGACTGGTGGTACGGATACGAGTGGCGCTCTACCGTTGGCCAGGGTTGAGGCTGACGCATCGTCTGCCGCGACGAGTGATCAGTGTCGGGAACCTGACCGTCGGCGGAACGGGGAAGACACCCTGTGTGGCCTGGATCGCCCGATATCTGAGCGGTGAGGGTGAGCGGGTGGCGATCCTCAGTCGGGGGTACCGGCGGGAGGGGCGTGGACTGGTCGAGGTCTCTGACGGGGAGTCGATTCTGGCATCATCGCGGCAGAGCGGGGATGAGCCGTGGTTGCTGGCCCGGGCTTGTCCAGGTGTGCGAGTCGTGGTCGATTCGCGCCGTGTGGCGGCCGGGAGCTGGCTGATCGGCAAGGCACCCGACGTCTCGGTATTTCTGCTCGATGACGGTTTCCAGCACCTGCAACTGGCGCGTGATCTCAACCTGGTGCTGGTCGATGCCGGAGACCCCTTGCCGGAGGCGAGGTTGGCGCCGCTGGGAAGGCTGCGCGAGCCGCTCAGCCAGCTTGGCCGGGCGGATGCAGTGATCATCACCCGCAGCGATCAGGAATATGATCGGCGCGCGCTGGCCGATACACTGGCAAGATACCTGAGGCCGGACACGCCACTCTTTCACGCTTCGCACGAGTTGACCTCCTTCTGCCGGCTCGAGACGGGAGAGGTGATTCGGCCGCCTGAACTCTCCACCCGGAGGGTGGCCGCGATTGCCGGGATCGGGCGTCCGGAGAGGTTTTACCATGATCTGCGGCAACTTGGATTTGAGCTGGTATGGACGCGGTCATTCACTGATCACCACCATTATCAGATTTCTGAACAGCAGTCGATCCTCGACGCGGCGATGAGTGCCGGGGCGCAGGCATTGCTGATGACCGAGAAGGACGCGGCCAACTGGCCTACCGGAACCGGGGCGATGCTGCCGGTCTATGCTGGGCGAATCGAGTTTCGGTGTCGCGAGCAGGAGGCGCTCGAAGCGCTGCTCCAGGCAAAATAGATGGTTGTGAGGAGAGATCCGATGCAGAAACATATCGACGACTTCATCCGCCACCTCAAGTATGAACGGAATTCGTCGGCCCATACTTTGCGGAACTACCTCAGCGACCTGGTCCAATTTTACGACCACCTCGCACCGGCCGATGGGAAGGGTCACCGTCGCGAGGTCCCTCTCCACGAGATCGACAATCTGACGATTCGCGAGTATATGGCTGCACTCTATGATCAGAATCGCAAGAAGAGCTCGATTCATCGCAAGGTGGCCTCGCTCCGCACCTTCTTCCGTTACCTCTGTCGGGAGGGGATTCTGGAGGTCAATCCAGCCACGCTTGTCTCGAGTCCACGCGTCGAGCGGAAGCTGCCCAATCATCTGACGATCGAGCAGATGGTCAGGTTCATTGAGTCTCCGGAGACGGACACGGTCCTCGGCAAGCGTGACCGGGCGATTCTGGAACTGCTCTATGCAAGCGGCCTCCGCGTCTCGGAGATGGTCGGGCTGAATCTGACCGACATCGATTTTGACAATCAGACTCTGCGGGTGAAAGGGAAGGGGAGGAAAGTTCGAATCGTGCCATTTGGAGCCCATGCCAAGGCGGCACTGCAGGGGTATCTGGCCGTGCGTGGAGAGCTGCTGGTCGAGGCCGATCCGGCGAAGATCGATCCGCAGGCGGTCTTCTTCAACTACCAGGGGACGCGGATCACGACACGGTCAGTGGGTCGGATGATCGACAAGTACGTGCGCCAGTGCGCCGATCTGCACCATATCA
>CAIOZW010000044.1 GCA_903862855.1 uncultured Acidobacteriota bacterium
CCAGGCGTCAGGCCAAGCGTCAGGCCAAGCGTCAGGCCAAGCGTCAGGCCAAGCGTCAGGCCAAGCGTCAGGCCAAGCGTCAGGCCAAGCGTCAGGCCAAGCGTCAGGCCAAGCGTCAGGCCAAGCGTCAGGAACGATTACAACCTCGACTATTGTCGGAACTCGAGGTAAAGACGAGAGGCCGAGATCGTCGGCATCTCTCACAATTGACAGGGAAAGTTGATGGAAGCATCACGAAGTGGCCCTCCATTTCCTATCGTCGGGATTCAATCGAATCCTGGTCGAGTCGCGATCTGATGATCGAGATCCTGAAATGGTCTGGAGTTGACTCGTCAGGTGCGATGGTGACCAGCGTAGTGATGTCGGTATGGTTACTGTAGAAGACCTGCTGGTTTTCAGAATCCAGCAGCACCGGATTTGAATCGAAGATCCCCTGGTAATAGCTCTCGATTTCACTCATCAAATCGTTTGATCTCATCATCAGCAGGCTGTTCTCGCCTCGACTGAATGATAGTTCGGGTGTCGCACCCGGGTAGACGAGTCTGCCAAGGCTGGAGATCAGCTCTTTAGAGGTCCTCTCTCCGCGAGCCGGACCGAGTGAGTCAAGCGCACGTTGACGTAGCTGCTCAATTTGGCGACTGGTCAGTCTCTGCACTCTTCGTGTCGGTTGATCGAAGGGCTCTCTACTGCCTGACCGACTGCTCGGGTTGGCATCCTCTTGAGGCTGTTCCGGGGGCGAAAGTTTGACGAAGATGATCACGACAATGGTCAGAATGATGGCGATGGTCAAGAGTCCGAGGAGGAGCTTGATGACTGTCAGGCCAGCGGCGGTCGATTGTCTGGACCGGGGAGTGATTCGGATATCTCTTCCAGTGGAGCCCTGCCTCGAGGTCGATGAGGCGTAATGGGTCGAGGTCGATGATATTGACAGCGGTCTGGTCTGTTTGGCTGGTGAGGTCGAGGATCCGGCCGCGCGAGTTGAAGACGCCGGATGGTGGGTCAACTCGACCGATCGTGCCGCAGATGAGTTATCCGAGAGACGTGCTCCGCACTTTCGACAGAAATTTGCGGGTCGGCCGATACTGATCTGACACAACGGGCACTGTTGAATCATGTCTGTCTCGTCATTGCTTATCTGAATGGGCTCAGGGCCAGGCCTCCGACGAAAGATTACCTGACCTGCTGGTCCTGGCTCGAAAACTCAAACTTGCCGCCAGTCGGTGGTCGATAGGGTTGAAAAGGAATCCGGAGCAGGGATGGGATCCGTGAATGTTCGGCTGCATCAGGATGCGTATCGATGCCGTAATGAATCGCCTCCTGGGTCATCCGGGCATAGGTTCCAAAGAGACGATCCCAGATGGAGAAGATGTTGCCGTAGTTGGTGTCGGTCTGGGGCAGAACGTGGTGATGATGGATATGGTGCATGTTCGGAGTGACAATGACCAGACTGACCAAACGATCGATGCTCTCCGGGAGCCGGATGTTGGCATGGTTGAACTGCGAGGTGACTACGGAGAGTGCCTGGTAGAGCATGACCATCCACATTGGTGCACCAATAACGATCACTGCAATTATCGTTGCAAGGAATCTGAAGACACTCTCACCGGGATGATGCCGGTTGGCGGTCGTCGTATCGACAAAGGTGTCAGAATGGTGGATAAGATGGAATCGCCAGAGCGCACGAAAGCGGTGCTGGAGCCAGTGGATGGCGAAGGCCCCGATGAGGTCAAGTCCAAGCAGCCCAATGGTGGTCTTGACGAGAACAGGGAGTGCGCCGGTCAGGGCCAGAATTCCAAGCCCTCTCTCCTCTGTCAATCGGCTTGCCTTGAGGAGGACGAAGGCCATCGTAAAGTTGACCAGAATCGTCGTCAGGGTGAAGAAGAGGTTGATTCCGGCGTGACGCACTTTCCGATATTGAAATCGGAAGAGGGGCATCGCCGTCTCCAGCAGCCAGAAGAGCGTAATGCCCCCGGCGAGAATGAGTGTGCGATCCCGTGATGGTATGGTGCTGAAATATTGAATGATCGAGTTCATGGCAACATTCTCCTCTGTCCCCCCGATGGATGATCGGCAATATAGCACTGGCGAATCGAAAACGCACGTCGAAGATGGGGTGTTGCTGCACCTGACAAAATGCTTTAATTTGCCAGGTTGATAACATAGAATGTCTGTTTTTGGCAGTGAAAATGTTTCGTCAGTGGAGATACTCGATGAGAGAGACAGAGGGCTTCCGCCCGTTCCGGCCGGCGTGGGGGTTGGGAAATGGTCACGCAATGACGATACTTGGCAGTCTGCGGCCGCGTGACTTGAGCAGTCTGGCGAGAGTGAGCCGGATGGAGAGACGTCAGTTTGCAACCGAGCCGGGGACGCACGTCGTGGGGTACGTTCATACCGGGATGTCGGGCCGGATCGGGAGCCGTCCATTGGTTCTGATCGTGCATGGGCTGGAAGGATCAGCCGATTCCAGCTATGCGATGGGAACGGCGATCAAGGCCTTTGCGGCTGGCTTCGACGTTCTGCGTTACAATGTCCGGAATTGCGGCGGGACCGATGGATTGACGCCGACACTCTACCATTCAGGATTGACGGTCGATCTTCATCACGTGATCCGTGAGCTGATCGAAGTTGACGGAGTTGAGCATCTTTTCATCGTCGGCTTTTCAATGGGAGGTAACCAGTCTCTGAAGCTCGCAGGTGAGCTCGGAGAAGAGCACCCGCGCCAGTTGAAGGGGGTCTGCGCCATCAGTCCACCGATCGATCTTGCTTCATGTTCAGCAGCGATCCGTGAGCGGCGGAACTGGATCTACGAGCAGCGATTCGTGCGGAGCCTGGCACGGCGGATGCGGGAGAAGGACCGGCTCTTTCCGGGAGTCTATGATCTGCAGGGGCTCGATCAGATCCGCCATCTTTGGGATTGGGATGATCGTTTTCAACCACACAATGGATTTCGTGATGCACGTGAATACTATGCGAAGGCCAGTTCGATCAGTTTTCTGCCGGCGATCAGGGTTCCGACATTGATCATTCATGCCGAGGATGATCCATTCATTCCGCTCGACCCTTTTCTTGATCAGGGGCTGGCTGCCAATCCACAGATCGGGTTGATCCTGACGAGACATGGCGGGCACGTCGCTTTCTGTGGAATCGGGCAGCCAGATGAGGATCGTGCCTGGGCTGAGAATCGGGCGATCGAGTTCTTCAGAAGACTGGCCGGAGACAGATTGCACGGTGAGGTGGACGATTCAGGGGGAGAGGGATGACAGAAGTTCTATTGAAGATTCTGATGATCATCTTCCTTGTCCTGGCAAATGGTTTCTTTGTCGCCGTCGAGTTTGCCCTGGTGAGTGTCCGAAGGGCGCGGATCGAGACCCTGGCGGCGGCGGGAAAGGCTGGAGCAAAGGCTGTCCTGCGGGCACTCGATCACCTCGATGCGATGCTCTCGGCGAGCCAGTTCGGGATAACCCTCGCCAGTCTGGCCCTGGGTGCAGTTGGTGAGTCGACGCTCGCGAAGTGGCTGGAGCCTTTCCTGATGAATAATCTGCCGGTGGCGACGGGAGAGCTGCTTGCGCATACGATCGCCATTGGCATCTCACTGGCAGTGATCACCTATCTCCATCTGGTGCTTGGTGAGTATGCCCCAAAGGCACTCGCCATCGAGAAGGCCGAGGCGATTTCTCTCGCGACGGCTCGTTCACTGGAGATCTTCTACCGGACATTCAAGCCATTCATCAGGTTTATCAATGTCTCCGGGATCAGGCTCTTGCGAATGATCGGGGTCGAGTTTCGACCCGGTCATCACACCGCCTACTCGGAGGATGAGATCCGCTATCTGATCAATCTCAGCCACCAGTCAGGACTGCTTGAGAAGGATGAGAAGGAGCTGATCCATAACGTCTTTGAGTTCTCGGAGCTGACTGTCGGGGAGATCATGGTTCCGCGAACGAAGGTGGTGGTAATCGAGGAGAAGTCAGACTTTGCCAGTGTGGTCGCCCAGTTTCGTGACTCAGGCTATTCGAGGTTGCCGGTCTATTGTGACAATGTGGACAACATCGTCGGGGTGGTGCACAGCAAGGATATTCTGCCGTTGATGCTCAGCGCTGACGATTTCGATCTGCGAAGTGTGATGAGACGGGCCCATTTTCTCCCCGAGACGGCCCGGCTGGCGGAGGCGCTCCACCAACTGCAGCGCAGCAGCGTACACATGGCGATCATTGTCGACGAGTATGGTGGGGTCGAGGGGATTCTGACAATGGAGGATCTGCTGGAGGAGATCGTCGGAGAGATCAAGGACGAGCACGACGAGATTGAACACCCGCAGGTCCGGCCAGGCGGGGAGAGGTTCTTCAGCATCGACGCCGGTCTGCCGGTTCGTGAGGCCAATCGCGATTTTCCGCTCGACATTCCCGAGTCGGACGACTACACCAGCCTGGCCGGCTTTCTGCTGAAACAGGCCGGACGATTGCTCAGAGAGGGTGATGTAATCGAGTATCAGGGAGTCCGCTTCACCGTCGAGAGGGTCGAGCGTCGACGGATCCTCGAGATCAGGGTCGAACTTCCTGAAACACCGGAGAGGATCGAGCAGGCTGGAGAATGAGGATCATACTCTTCAACAAGCCATTCAAGGTTCTCTGCCAGTTTACAGATGGAGAGGGACGCCAGACGCTCGGTGATTTCATCGACCTCCCACGAGTCTATCCGGCTGGCCGACTCGATTATGATAGTGAGGGGCTGGTGGTCCTGACCGATGAGGGTCGACTGCAAC
>CAIOZW010000045.1 GCA_903862855.1 uncultured Acidobacteriota bacterium
ACATCGGAGATCGTCTTAATGACAACCTCTCTGGTTAGAGGAGGTTTATTGGCGATAAAGATCTCGCCCATCGAACCGTGAGAGAGAAGTGAAGTAACCTTGTAGCCATTGACTAACTGACCGACCAGGTTTTGATGATTGAGGTAGTTGTCGATGTCGGTCAGTGCCCAGACCGGTTTGTCGAGGACATTATCCTGTTCAGCAAGGTGATGACCGATGAGGAGCTGCCGCAATTGGGTCAGAATGGTCTTATCGTTGTTGCACTCCCTCTTCCAGAACTGCTCGCGCTCATGAATCGGTAATTCAAGACCGGCATTGAAGAGCTGCTCGACTCTCTCCCATTTGTTCTTATCCATGACAAGTCTCGGTATGAATATACTGGTTAGTTATCGCTCTCATCGTTTTCTCCACCAAGTCGAGAAAGGATGAAGGCACGGGCAAATGTCAGATATCTCTTGACAGTACTGAGAGAGTGCCCGGTAACCTGGACAATCTCCTCATTGTTCAATCCTCCAAAGAAGCGCAGTTCAAAGACTCTCGCCTTATCCTTGTCGATATCGGCAAGCTGGTTGAGAATCTCATCGATCTCAATCACTGTCATGTCTGCCTTTTTCTGGAGTGCGGTAATATTGGTCATGGAGAGCATCATCTTGTTACCGGAGAGATGCTTGCGGGCACGATCGATAATGATGTGGCGCATTGCGGTTGCGGCAAAGGCGTAGAGGTGAACCCGATCATTCCAGCCGATATTTTCGTGACGAAGCAGAACCATTGCCGCATCCTGGACCAGATCGGAGGGGTTCATGACCGCAGCGACATTATTCTTGCGAAGTTCGGCATCCGCTTTATTTTTGAGTAGAGGAAAGAAGATCTTCCACAATTGGTCACGTGCATCGGTGTCTCCTTCACGGACCTTGCCGATAAGGATAGTGATCGGCTCAGGTATGGACTCTAACTTCTGTTCAATCTTGTTCTTCAAATCAACCTCCCCAGCTGGTCAGTCGGTCGTTTCAATGAGGATCAACTAAAGATTGCGAAACGGAGAGGCCAAGAAAATGGTCCTCTCCAGCGTAAACGAACCTTTCGTCTATTTCAGCTCACAAAATATATTTTTTAATCTTAATCCGTCGACGAGCCATAAAGATTCCTTGGTCTGGGGAACTGGTCTCGAGATCTTTAAATATTATTCAGGATTTCGTGTGGGAAGGCTAAAACTTCACAGATGGTTCAGGGATACCAGGATTAATTCAGAACGAACCCATACTGTCAGTGATTATGTGACCAAGAATAAATTTGGACCCCGCCGAGAGGCACCATCATCATCGGCGAATGCACTCCTTTTGCCCCGTGTGAATGCCAGCCCAGTGGCCTGGGGTGCAAACCTGGGTCTGGACTTTGGACATGTTGGCGCGGTTCACGAACCACCCCTACACACGCCACAAATGACCACATCACATTGGTACGATCACTTGCCCCGTCGATGTGACACGAATGTAGGGGGTGGTTCGAGAACCGCCCCTTGGACTTTGGACATTCCGTGCCATAAATGGACATTTCCTCCAGCGCCCCAACCGGGCGCCGCACACCATCCCAGAGAGCCCCCCGGAGTAGCCCGGCACACCATTCCGGTTCCTGCGAGGTATCTTCTTGGCTTCGTGTCTTTGTGTGAGATCACTTTGCAGGAAGTGGTTCCTGGTCGCCTCTCGCGAATACACCAGGGAAGGTCACGCTGTTCAGTCTTCAATCTTCGTCAGGCAATTGCCCTGGCAAGGCATCATTATCACTATAAAGCCAATAAGTGGCGAAAATTGACACTGCCGCAAGGCTCGTGATAGGTTCAAAAACTGTGGTAAACCCATCTTACAGTGAAGAAAATAGTTCGTATGAACTGCGCCAGGCCGTGAGACGCCACGGAATCGTCCGCACCTGGATCGAGTATCTGATCGCGGCGAGCGTTCTTCGTGGTGCGACGATGCTGCCGCGCCGACTCGCCCTGCGCTTCGGTAATGGCGTAAGCCGGCTGGTCTGGCATCTGTTGCCGCGCCTGCGCCGCTACGCCATGATCAATCTGCGTCTGGCCTTCCCGGAACTGAGTGAGTCGGAACGCGAGCAGATCGCCCGTGGATCGTATCGTTCACTTGGCCGACTGCTGGCCGAGATCAGCCAGTTTCCGCGGCTCAATCCGCAGAATATCGGTGAGCTGGTCGTCTATGATGGCCTCGAGCACTATCTGGCCGCCCTGGCCACCGGGCGCGGCGTCATCTTCCTCACCGGCCACATCGGTGCGTGGGAGCTCTCCGTCTACGCCCACTCGGTCCACGGCTATCCGTCATCCTTCCTCGCCCGCCGGATCGACAATCCACTCATCGAACGGATCGCCGAACGCTACCGGACGATGTATGGCAACCGCAGCATCGACAAGCAGCACGGTGTCCGCGAAGTCATCCGGACCCTCAAGTCGGGGGGAGTGGTCGGGATTCTCGCCGACCTGAATGCCCTCCGCGATGAGGGAGTCTTCTGCGACTTCTTCGGCACTCCGGCCTCGACGACCATTGGTGTGGCCACGCTGGCCCTGCGGACAGATGCCGTCGTCCTGCCCGGCTACTTGACCTGGGACGAATCGAGTGGCCGCCACACGCTCCATTTCGAGCCTCCGGTCGAGACGATCCGAACCGGGGATCGCGAGACCGATGTGCAGACCAATACTGCCCGCTACACCAGGATTCTCGAGGGCATCATCCGCCGCCATCCCGACCAGTGGCTCTGGATCCACCGTCGCTGGCGAACGCGTCCGGTGGGAGAACCTGACATCTACTGAAGCATCATGAATATCAAAACTTTTCTCTCG
>CAIOZW010000046.1 GCA_903862855.1 uncultured Acidobacteriota bacterium
CATTGGACAGTTGACGTAATCATCGCCACCCTTGTCGTAGCGGGCGGCGCGGAAAGCGATATCGTAGTCGATCGAGTCACCCTCGACGATCGGTGAGATAGCGTCAAAAAAGTAGAGGTTGTCCTCACCGGTCAGTCGGGCGAGGGCGGCCGAGAGGGCCGATGAGGCGAGTGGACCGGCGGCCACGACGGTGATGGCCGCCGGGTCGATCGTCGAGACCTCTTCGCGGCAGATCTCGATGAGGGGATGACCGGTGAGCCTCTCCGTCACCCAGGCGGAGAACCGCTCACGGTCGACGGCCAGCGCTCCACCGGCAGGGACTGCGGTTGCAGAAGCCGCCTCGACCAGCAACGAACCTCCGGCCCGCAGTTCATCCTTGAGGAGTCTCGGTGCGGTGTGGGGCAGATCGGACTTGAGTGAGTTGCTGCAGACGAGTTCAGCCAGATCTCCGGTTCGGTGGGCACCGGTCGAGACCTCCGGGCGCATTTCGTAGAGCCGCACGCGACAGCCGCGCCGCGCCGCCTGCCAGGCAGCCTCGGATCCGGCCAAACCTCCACCAATGACGGTAATGATATTCTCCATAACGACGTGATCATACCAGACGATCCGATTATTGAATAACGACTTGGTGATCCGGAGGTCTCCCGGATGACGGGTTGCCGGGAGGTGGCGGAGGCGGTCGTGGAACGAAGGTGGCAAAATTGACAATGGTTGTTGACTTACCCGCTGCCAACTCTCAAAATCGCACATTCCAAATGGACATGCCAGACTGACCAGCCCGGTTTGATGGGGCTGGGTCAGTCATCGGGCAGTTAAGGGTGAAGTAACATTGAGCAACTGGCAGAGATGACCGACCATGGCTGAGACAAATCGACCGCTCGAAGAGCGGACGGCAATGCGCCCAGAGGACTACCGGGTGATGTTCGAGGTTGAGGACGAACACTGGTGGTTTGTCGGGCGGAGAAAGATCGTCTTTTCGCAGATCGCCCGACTGCTGGGAATGCGCCTGAGCAAGGGAGGCGAACCGGCGGAGATCCTCGATATCGGTTGTGGAACGGGGGCGACCCTCGATGCGCTGCAGAATTTTGGTCGGGCGCAGGGGATCGATCTCTCATTTCTGCCGCTCACCTTTTCGCGTCGGCGAGGACACCAGCGGGTGATCTGCGCAAGCGCGACAGCTCTTCCACTCGCCGATCAGACCTTCGATCTGGTGACCGCCCTCGACGTGATCGAGCATATCGATGACGATCTGGCAGGACTGCGTGAGATCTGCCGTGTTCTCAAACCTGGAGCCCCGGCGGTCTTCTTCGTCCCGGCGTTCATGGCTCTCTGGGGTCCGAGCGATGTTCAACTGGGCCACTTTCGTCGCTACCGGCAAGCCAGTTTCCGCGCGGTCATCGAGCAGGCCGGACTGCGCGTCGAAAAGATCAGCTATGCCAACACCGGCCTCTTCGTCCCGATCTGGCTCGGGCGACGTATCATGACCATTCTTGGACAGACCGAGGCCGCCGAGCTGCGCATGAACCATCCGTGGATCAACCGGTTGCTGGCGAGGATCTTCGGCGCCGAGGCCGGTTGGTTACTCGACCATCGCCTGCCATTCGGAGTCTCGATCCTCTGTGTGGCCCGTCGTCCTGTGGAGTAGTATCAATGACGCCTCGTCTCTCGATATTCCTGCCGGTCTTCAATGAAGAGGAGAACCTGCACCGGCTCTATGATGCACTGATCGGATCGCTCGAGCCGCTCGGAGAGAGCTTCGAGCTGATCTTCGTCGATGATGGAAGCACCGACCGGAGTCTCGAGATCCTGAGCGGAATTGCGCGGTCCGATCAGCGGGTAAGAGTCATCTCCTTCCGGCGCAACTATGGCCAGACGGCGGCCATGGCCGCCGGCATCGACGCCTCGCGAGGCGAGGTGCTGATCCCGATGGATGCCGATCTTCAGAACGATCCGGCCGATATCGTCAGACTGCTGGCAAAGCTCGACGAGGGCTATGATGTCGTCTCCGGGTGGCGCCGCAATCGGCAGGACACCTTCCTGACCCGCACGCTCCCCTCCCGCCTTGCCAACGCCCTCATCTCACGGATTGGGGGAGTCCCGCTCCACGACTATGGTTGCTCGCTGAAGGCCTATCGCCGTGAAGTTCTCAAGGATGTCCAGCTTTACGGAGAGATGCACCGCTTCATTCCAATCTATGCCCGCTGGGCTGGCGGAAGAGTGACCGAGATACCCGTTACCCACCACCCCCGGGTGGCCGGCAAGTCCAAGTATGGGCTCTCGCGAACGATCAAGGTCATCTTTGATCTGGTGACGATCAAGTTCATGGCCAGCTACATGACCAAGCCACTCTATCTCTTCGGCTCGGCCGGCCTGCTCTCCTTTCTTATTTCGGGTGTCTCGGCAATCTTTGCCTTTCTGCTCAAGTACGCCGGCTGGCCCCACCAGGCCGATTTCATTGAGACCCCGCTGCCGATCCTCTCGATGGTCATGTTCGTTCTTGGTATCCAGTTCGTTCTCCTCGGGCTGATTGCCGAGATGCTGATCCGCACCTATCACGAATCACAGAGCAAACCTATCTACACTGTCAAGAGTCGCCTCAATTTCGAGGATTCCGCGCGCTGATCGGATCAGATAAAATGGGGTTTCCAGGTTCAGCGCAGACCTCTCCCGTATGCAGGGGCGGTTGGTGAACCGCCCCATCTATGCCCCAATGATATCTCACTCGGAGATTGCCCCCTGAGGAGTATTGTTTCTACGATTGGGATTTGGCCTTGGAGAAAGAAATGGTGTATTCTTCGAGTCATGGCTGACAATATCAAGACCAATCAATCCGTCAATGCTGCGCCGGTCTACGGTTCACCAAAGAGTATCATTCGTGACTATGCTGAGCAGGCACTGATCACCGTCATCATGGCCCTTTTCCTGATGACCTTCATCGCGCAGGCCGTTGCCGTTCCGACCGGTTCGATGCAGAACACCATCAACATTGGTGATCACCTCTTCGTCAACAAGTTTGTCTTCGGCAGTCAGACGCCACTGATCGGCAAGCTGCTGCCAACCCGTGAGATCCGCCGTGGAGACATCATCGTCTTCAAGCTGCCGAGCGATCCGAAGGTCAACTACGTCAAGCGGGTTATCGGACTGCCAGGTGATGAGATCCTCGTCCACGGATTGAAGGTAATGGTCAATGGTAAGGAGCTGCCGGAGGAGCGCGTGACGGTCAAACTCTCCGGTGACTACTCCAACCGTTCCGCGCTCGAGGTGGTCAAGACGGCGCCAAAGCCCGATGGGGCCTGGTACAAGGTCTACTACAATGAGCGTGAGGACGAGGAGGAGGCCCCGATTGGTTTTACCGAGATGGAGTTTGGAGTGAACGAGCCGTATAAGGTTCCGGAGAACTCCTATTTCGTCATGGGTGACAGCCGGGACAACAGTCTCGACAGCCGTTACTGGGGAGTTGTCCCGCGCGAGAACATCTTTGCGCGAGCCCTCTATGTTCACTGGTCGTTCAATCCACGAGATCCCGAGGCCAGCAATGGTGAGAGCGCACTTCCGGCGATTCTACGGTACGCGAAATGGGGCCGGATCGGGACAGCAGTCAAGTAGTGCCCACGCTCCGGCCAGCTTGGCCAGCTGAGGTGAGCACCGATCAACCCACAGTTCGGCCATTATTGGATTGAGTCTCAGGAGTCTCGCCCCCACTGTCGGTATCTATTGTGGTGATTGGTCCGATTGGTCCAATCACTCCCAGAAGAATCACCGTCCCGAGCGGAGCAAGCAGACCTGCCGCGGTAAGGATCGGTGTGTATGAGAACCGGTCCGCGACCCAGCCCGCTGTCAGAACAAAGACCATACTGCCAATTCCCGCCCCCACACCGCCAAGTCCGGCTACCGAGGCGACGGCCCGCTCCGGAAAGATATCTGACGGCAGTGTCTGGACATTGTTGATCCAGAACTGAAATCCAAACAGAACCACAGCAATCAGCGCCAGCGCAACGAATGGGCTCGGAGTCCGGGCGGCGAGAATGCCGGCTGGCATCAGTGCGGCAGCGATGATGATGGTCATCCGGCGGGCCCGGTCGACGGACCAGCCACGCCGGATCAGGTATCCCGACATCCAGCCTCCGAGCAGACTTCCGGCATCGGCGGCAACATATGGAACCCACGCAAAGAGACCGATCTTCTTCAGATCGAAACCGTGAACCTTGAAGAGAAAGAGTGGCAGCCAGGTGATGTAGAGCCACCAGACCGGATCGACAAATAGTCGGGCGACGATGATCGCCCAGACCTGGCGGTAGCCGAGCAGGCTTCGCCAAGGGAGTGGTGAAGTCCCGGCGACTCTTCCCTCGCGGATCAAGCGGTATTCACTCTCGGCCAGCCAGGGGTGCTGCTCCGGCTGACGATAGAAGAGCAGCCAGAGGCAGAGCCAGCCAAATCCGAGCATTCCTGTCACGATAAAGGTCATCTGCCAGCCAAGACTTGATTGGAGGTAGACGATCAGGGGTGGAGCAATAACTGAGCCGAGGGCGGCACCACTGTTGAAGATGGCCATGCCGAGAGCACGCTCACGAACAGGAAACCACTCGGCCACCGTCTTCGCCGCTCCTGGCCAGTTACCAGCCTCTCCCAGCCCGAGCAGGAAGCGAAAGATGCTCAGACTGCCGAGCCCACGGGCAAAAGCGTGAAGTATGGCCGCAACCGACCAGAGGGTGACCGAGACCGTGAATCCGCGCCTGGTTCCAATTCGATCATACATTCTCCCCGAGAGCCCCTGGCTGATCGTATAGGCGAGGAGAAACCATGTCCCCAGACTGGCGTACTCAAGATTACTCAGCCGTAGATCGGTCATGATGAGCGGAGCGAGCACGGAGATCGTCAGCCGGTCGATGTAGTTGATCAGAGTCGCGAGAAAGACCAGCCCGATAATCAACCATCTGACCCCCGGTCGAAACCCTGGGCTCACCCCGGGGAATTTGCGCCTTGATGGAGGCGTGTCTGAATGGGCCATACCGGATGCTCCTTCTCTTATGGGTGAAGTTCCTGGAAGCCACATTGTAACAGACTGAACTGGCAGCTCCATTTGATATGACGCCCCCCTTCGACATATAAATTGTCATGGCCGGTCGTTACAGGAAGAGATCAGAGCGACCCTGGCAACAAGCAGGAAGATTGGTTCTGGAGAGGGCGATATGGCAGGAAGAGTATTGTTGGTCTATGGCCTCGTGATGGTCGCGCTGCTGAGCGTTGGGACAGGACTACCGGGTAAGGCGGCATCCAGCACTCAGGGCGGACGTGAGGAGCTCTATCAGAAGAACAATCTGGGCGTCGCGCTGATGGAGCAGTACAAGCACGAAGAGGCGGCGGCAAAGTTCCGGGAGGCGCTGGAGCGTGACAGTACATTTGCGATCGGGCGGATCAACCTCGCGCTGGCGCTCTATTTCGTGAACGATGGACGGAGTGCCACAGCCGAGGCCCTCGCGGCTTTGAAGCTGCTCCCGGAGAGTCCGCAGGCGCTCTATGTCCTGGGAGCATCCTACAAGAAGGAGCGGCTCTACGCTGAGGCTCTGGCGAGTTTTACGCGGCTGTTGAAGATCGACCCCGATGATCCCTACACCAACATCCAGGTAGGCCAGATACACTCGGCCTCGCAGCAGTATGCCCTCGCGACAGACTTCTTCCGGCGCGCTCTGGCGGCAGAACCATACAATGCCACGGCGGCCTACAGCCTGGCCCAGGCGTTGATCCGCAGCGGCAGGATGGCCGAGGGGCAGCAGATGCTGGCGCGGTTCCAGCAGTTGAAGGGGACCGGTTATGCGACGACGCTCGGGCTGACCTATGGTGAACAGGGGAGGTATGCCGAGGGTGTCGTCTCGACCGGGATCGAGCCTGAGCTGATCGACGCTACGGGGCCAAGACTGACCTATCGGGTGGTCAACGAGGTTCCGCCGCTCAGCTCTGCCGGTGCGGCGCTCGAGGATGTACTGGGCCGCCGAATCGGCCGCGCCGAGTTCAACGATGGACTGCGACGAGAGCTGGTGATGCCTTTCAGTACCGGGCAGACAGTGACCGATCTCAACGGTGATCGACAGCTCGATCTTGTTCTCAACGGAATCGACGAGGCGGGAAAGCCATTTTTGCGGCTGCTCCAGAACGACAAGGGGCGTCTGAGCGACATCACCAGCGGCACGGGTATCCGGACCGAGCAATTTTTGAGTGGCAGCGTGGCTGGTGACATCGATAACGATGGTCGGGTCGACCTGGCCCTCATCGGTTACCGGCACCTCTCGGTCTGGCGCAACAGTGGTGACGGGAAATGGACCAACATTACCGAGAAGGCAGGCCTGCCGGCCGCCTATCGCGAATGGGCGCTGACGGCTGCCTGGATCGACGTCGATCACGATGGCGATCTCGACCTGCTGGTCGGCAACTTCGCCAATCTTGAGACTTTTCCGGAGGGTGAGTCGGCCGTCTTTCCCGATGATTTCAGCGGCGGCGGGCGGCGCCTCTACCGCAACAACGGCAATGGAACCTTTACCGATAATACGCTGGCGGCGGGGCTTGGTGAGAGCACGACCAGAACGACGGCGATTATTGGAACCGATTTCAATAACCAGCGCGATATCGACCTTCTCTTCGTCAACCACGGGGCACCGATCCAGCTTTATAGCAACCAGCGGGATGGGTCGTTTCGTGAAGAAGCATCGCGGGTTGGGCTCAAATACAATGGCCGGGCGTTTGGAGTGGCAATCGGCGATCTGAACAAGGACAATTTTATCGATCTCTATCTGCCCTCCGGGCAGGATGGAGATCAGCTCTTCCTGAGCAACGGGCGTGGAGGGTTCACGCAGAGCAGTAATAGCGGGGGTGGACGAAGCCTTGCCGCACAGATGGTCGATTACGATCTCGACGGGCTGCTCGACATAATCTCGCTTGAGTCAGGCGGCGTGCGGCTGCGGCGTGGACTCGGGCGCCAGCTGGCTCCGGCAGTCGATCCGGGTCTGCCGATCCGTCCGCGAGCAGGACGGACGATCGGACTTGGCGATCTGAATGGGGACGGAGGAGCCGAGCTGATCTGCCAGACAGTGGAGAAGACCCAGGTCGTGCTGCAGCCGACCGGCTTTGGGACCAGCTTCGCCAATCTCATCGTCAGCGGGCGGACGAGCAATCGCAGCGCCATTGGGACCAAGGTCGAGTTGCGGAGCGGCAGTCTGCGGCAGAAGCTGGAGGTCTATGCCGCCTCACCCGCACCGGCCTCCGTCGGCACCATCTTCGGTCTCGGACCGCGGACGAAGGTCGATGCGGTCCAGCTCTTCTGGCCGGCCGGTATTCTCCAGTCGGAGCTGGCCGTCACCGTTGCCAGTAACGAACAGCGTCAAAACCAGATCGAGGAACTCGACCGCAAGGGGACATCCTGTCCAATACTCTATGCCTGGAACGGAATTGAATACGGCTTCGTGACCGACTTTCTGGGTGGCGCGGCATTTGGGGCGCTCGTCGCTCCCGGACGATACAACGCCACCGATACCGACGAGTATATTCGGCTCACCGATCAGCAGCTACGTGAGAAGGAGGGTCATCTTTCACTCCGGCTCAACAACCAGCTCGAGGAGGTGATCTTCTTCGACGCCGTGAAGCTGCTCGCCATCGACCATCGGGATGATGTCGAAGTCTACCCCAATGAGCGACTGATGCCCGGACCACCCTTCCCCCGGTTCAAGCTCTTCACGACACGTCAGCCGCGCCCTCCGGCACTGGCTCGGGACGATCGCGGGAACGATATACTCCCCCTCATCAGCAGCATCGATCGCCGCTATCCTGAGGAGTTCGAGCGACTGCCCTTCAAGGGTTACGCTCGCGAGCACGCGATTGAACTCGATCTGGGCAATCTGCGCCAGGCCGCAAAAGTACTGCTGCTGCTGACCGCCTGGATCGACTATGCCGATTCGACCTCAAACTATGCTGCCGCCCAGGCCGGAGAGAGATTGATCACCCCTTACCTGCAGGTTCGGAACCGGCGCGGCGAATGGCAGACCGTGATTCCACAGATGGGCTTCCCGGCCGGCCTGCCCAAGACCATGACCGTCGATCTGACCGGTAAGTTTCTGAGCGACGATTATCGCGTGCGGATCGTGACGGGAATGCGCATCTACTGGGATCAGATCCTCGTCGACACATCAGCTAATCAGATGGAACTGCGCACGACTGCGCTCGCGGCCAGCAAGGCAGATCTCCACTGGCGCGGCTTTCCCCGTGAGTACTCTCCGGATGGAGGCCGGCCACGAATCTATGATTACCGGATCATCGACCAGCAAGCTCCCTGGAAGACCCATCTTGGCAACTATACCCGCTATGGCGATGTCCGTGAGTTGCTGCAGAACCCGGACAACCGCTATGTCATTACCCGTAATGGTGACGAAATAGAGGTCGACTTCGATGCCCGGCAACTGCCCCCTCTCAAAACCGGATGGAAGCGGACCTGGCTTCTTCACGCGGATGGCTTCGGCAAGGACATGGATATCCACTCCGCTCACCCGGAGACGATTGGCGAGCTGCCGTACCATGGAATGAGGGGATACCCAGGTCGATCACCTGGATATCCCCTCACCCCGCAGAACATGGAATATCTTGAAAAATACAACACCCGGACGGTGACACCACTGCTCGGGAGGTCAAGATAGAACCTGACTCATCCGGCAAGTACCTCGGCCGCGGCACGGAGACCTGAGAGGTATGCACCGTGTGCGGTTCCAAAGTAGTTCTGATCTGATGCTTCACCGGCAAAGAAGAGTCGATTGCTGACCGATCGTGCCAGTTCGACACGCATCAGCGGAACCGATCCGAGGGCATTGAAGGAGTAGGATCCCTTCGCATAGGGATCGCTCGCCCAGCGGGTGATCTGGAAGTCGACCGGATCGGGAATTCTCTCGCCGAAGATGGTCCGCAACGTGGCCATTGCCGAGCCAACGATCTCCGTGTCGGGAAGCGTCTCGATCTTTCTCCCGTAATCGGCCGCATTGAATCCAATCAGCACTGGCTGATTGAGGGGGCGACGCAGGCTGACCCATTCGGCCCACTCTCCGTGGTTCTCTGGAATGTAGTCGATCCAGTCGAGATCGGTTGGCCAGAAGGTACTCGGGAAGCGCAGATAGCACTTGTTGAGCACTCCCATACCCAGCTTGTCGATTGCGTTCTGCTTGATGACGGGGAGTCCGGGCTTGAAGTTGACACTCTTTGCCTGGAGAACTCCCAGCGGAATGGTGACGATCACCCGGTCGGCCGAAAACTCTCCACGGTCTGTTATTACCCGCACCACCGGCTGGCTCCAGTCGATCTCCCGTACAACCTGGCCGAGCTCGATGCTCAATCCTTTCGCCATGAAATCGGTCAGCGATCCAAATCCCCTCTCGAGCAGGGCATCATTGCCTGAATATTCTCCATCGCTGTCATACCAATTGGTCGAGAGACTCGAGGCACTGCCGGAGTAGTCATGTTCGATCTCGATGTTGACAAAAAAATTGATCATCCGACGAGCATCCGGCACATTGGCGAGCTGGCTGATCAGGGTATCGACGACCTGCCTGATCGAGGTGTCGGGATAACGATCCTGGGCGCGGTCAATTGCCCGGTAGACCTGAGTGCCATAGTTGCGGAGACTTGCTTCCTCCATCTTTGTGATAACCCTGCCGGATGTATTGTAGGTCCGCGCACGGCTGTAGCTGGTCGCAATCTGGCGCGCTTGTGCCTGTTCGGCGATCCGGGTCAGTGGATTACCTCGGACACCGTGAATCCAGCTTGCACCGAAATCGACCGGAACATCGGGCCATTTGCTGCTCGTCCAGATTCTTCCCCCAATTCGATCCCGAGCCTCGAGAACGACAACATTGTTTCCGCGTGCCTTGAGTGTCTGTGCCGCAGTCAGCCCGGACATTCCGGCGCCAATGACGATGATCCGCCTCCCTGTCGACTGCGCCTGTGCAACTCCACTGGCGGCGGTTATCCCGGCCAGAAATGACCCTGACATCTCCAAGAATGTACGTCTGTCCATCATTTTCCTCGATATTGTAAGATTTCACATAAATTGAAACGGGGTATAGACAACATAATTCATCACCCGGCTAAATCAAAGACGATTCTGCCTTCGCATGACAAGAAACTTAGCTCGAAGCGGCAATCACCTCACCGGCAAGATAGAGTGAACCGGCAACGACGATCAATCCGTTCGGCGGGGTCACCTGGCCGGCAATCTCCAGCGATTCGATAACTGATGCTCCGATCATTGTCTCGCGTTCGAGCCTGACCTCTCCGGGATCGAGCGCCCGCGGACTGTCGATTCGGGTCAAAATGATGCGCTCAAAGAGTGGTGAGAGGATCCCGGCAATTCTAGCGACATTCTTGTCACGCATTGCACCAAAGATCAGAGTAAGCGACCGTCCGGCGCAATGTTCGCGGAGAAAAGCGGCCAGTACTTCAGCACCTGCCTCGTTGTGTGCGCCATCGATGAGCAGCGGCCTTCCGGCCGGACCAGGCCGCAGGTCGAGTCGACCAGGCCAGAAACAGTTCTCGAGCCCGGAGATGATCGACTCCTTGTCGATTCGCCAGCCCATTGCGACAAGGTGATCGATGATCGAGATCGTCGTGCGGGCATTGACCAGCTGGTGACGGCCCCGCAGACCGAGACAGGCGTCAAAGCTGACCCCATTGGCACTCAATTCGACCCATTGGCGCAGATCGTGAGTATGACTGAGCGGGCTGGCAATGACTCCCAGTTCAGTCACCGGTGCTTGACACTCCTTAGCGCGCGCCAGAATGACCACCCGCGCAGCCTCTTCCTGTGGAGCAACGATCACCGGAATTCCCGGCTTGATGATGCCGGCCTTCTCCCCCGCAATCTCCGCAACCGTCTCACCCAGATACTGCTGGTGATCGAGGCCGACCAGGGTGATGGCAGTGACGAGCGGCCGGCAGATGTTGGTCGCATCGAGCCGGCCGCCCATCCCGACCTCAAGAACCGCCAGGTCGACCTTCTGTTCGGCGTACCAGAGAAAGGCGATCGCCGTCACCTGTTCAAAGAAGGTTGGTAATGCCGGCAGAAGCCCCTGCCCGACCAGCCGCTCGCCTGCCTCACGAACCTGGGTCGCCAGGCGGGCAAATTCGTGTGTCGGGATCGGCTCACCGCCAACCCGGATGCGCTCGGTAATCGAGATCAGATGCGGCGAAGTATAGAGCCCGGTTCTGTATCCACTGGCGCGAAGAATCGCTTCGGTCATCGCCGCGGTCGAGCCTTTTCCATTCGTCCCGGCAATATGGATGGCCGGGAATGCCTCGTGCGGATTGCCCAGCTCGGACGAGAGAAGTCGGATCGTCTCCAACCCGAGCTTCATGGCCAGCACCTCATTTCCAAGAGCGTAGAGATATTCGACCGATTCAAAAAATTGCATTTGCAGACAGAGCGAAGTCCATCAACCCTGATCGTGCGCGAACTGCTTGATCAGAATTGATGAACTTCAGGATTGACAGACAACGACTAATCGAATTTGTAGGCCTTCTTCGCAAGACGGTAGGCGGTGTCGTGGATCATCTCCTCGGCATCCTCCATGTCGACAATACCACGGACGACAAGACTGGCAATCCAGTCGGCATCGGCACGGCGGGCCAGATCGTGTCGGGCCGGAATTGACGGGAAGGCCCGCGTGTCGTCATTGAAACCTGTCGTATTGTAGAGCCCCGCCGTCTCCAAGGCCTGATCCCGATACCGGCGCATGCCGTTGAGACTGTCGTGGAACCACCAGGCCGGACCAAGCCTGACCGCCGGGTAATGGCCGGCAAGCGGCGCCAGCTCACGCGAGTAGGTCGTCTCATCGAGTGTGAAGAGGATCAGCGTCAGGCGCGGATCGTTTCCATACCTGTTGAGCAGCGGACGGAGACCGCGCGTGAAGTCGACCGCGACCGGAATATCGCAGCCCTTGTCGTAACCGAAGTGCTCAAAGATGACCTGATTGTGGTTGCGGTACGAACCAGGATGGAACTGCATGACCAGCCCGTCCTCGATGCTCATCCGCGCATTCTCCATCAAAAGATGGCCGGTGAACCGCGCCGCCTCACTCTCGGTCGCCGTGCCGCGCAGCGCACGCTCAAAGATCGTCTCTGCTTCAGCATCGGAGAGCTCGACGGTGAGTGGAGTCAGCGCCGCGTGATCGGTCGCCGTCGCCCCCATCTCCTTGAAGAAGGCCCGCCGCTCTTCGAGAGCACGGATCAGATGGACATAGCTGCTGATCTCATAACCGCAGACCTCGCCCAACTCGATCAGGTTCTGCTTCCAGTCCGGTCGATCGATATTGACCACTCCATCCGGGCGGAAGGTCGGGACGACTCGTCCTCCCCAGCCAGACTCGCGAATCGCACGATGATGCTCAAGCCGGTCGGCAGCGGCATCGGTCGTCGCCAGGATCTCGATCCGGAAACGCTCAAAGAGCCGGCGTGGCCTGAACTCTGGCAGCTTCAGAGAAGCCTCGATCTGGTCATAGACCGCTTGCGCATTGCGACCATTCAGCTTTTCACTGACTCCAAAGACATCCTGCAGCTCGTGGGCCAGCCACATCCCGGTCGGAGTCCCCCGGAAGAGATGGAAATGATCGGCAAAGATCTGCCAGATCTTCCGATGGTCGGTCTCGACCGGCCCACCATCCAGACGGGGGATGCCCAGCGACTCGAGTGGCATACCCTGTGAATAGAGCATGCGAAAGATGTAGTGGTCCGGAATCAGCAGCAGGTCGGCCGGCGAGCCAAACTGGTAGTCAGGGTCGGCAAACATCCGCGGATCGACGTGGCCATGTGGACAGACCAGCGGTGCCGTAGCGACGAGCGAGTAGAGTCGACTCGCAATCTCAAGTTGCCGCGGCTCGGAATCGAAGTACCGGGCTGCAGACAAGGTCATCTTTTCAGTCATTATGCATCTCCGAATTAGAATTTGACCAGATCGTTGATCCGGATTGGACGCCGCTGCTCAATGCTGCGATAGGCAGCCACGCCCGTCAGCAATGACATCGCCCCCGCCCGTGATCCGGCACGCTGGCGCAGCGGATCGGGGACTCCCGGCTTGAAGATCATATCCTTCAGCTTTGGATCCGCTCCGTTATGGTCAGCTCCGGTCACTTTCAACTCGAACATCTCTGACTTGCCAAAGTTGAGCGAGAGCCGGAACTCGGCATTGGCATTGACCGTCCAGGGCTGGCGATCATACGTCCGGACATCGAGGCGACCATGCAGACCATTGAAGGACATCGAATAACCCTCATATGGCATAAAGGCGTTGAGCGAGTAGCTCATGATCGAATTGTTGGCATATCTGACATTGGCGGTCATTGTATCCCAGATGTCGATCTCTTCGCGGAAGAGACAGGCATCACGGAGGTAACCATCCTCCGACTCGCAATCGACGTAGAGCTTCATTGCTGACGGGCTCTTGGTAATATCCCAGTGGAATTTGCAGTCAGACTTATGCGGGCAGGTGCGGCAATTGATACCCCGCTTCTGGCCGCTGCGGCCGTAGTGACGCAGGTCTCCATAGGCATTGACCTCGACCGGTTCGGTATCCATGATCCAGTTGATGAGGTCGAAATGATGGGTCGCCTTGTGAACCCAGAGTGAGCCGGAATTTTCGCGGCGGGCGTGCCAGCGACGGAAGTAATCGGCTCCATGCTGGACATCGAGATACCAGTGAAAATCGACCGAGGTGATCGGACCGAGGAGACCCGACTGGACATACTCACGAGTCTTCTCGGCAATCGCCGAATAACGTGCGTTGAATCCGACGATGATCGGCCGGCCATACCTCTTTTCGGCATCGAGAACGCGCTGACACTTGGACTCATCGGTGGTCATCGGCTTCTCGGTAATCACTTCGCAACCGAGCTCGAGTGCGCGAACTATGTATTGATCATGGGAAGAGTCGCGCGTCGTGACAATGACCGTCTCCGGTCGCGTCTCGCGGATCATTCGGTCGAAATCAGTAAAGGTCGGACAATCGACGCCCATCAGTCCCTTCGCCACCTCGACCCGCTTCCGGTTGCTGTCACAGAGACCAACAAACTGGACATAGTCCTGGTAGGGCTTGACAACCCCGGTTCCCCACATCGAGCTGCCCCGTCCACCGGTCCCGACCATCGCCAGACGCTTTCGAGCCGCTCCTGGCCGCAGCGGTTCGCTGCCAATCACATTGCCTGCGACCGCGACCCCGGCACTCGCTCGAGCTGTCTGATCGAGAAATTCCCGTCTTGTCAGATGATCCGTCTTCATCTCTCTGGTCTCCCTTTCTTGACGATTATTGTCGTTACGGCCGGCTTGATGTGGACCGGGCCTTCTCTTCGCGGAAAGATGCGCGAAGGGATGATAAACTCACCCCGCCTTAATCTCAATGGCACGGCGGTTGGCCACCGAGGCTGTTCGAATCCATCCACTCTGAAGTCCTTCACCTGCGGGCCTTCTGATGATCTCTTCGTGGCGTGGTGTGAGACCGGTCCAGCCCGGATCGTCCTCTCCAGACTTTCTGGCCTGGGGTCTCCCGGCAGCCTCTCAAGCAGCGAGCGTTTCGATTCTACGGCGCTACCAGGACTCAGTTCACGGTCATCTTTCGTCGCCGCAGGGGCGGATTTGGCAAATGCGCGGTCCCGGATGGTATTATCGATCTCTATGGACTTTCAACTCGTCTCGGAATACAGACCACAGGGAGATCAGCCAGCGGCGATCGCCGAGCTGGTCAGCGGACTGTCCGCTGGAGCAAAGGATCAGGTGCTGCTTGGAATCACCGGCAGTGGCAAGACCTTCACCATCGCCTCGGTCATTCAGGAGGTCAATCGACCTGCCCTGGTCATGGCTCACAACAAGACGCTCGCTGCTCAGCTCTACCAGGAGTTCCGTGGATTCTTTCCCCACAATGCAGTCGAATATTTCGTCAGCTACTACGATTACTATCAACCGGAGGCCTACGTCCCCTCGAGCGACACCTACATCGAGAAAGAGGCGACGATCAATGACGAGATCGACCGGCTGCGTCTCTCGGCAACCCGCTCGGTCTTCGAGCGGCGTGACGTGATCATTGTCGCCTCGGTCTCGGCGATCTACGGCATCGGTGATCCGGAATCTTACTATGGAATGATGATGTGGCTCGAACCGGGCCAGCGGATCAGCCGGAACGAACTGATCAAGCGACTGGTCGAACTGCTCTACGAGCGGAACGATATCGAATTTGGTCGCGGAACCTTCCGGGTCCGGGGTGATGTGGTCGAAGTCTATCCGAGTTACGAAGAGAAGGCCCTGCGGATCGAGCTCTGGGGAGACGAGATCGACTCGATCTCGACGATCGATCCCCTGCTCGGTGAAGTCCTGAAGAAGCATGATCAGCGCGTCGCTATCTTTCCGAAGACGCATTATGTGACGACCCGGGCGACGGTCAAGCAGGCGGTGAAGACGATTCGCGCGGAGCTTGAATGGTGGGAGCCGCAACTGATCGACCAGGGGAAACTGATCGAGGCGCAGCGGCTGCACCAGCGGGTAATGTACGATCTGGAGATGTTCAATGAACTTGGCTACTGCCGCGGTGTCGAGAACTATTCACGCCATCTGACCCAGCGCGAAGTGGGAGCTCCCCCGCCAACCCTCTTCGACTACCTGCCCCAGGATACGCTGGTCATCATCGACGAGAGCCACCAGTCGGTCCCACAGGTTCGTGGAATGTACAATGGCGACCGCGCGCGAAAACAGACGCTGGTCGATTTTGGGTTCCGCCTGCCATCGGCGCTCGACAACCGTCCACTCAAGTTCGAGGAGTGGGAACAGCGGATCGGACAGACCATCTATGTCTCGGCAACACCGGGCCCCTACGAGTTGCGCCAGTCGGGAGGTGAGGTGATCGAACAGATCATCCGCCCGACCGGACTGCTCGATCCGGAGGTCGATGTCCGGCCGATACGCGGCCAGATCGATGATCTCCTCGCCGAGGTCCGTCAAAGAGCCAGCAAGGGCGAACGTATCCTGGTGACCACCCTCACCAAGAAGATGGCCGAGGATCTTGCCGACTACTATGGCGATCTTGGAGTGCGTGTTCGTTACATGCATTCAGAGATCGACACCCTCGAGCGGATCAGAATCCTTCGCGACCTTCGCAAAGGGGAGTTCGATGTTCTGGTCGGCATCAATCTGCTCCGCGAGGGGCTGGATCTTCCGGAGGTCTCGCTGGTCGCCATCCTCGATGCCGACAAGGAAGGATTCCTGCGGAGCGAGTCTTCACTCATTCAGACCATTGGCCGGGCGGCACGAAATGCCCACGGCAAGGCAATCCTCTACGCTGACCGGATCACCGAATCGATGCGCCGGGCCATTGACGAGACCCAGCGGCGGCGACAGAGACAGGACGAGTACAATCTTGAGCACGGCATCACTCCGCAGTCGATCATCAAACCGATCGAGGCGACTCTCGTCACTGCTTATGAGGCCGACTATTTCAAGGTTCCTCTCAATATTGAGGATTTTGAGGGCTACAGTCGCGAGAAGATCGAGGAGACCATCGCCCAGCTGGATCACGAGATGCGCGGGGCTGCCCGGGCACTCGAGTTTGAAAAGGCCGCTTCACTGCGCGACCGCATCAAGTATCTCCGCGAACGTGAACTGACCTGACGCCCACTCTCCCGACAGTCTGACTTGCACATCGGGCGGAGATCCCGCTCAGGAAGTGAAGCCGTCGGTCGGGGGAGTTTGTCCCAGCACCCATTTTTCTCTCCGATCCGAGTGCCAACCTCTCCAGCTGGAAGAATTACACCCGAGCATTCTAATCTTTCTTTGCGCCGTTGGACTCCACAAATTATTGAAGCATATCCAGTCTGATGGTAATATTTGGCTCCCCGTAATCAGTTCAATTACCATCACCCCGTAGATGGTCGAGTCCCCCGAAAAGTTCCTGGGAAGTGAGCTCGATCAATCATGACAAAGAACAGAGGCCTCTCTCGTTGCAAGATTAGCCTGCGGTCTGCCCGGACGATGCTTTTGACGATTATTGTCCTGCTGCTGGCATTGCTCTTGCCTGCAGGCAGTCGGGTGCCCATCGACCTTGACCGTCCCGGCATCGTCGCGGCCATGGCTGAAGATACCGACATTCCAGCCGACCTATGGAGACGAATGGAGAGTCAGGCAAAGAGCTTGACGCGTGGCGAGAATGTCGAGGAGCATTTTCATGAACTGCGGACTAAGATCGCGCAGCGTGGCCTGATGCCAGTCATCGTCGAGATTCGCGCCCCCTTTCGTCCGGAATCTGAACTATCGAGTGAAGTCGAGATCAATGGACAAAGGGCCTTCATTAACCGCATCCAGAACAACATCGTCACAGGCCTCTTTGGCTACGATCCGGCATCGATCAAACAGTACGAGTGCATCCCATACCTTGCCTTGACCGTCAATTCAATCGGACTTGAGTGGTTGAACAGTTCGCCACAGATCCTCGACATCAGTGAGGATGGGCTTATCGAGCCGGCCCAGACCGGGACGACCAGGCTCATCGGTGCCGAGGCATCGTGGACGAGAGGCTACACTGGCGCCGGACAGACGATTGCCGTGATCGACAGCGGAGTCGACAGCCACCATCCATACCTCGCGGGAAAGGTGGTCGCCGAGGCTTGTTTCTCAAGCAACAGTTCGATCTATAACTCAAGCTCACTCTGTCCAGGTGGCGTCACCTCCACTACCGCGACCGACTCCGCGCTGCCCTGCCCAACCACGATCCCGCAATGTGCCCATGGAACAATGGTCGCGGGGATCGCCGCCGGTCGTGGACCAATCTTTTCCGGAGTTGCGAAAGATGCTTCGATCATCTCGATCCAGGCCTTCTCACTCTTGCGGGGAGCATCATCCTGTGGATCCGGTATAAATGAATGTATCGGAGCATTTGATTCAGATTTTCTACTGGCACTGGAGCAGGTCTACCAGTTGCAGAAGTTCTATTCGATTGCAGCTGTCAACCTGAGTGCTGGTGGCGGACGGTACAGTTCATCCTGTGACAGTTCGTTCAAGGCTTTGAAGTCGATGTTCGATCTGCTCCAGGGAGTCGACATCGCGACGGTCGTGGCGACGGGCAACAATGGATTCAGCAATGCGGTCCAGGTTCCGGCCTGTATCTCGACAGTGATCAGTGTTGGTTCGACAAATGGAGGAACGGGACAGACAGAGCAGATATCTGGATTCTCAAACAACTCGACGCTGGTCAAGCTGCTCGCGCCGGGTGAAGCCATCAACTCTTCGGTGCCAGATGGCGGATTTGCCGTCAGGTCAGGAACCTCGATGGCGACGCCGCAGGTCGCCGGTGCTTTTGCAATCGCACGGCAGCGATCACCGAACGCCTCTGTTCCAACGATCCTCAGTGCCCTGAGCATGACCGGGGTCAAGATCACGGATTCGAGAACCAGGATTACAAAACCTCGGATCCAGATCGACGCGGCACTCGACTATCTTGGGACATCCGTTCCCCCAAATCCGATTCCAGCTCATCCAACCGATCTGACGGCGACAGCAGCCTCGACGAGCACGGTCAGATTGCAATGGAAGGACAATTCCCTCAATGAGAGTGGATTTATGATCCGCCGGCGAACCGATTCAGATTACACCTGGTCGGTAATCGGCCAGGTTTCAAGGGGGGTGACCACTTTCCAGCATAGCAGTCTGCGCCCGGGGATGACCTACTACTACTCGGTCATCGCCTTCAACCCAACGGGGGAGTCGGAGATGTCGAATGAGGCCATGGCGAGAACGCCCGATTCCGGGCCGGCCGCACCAAGCCGACTCACGGCGACCATTAGTGGCATCAGTGAGGTTACACTGAACTGGCAAGACAATTCGAACGAGGAGACCGGATATCGCATCTATCGTAGTCGGGGAGGTGGTGATGGATGGTCACGGGTGCAGACCGTGGGGGCGAATCTGACTTCACTGCGCATTGGCGGACTCAATCCGGGAATGGTCTACTATTTTGCAGTCAGCACCGTCAATCGAACCGGCGAATCATCTCTCTCCAACGAGGTAAGTGCGATTACCGGGCTTCTACCGCCAAATGCTCCATCGTCCTTGCAGGTGGCCCCGATGTCGACCTCGAAGATAACGATAAGTTGGCAGGACAATTCCGGCAATGAACTGGGATTCCGCCTCCGTCGTCGCGCCGGGAATTCTTCGAGCTGGAGCATTCTCGCCGATATCGCAGCCAACTCGACTGGCTTTGATGACACGGGGCTCGATCCCGGAACGGTCTACCACTATCTGGTCACCTCCTTCAACACGGCCGGCGAATCAACGCTCTCGAGAGAGGTATGGGCCGAAACGCTGATCAACGATGGAGTCTCGGCACCGGAATGCCCAAGCGAACTGATCGCCATGGCGACCTCTAACTCAAGTGTTGAACTGCAGTGGGCAGACAACTCGACCAGGGAGATGGGCTTTCAGATCTGGAAGCGGACAGAAGAGAAGAGCGATTGGAGACTGGCCGGGATGGTCGGTGCCGACACAACTCTCTACGAACTGGAAGATCTCACGCCAGGAGAGACCTACTCGTTTATGATCCGGGCATACAATGGTGGTGGAGAATCGGTCGACTCGAACAAGGTTGCGGTCATGATCCCCAAGATGAACTTCATCCCGCTCGGCAACAACCAGGTGATCAGTCGAACCATCGATCAATTCGAGAGTCTCTACTTCCGGCTCTATGCTCCGGTCGGGGTTCGTCAGCTGACGATCGAAAGCAGTGGTGACGGCAACGTCGACCTCTACCTGCGGGCCGAGAACCAGCCGAATCGCCTCATCTTCAACTGTCGTTCGATGCGCAGTGGCTCTCAAGAGCGATGTACAGTGACTCTGCCGCAGGCCGGAAACTGGCATATTCTCGCCTACGGAAATTCTCCATTGACGAGTCGATTCACAATCAGCGCCAGCTATTCGATGAAGTAGGGTTGGCCTTGACCATTGACCGAAAGGGCCCGGTGAGGAACGATCCTCACCGGGCCCTTTCGCTATTTCAATGCAACAACACTCAGATCGCCTTCTCGCGTCGGGGATCCCAGCGCATATAACGCTGCTTCCGATAGGACTGGACAGCCATTCCAACGGCGACGACGGTGTGGTATCCAAGGTGAACATCACACTTGAGGGCGGCGCCATTCCTGATTGCATCCTGAAGATTGCGATGATGAAGGGCGATGTCCTCTCCACCGGTCTTGACGTGGACGATCTCCGGCTTGCCCTCACCAAAGAGGCGTTGGGGGCGGATGGTGAAGCCGGTCCGGTTAAACTCGATCGTTCCTTCGTGACCGCGGATCACGTGGGGGATCGGGGTGTCATTGGCCATTGACGAGATGCAGATGACCGTTGGCCCACCCGGATAGTCACAGATCATATTGAAGGTGTCGGGAATCTCGGCGACACTCGAGCCAAACTGCCACTTTCCACCGGTGGCGACCACCTTCTCCGGGAACTTGAGATCGATCGCCTTGAGCATGCGGGTCAGGCGATGGACGAAGAGATCGGTGGCAATACCACCTGAATAGTCCCAGTAACGTCGCCAGTGGAAGAAGCGATCCGGATCGAAGGGACGCTTGGGGGCCGAGCCGAGCCAGGCATTCCAGTCGAGGTTGACTCCAGGTTTGACATCCGGGTCCATCCGGCCAACCCAGAAATCGTCACGGTGGTTGCGCGAGTAGTCGATCTGCGCCTGAACGACCTTGCCGATCGCCCCTTCCTTGATATATTTGCGGGCTGTCTCGTAGGAGTCATCGGACATTCCCTGGACTCCGACCTGCATCTTGACGCCGGTCTGCTCGATCTTTTTGACGACCTTTTTCCCTTCCTCGATCGACCAGGTCATCGGTTTTTCGCAGTAGATATGCTTTCCGGCATCCGCGGCATCGAGGGTCATTCGGGCGTGCCAATGCTCGGGGGTGACGATTGCCACATAGTCGATGTCCTTCGATTCGAGGATCTGGCGATAGTCAGTGTAGGCCTTGGCTCCGGTCGCCTTGACGCCAAGATCGAGGTTTCGCTGGTAAACATCACAAACGGCAACGATCTCGACATTGTCGGTACTCTTCATGCCGAGGAGAGCCGGGATATGGGCGCCACGGGCCAGTCCACCACATCCGATGACCCCGACTCGCAGCCGGTTGTTTGATCCCTGAATCCGATCACGGCTTGCCGCATAGGCGACCGTCGACGCGACCGTGCTCGACACAAATGCCCTTCTGGTGATTCTGTTCTGATCTTTCATTGCTGGTATCATCCACGGGGAGAACAGATGAACAACCGGCCCCCCGTTGAATGGATCTCCTCTGTTAAAATGAAAATGGACGATTGATCTTTGGTAGACAGATCCGAATGATATTACCTTTTCCGATCCAAAAGCTCCAGAAGCAATGACACCTGATTGCGGTTGACGGTTGCCACGAATTGCCGGGTGAAACTATACTCTCACTTTTGGAGTAGAGACACAGGAACAAGAGAGACATGTCAATTAACTTTACAACGGCAGGCGAGTCACACGGACGAGCGCTGGTGGCCACCGTCGAGGGGCTGCCGGCAGGGCTACCGATCGATATCGGTTACATAAATCACGAACTCTGGCGACGGCAGCAGGGATATGGTCGGGGAGGTCGGATGAAGATCGAGACCGACCAGGTCCAGATTCTGACCGGAGTTCGGCACGGCGAGACGATCGGATCGCCGATCGCGCTGATGGTCGAGAACCGTGATTTCAAGAACTGGCTGGAGGTAATGGCGGTGGAGCGGCCGGAGCAGCCACCAGAGCGTGATCGGAAGGTGATCCGTCCCCGGCCCGGGCACGCCGATCTGGTTGGTGGCCAGAAGTACGACCGGCACGACCTGCGGGATATCCTGGAGAGGGCGAGTGCGCGGGAGACGACGATGCGGGTCGCCGTTGGCGCCTTGGCGCGGCTCTATCTGCGCCAGTTTGGGATCGAGCTGGCGAGCCACGTCATTCAGCTCGGAGAGATCAGCGTCAGCAATCCGCAGATTGGCTGGGAGGAGATCGTCTCACTCTACGATGACACCCATCTGCGGTGTGCCGATGCGGCGGCCAGTGCGCGGATGACCGAGCGGATCGACCAGGCAGGAGTGGCCGATGGCGACACGCTCGGCGGGATCTTTGAAGTCGTCGTGAAGGGCTGTCCACCCGGACTTGGCTCACATACCGGTTGGCTGGGCAAGCTCGACGGGCAACTTGCCCAGGCGATCATGTCGATTCACGCCGTGAAGGCCGTCGAGCTCGGCGAGGGAGTGGCCAATGCCGGCCGGCCTGGCTCACAGGTCCACGATGAGATCGGGTTTGACGGCGACGATCACCGTTTCTACCGCCTCTCGAACCGGGCCGGCGGACTTGAGGGGGGCATGACCAATGGTGAGGAGATCCGGGTCCGCGGCTATCTGAAGCCGATCGCGACTCTCCGCAAGCGGCTGAAGAGCGTCAACATCGAGACGAAAGAGCCGATGGAGTCGGACTTTGAGCGGTCGGATGTCACCGCCGTCCCGGCGGCCGGGGTGATTGGTGAAGCGATGGCGGCAATCGTCATTGCCCGTGCCTTCCGGGAGAAGTTCGGCGGGGATTCACTGGTTGAGACGCGCCGCAACCTCGAGGGATACCTTGCCCAATTGAAGGAGTATTAACGAAAGCGATGAAACTGCATATCGTAAAGTATGGTGATCCGGTTCTTCAGCGGGCCGGGGATGAGATCACCAATATCGACGGTGAGCTGGTAGGATTTATCGACAATATGTTCGAGACCATGTACGAAGCTCACGGTGTCGGCTTGGCCGCGCCGCAGGTGGCGTTGTCAAAGAAGCTTTTTGTCATGGATGTCAGCAGCGGCAAGGAGAAGAAGGAACGGATCACCTGCATCAACCCACAGATCGTCGAGACGAAGGGAAAAGTGATCAGTGAAGAGGGTTGCCTGAGCTTTCCGGGGATCTATTTCGAGGTTGAGCGGCCGGAAGTGATCACCGTATCGGCACTCGATCTGCATGGCAGAGAGTTCACCTTCGAGGCATCCGGGCTGGCAGCGCGATGTGTGCTGCACGAGAACGACCATATCAACGGCAAGGTCTTCATCGAGTATCTGAGCCCACTCAAACGTGAACTGGTCGGTAAGAAGATCAGAAAGCGGATCAAGGCCGGTGACTGGGATACTGAGTGGGATTGATCGACCGGCGATCACTCGACGAACCTTATGAGACTGATCTACCTGGGAACACCACAATTTGCCGTGCCGCCGCTTAAGAGTCTGATCGCCGCCGGTCACGAGATCCAGGCGGTGATTACTCAGCCTGACCGCCCGGTCGGGCGCAAGCAGATACTGACGCCACCGCCGGTAAAGGTGCTCGCGCTGGCCCACGGAATTCAGGTATACCAGCCGGAGAAGATCCGAACCCCTGAGGCGCGGGCGATCTTCGAGCCTCTCTTCAAGTCGGCCGAGGCAGCGGTCGTCGCTGCCTACGGTAGAATCCTGCCAGGCTGGATGCTCGAGGCTCCCCGTTGCGGTTGCCTCAACATCCACTCTTCCCTGCTCCCAAAGTACCGGGGTGCGGCACCGATCAACTGGGCCATTGCCAGAGGTGAGAAAGTAACCGGAGTCACCCTCATGCAGATGGATGAGGGAATGGATACCGGGGCGATCATCGCCCAGCGAAGCGTCACAATTGGCCCGGAGGCGACGGCGGAGGAACTGACCCTGCGGCTCGCCGATCTGGGAGCGGAACTTTTGCTGGAGACCCTGCCCGCGATTGCCGACGGAAGAGTTGCGCCAGTCGCCCAGGACGACGCACAGGCGACCCTTGCCCCGATTCTCAAACGCGAGGATGGCGCAGTTGACTGGGAATTGACCGCGGAGCAGATCTGTCACCGGCGGCGCGGATTCACGCCCTTTCCCGGTTGCCACGCATTTCTCGGTGGACAACGGTTGGAGCTGGTGACGATCAGCCCAACGGGGAATCCTTCGCTCCCGGGGGTGGCTCCAGGTACGATCACCCGGATCGAACGTGATTCATTCACCGTCAGATGCGGATCCGGGACTGAACTGCTGGTCATGGCCGTCCAGCCGGCTGGCAAGCGGGAGATGAGTGTACGCGATTTTCTGAACGGGTCGAAGCTGCAGCCCGGTGAACGGTTACAGGGATGATGGAGTCCGTCAGCCCAGCCAGACAATCCGCCTTCGAAATCCTCCTCCGTGTAGCAGTCGATGGATCATTTGCCACCCCACTGCTCGCCAGCCAACGCTACCGGAATCTCTCACGAGAAGACCATCACCTGCTGCATGAGTTGACGCTTGGAGTACTCCGGCGACAGGGCTGGCTCGATTTTCTGATCGAGTACTTCGCAGATCGTCCGGTGAAGAGGCTCGATGCCGAGGTCGTCATTGCACTGCGGCTTGGGCTCTACCAGTTGCAGTTCCTGAACCGTGTCCCCGCCCATGCAGCAATCAACGAGTCGGTCAATCTGGTCAGATTGGCGCGGAAGAAGAGTGCCGTGCCCTTCACCAATGCGATTCTGCGCAAGGCACAGCGTGATGGAAGCCGTGCGGAGCTGGCGCTGCCGGCCGATCCGCTTGCGCGGTTGAGCATCGTGGCCTCGACGCCGCGCTGGATCCTGGAGAGATGGCAGCAGCGGTGGGGGGTCGAAGAGGCGAGTGCACTGGCGATCGAGAGCAACCTCGCGCCAAACATCGCCTTTCGTTACAACGAACAGATTTCGCCACGCACGACGACCGACCTCTGGCTGGGAGAGAATGGTATCATCACTCGACCGTCCGTTCTCGTCGCCGGTGGGGCAGTGATCGAACAGGGCAGTCTTTCCCCCCACGCAACTCCGATCAGTCAGAACTGGATCTATCTGCAGGAGGAGTCATCGCAATTGACGGCCCGGCTGGCCATCCCCACGGAGAGATTGGCCGATGCGTCTGGCCCGCCATCGGTCTGGGATGTCTGTGCCGCGCCCGGTGGGAAGAGCGCCCTCATTGCAACGCTCCTGCCACCGTCGAGCCGACAGGTCGCGACCGATCTTCACCAATCACGGCTGCGGTTGATGCGGGACCTCTTCGTTCGCCAGGGGGTTGAGAATATCCATCTCGCGCAGGTCGACCTGACGACGGCGGCCCCCTTTGCCCCCGGGAGTTTCGACCAGATCCTCGTCGATGCACCCTGCAGTGGTCTCGGTACCATCCAGAAAAATCCCGAGATCAAATGGCGAATGTCACGGGAAAAGATCGACGAACTGGCCACCCAGCAACAACAGATTCTCGAAAGGGCCTCGGAATCGCTTCGCACGGGCGGACTTCTCACCTATTCTGTCTGCTCAACGGAGAGTGAAGAGGGCGAAGAGGTGGTGCAGTGGTTTCGAGACCGGCATCAGTGTTACCGGGATGTGACCAGAGAGCGGCTGGTCGAGATCGGGATCGATCCGGCGTCACTGCTCACCATTTCGCAGGGTGCGCGAACCTTTCCGCACCGCCACCATACCGAAGGTTTTTTTATCTGTGTACTCTGGAAAAGGAGCTAGACCAGGCAATCATGAAGAGCGAGTTGATGAGAGGACTTAATGTACCCGCGTTGAGCATTGTCGATGAGAATGGGCGAATACTGATCGAGGAGCAGCGGCGACTGCTGCGCCATCTCGTCCAGGATGGTGCCGGAACCAATGTCATCTTTGGAGTCGGAACGACCGGCGAGTGGAACCGTCTGCGGAACGAAGAGCGACTGCGGGCGATGGAGGTAACGATCGATGAGGTCCGGGCGATAAACCAGAACCTTGGCACTTCGGTCGAATCCTGGGTTGGGGTCAACGGCAACACGCGGGCAGAGGTTCTCGCCAACCTCGAGGCGGCGATCCAGCTCGGCGCCGATGCGGCAGTGATTGCCCCGACCGCCATCGACGATCTGCACGTCGACGAGATGGTTCGATACTTTCAGCGCGAGGTGACCGACCTGGTCGAAACGCAGTCTCGCGAGATCCCCATCTTCCTCTATGACAATGCTGACATCGCCTCGCCCGGCAATGTCCCACACATCCCAACCCAGGTGGTCAAGCAACTGAGCCGACTGCCATGGATCCGTGGCATCAAGGTCTCCGCCTCGATGCGTGAACTCGGTAACTACATGAAGGCCGCACTCCATTACAAACTGCCGGGCGAGTTTGGAGTCTACATTGGCAACGCCATGCTGGTCTTCGATCTATACCGCCCGAAGGACGGGATGATCGGGCGGTTGCAGGAGGGCTGGCACGAGTATCTGCTCAACTACTCGCCCCCGATCGGGGTGATCTCCGGACCGGGCAATGTTCTGCCCCGCGAGTGGCAGAAGGCCTGGCGTGTCTGCTGGGCGGGTGACGAAGAGATGATCGACCAATACCAGTCAATTTGCGGAAGATTTGATGAGATTGTCGTCTTCGATGAGGGCGGACGATCTGTCTCAAAGATGCTCGCCGGTCTGAAATATGCCCTGGAAATCGACGGGATTGTCAGCAGCAGCCTCGTCGCCAAAGGAACTCCGGCACTGAGTGAAGAGCAGCGATCGATCTTTCGTGATCGCTATGCAGCGCTGCGCGAATCGATCCGGACGACGACCAGCCCACGCTGGCAGACCCGTCCGGCCTGATATACCTGCTTTCTGAGGAGTGAGGTTGATGATGAAAAGGTTGATCATTCTACTTCTGGTATTGACCGCGGGGGCATTCAACCACGCGGAGGCTCAGGAATTGCCACGAGTCGTGCTGATTGGAGACTCGATCCGTCTCGGCTATGCTCCAATCGTGGCCAAAAGACTGGAGGGGCGGGCGCAAGTGATCACCGCAGAGCAGAATGGCGGTGACAGCAGTCGCGTGCGGGCCAACCTCGCGCAGTGGGCGATCTCGGTGAGACCACAGGTCGTGCACTTCAACGCCGGCCTGCATGACCTGAAGCTGCTCAAGGCAAGCGGGAGACATCAGGTGCCACTCGACCAGTACCGGGAGAACCTGCGTGAGATCGCCGCTCGGCTGCAAAGGGAGACTTCAGCGCGAATCATCTTTGCCGCAACGACTCCGATCATCGACGTGCGACATGCCGCGCGCAAAGCCGATTTTGACCGTCTCGAGGCAGATGTCCGCCGTTACAATACGGCCGCAGGCGAAGTGATGCGCGAAACTGGCATTCCGATCAACGACCTTCACTGGTTGGTCGATCGCGCCGGCACGGAGAGGCTGCTGCTGAAGGATGGCACCCACTACACCCCTGAAGGGTATGAGCTCCTCGCCAGTGCAGTAGCCGATTCGATCATCCGACAGCTGACCATTCTCAACTATCGTCCGCTGCCGCCGCAACCTGCAGGCCCGGAGGCCGCTGCCGCCTACCAGAAGGCGGAGAGAGATCGTGATGCGCTCGTCCCGGAGCGCTACCGGATCGAGGTACCCGACTTCCCGCTGCCAAAGAGTCGAGCCGAGTGGCCACGCCAGCGGAAGGAGGTCGAACGGATCGTCGCCGCCTCGCTCGGAAATCTTCCCCCAAGACCAGTCAGGCAGAGGGTGCGAACGATCGCCCGCGAGGATCATCACGAATTTATCCTCGAGCGGGTGGCGATCGATAATGGCGTCGATGGAGAGATCTCGGCGCTGCTGCTGATCCCGGCGAATCTCTCCGGCCCGGCACCAGCCGTGCTCTGGCTCCACTCCTCGACGCCGGACAAGACACAGATCATCATTCCCGGAACCAATGGCGGCGCCGATTCACTTGGTCTGGCTCTGGTACGACGCGGTTATGTCGTCTTCTCGCCTGACTCTTACTGGCATGGTGAGCGGGCCGGTACCGGCCCGTCGGGGTCGGCCGAGACCGGATTCAATGAACAGCAGAGCCTCTTCAAGTACCATCTCTGGCAGGGCCGGACTCTGTGGGGGATGTTTGTCCGTGATGACCGGATTGCGCTCGACTATCTGACCGCGCGGCCCGAGGTCGATGCGCGACGCATCGGAGCGACCGGAATGAGCATGGGCAGTACCCGGGCCTGGTGGCTGGCCGCCCTCGACCAGCGGATCGCCGCAACGGTTGGAGTCGCCTGCCTGACCCGCTACGAGAACCTGATCAACCACGGGGAGCTCCGCCAGCACGGAGTCTACTACTTTGTCAACGATCTGCTCCGCCACTTTGACACTGAAGGGGTCATCTCGCTGATTGCTCCGCGCCCCTACCTCGCCCTGACCGGTGAGATCGATGCCGGTTCACCAGCCGACGGTATCAGAATCATCGACCAGGAGATGTCGAAGCTCTACCGGACTCTCGGCGCTGCCGAACGCTTCAGGAATGTCATCTACCCGGGTGTCGCCCACAGTTATACGCCGGAGATGCGGGCCGCCACCCTCGACTGGTTCGATCGCTGGTTGAAGACCCCCTAACCCGCCGAGATCAACTTCCAGCGACTCGCAGAGGAGAATGATATGACCAGACTGTCCAGGGTAATCATGCACCGAATCGATCAACTGTCCGGGTTGAGTGCAGCCGGGACCACCATCTCGCGTGAGTTTCGGGCGGCCTTGACGACCTTTCTGGCCATGGCCTACATCCTCTTTGTCAATCCGCAGATTCTCGGCGCGGCAATCAACCTCCCCGGTTCAACCAACATTCCCGCGCAACTCCTCTCAGCGACAGCACTGGCCGCCGCCTTCGGATCGATCCTCATGGGCCTGCTGGCCCGTCTCCCGATTGCGCTCGCTCCCGGGATGGGGCTCAATGCCTACTTCACCTACACTGTCGTCCTCGGTCAGGGAATTCCCTGGCCGACGGCGCTTGGAGCGGTCTTTATCAGCGGTATCGTCTTTCTCATTCTCTCGGTGAGTGGTGTTCGGGAGGCGATCGTCAACGCCATTCCCCTCTCGATCAAAAGGGCGAGTGGCGCCGGGATTGGGATGTTTCTCGGCCTGATTGGCCTGCAGGCAGGCGGGGTCGTCATCGCCAATCCCGCGACGATGCTCGGTCTCGGCAACCTTGGCTCACCGCGGGCGCTGCTGGCCTTGGGAGGCCTGGTCCTCATCGCGGTCCTGCTGGTGAGAAGAGTTCCCGGCGCGATTTTGCTCGGCATCCTCCTGGTCTCGGTGGTCGCAGTCATCCTCAAGTTGCCGGTCTATGACGGAAAGGTTTTCACTGGTTTCAGCTCGATCGCCAGTTGGCCAGCCTGGCCGCGGGATCTCTTTGGCGCACTCGATCTGCGAGGTGCGTTCAGCGCGAACCTGAGCGGCGTGGTCGTGACCTTTCTCTTTGTCGCCTTCTTCGACACTGCCGGTACGCTGCTCGGCCTCGCCGAGGCGGCTGGTTTTACTGATGCGACAGGTCGTATGCGCCGGGCCGGAGCCGCCTTCAGTACCGACGCCCTCGCGACCTCATTTGGCGCGCTCTGCGGGACTTCGACGACAACGGCCTATATGGAGTCAGCCGCCGGAATCGAGGACGGAGGAAAGACCGGGCTCGTCGCCATCTTCACCGGGCTGCTCTTTCTCATCTCCCTCTTCTTCTGGCCCCTCGCCGCCGCTGTACCTGCAGCCGCAACTGCTCCAGCCCTGCTGATCGTCGGAGCCATGCTCATCGAAGCCGCCGGGCGAATCGACTGGCGCGATCACCTTGAATCGATCCCCGCGCTGGTGACCATGCTCTCCATGCCCTTCACCTTCAGCATCGCCAACGGTATCTCGCTCGGAATCATTACCCACGTCCTGATCTCACTCCTCGGTGGGAGATGGAGAGAGGTTCATCCGGTCATGTACCTTCTGGCCGTCATCCTCGCCATCAGGTACCTCTGGGCACCGGCCCACTGAATCGATCGACCCCTGACCTCGCTTGCATTGCCGATTCTACCAATTAAAATCTATACTCGTTCCCTTCACCTGCACCTTTTTGCGGAGAGCCATTCGGATATGATGACTCCGTGATGATAACTTCTGTTGATCGAGATCAATGAGGTCGAGATGAGACTTTCCATCGCCCGAACATTGCTATTGACCCTGACGCTGCTGGTCAGCTCCTGTCAGAAACCCGCCACTCCCGACAATTCAAGCACAACCAGGCCCGCCGCCCCGGCTGAATTGAAGAGCTCCCTCGCCAGTTTCAACGGTGAGAGCCTGCTTGAGCATATTCGTGTCCTCGCCTCGGATGAGTTCGAGGGGCGCGCTCCGGGAACACGCGGGGAGGAGCTGACGGTCAGGTATCTGACCGACAAGTTTACGGCTTTTGGCCTCAAACCGGGCAATCCTGATGGAACCTACATCCAGAAGGTTCCCCTGATCGGGTCGACTCCGCAGGCGAAGGTCAGCTTCACCGCCGAGTCGCGCAAGATCGAACCAGCTGAGGAAGATTTTCTGGCCCGGTCTTCGCGCTTCATCCCCGAGGTCGATCTGCGCAACTCGGAGATGGTCTTTGTCGGATATGGTGTCGTCGCGCCAGAATACGGGTGGGACGACTTCAAGGATGTCGATGTTCGTGGCAAGACGGTCGTCATGCTGATCAACGATCCGCAGATCCCGGCCCCTCAGAATCCCGAGGATCCGACGAAGCTCGACGAGTCCCTCTTCAAGGGGCGCGCCATGACCTACTATGGCCGCTGGACCTACAAGTTCGAGATCGCCTCCGCCAAAGGTGCTGCCGCGGCAATTATCATCCACGAGACCGCGACCGCGGGCTATCCGCTGAAGGCTCTCGCGAGCTGGCGACAGGAGAACTTCGGTCTGGCCGGATCAGAGAAGGGGCGCATCGGTGTCGAGGCCTGGCTGGCGTTCGACCGCGCAGCCGAGGTCTTCACTGCCGGCGGCCAGGATCTCAACGCACTCAAGAAGGCGGCCCTCAGCCGTGACTTCCGCCCGGTCACGCTCGGCGCCCGCGCCAACCTTGCCGTCAAATCGACCATCCGCCGCATCGAATCGAAGAATGTCGTCGCCAGACTGGAGGGATCTGATCCTGTCCTCAAAGATGAGTATGTCGTCTACACTGCACACTGGGATCACATGGGCCGGGATCCCAGACTGAGCGGCGACCAGATCTTCAATGGCGCCGTCGACAACGCCTCGGGCACGGCCTGCCTGCTCGAATGGGCACGCGTCTTTGCCAAACTCAGTCCGGCCCCCAAACGCAGCATCCTCTTTCTTGCCGTCACCGCCGAGGAGAAGGGGCTGCTCGGGGCAAAATATTATGCCGAACACCCGCTCTACCCGCTGACCAAGACACTCGCCAACCTCAACAAGGACGGGATCAACCAGTGGGGACGGACGAGCGATATCACCGTCATCGGCCTCGGCAACTCGACCCTCGACGATCTCCTTGCCGCTGCAGCCAGTACCCAGGGCCGCACACTCCGGGCCGATGCGGAACCGGAGAAGGGCTACTTCTACCGCTCCGACCACTTCGAGTTCGCCAAACAGGGTGTCCCGGCGCTCAACACCGATGCCGGGGTCGAATATGTCGGCAAACCAGCCGACTATGCGAAAAAGACCCGTGACGATTACACCAACAAAGACTATCACGGTGTCGGTGATGAGGTTCGAAGTGACTGGGATCTCAGCGGTGCGATCGAGGATCTGCAACTGCTGTTGATCGTCGGCTGGGAGGTCGCCAACGGCGAGAGCTGGCCGGAATGGAGACCCGGAACCGAGTTCAAGGCTCTTCGCGAGAATAGCCTTGGCCGCCCCTGAGCCTCCTCATAGAATGGCAGGCGGGAGAGGCGATCCGTCACTCCTGCCTGTCGTCCGCCCAACCGCGCTGACTGTTCCAATCGGCCCCCCCATCTCCCAACATTGAAAACCACTAATCCCGAATATTCACTCCTTTTTGTTACAGCCCTATTGTGACAGCCCATAATTGATTCTCAATATCTGAATTGATTTACGGCGACGGTCAAATTCACCTCTTAATAAATAAATTGTATATAGCTCCCGTGCTAAGTTACGTCGTATTTTTAATTTGAGCCGAGTCGAACGAAGGCAAATGACAACCTCATTGATTGGCCTCGGCGATCTGGATGTATGGAAGAAGAGACAACTGCACACGGGGCGACTCCTGAGAATGAAACACTATATTTTGCGACATCGAGCAAGCACTCTCTCGATTCTGGCCACGGTAATTCTGATGCTGGTCGGGATGATTGAGAGAGCAGATCTTCCTGACTCACCCAATCGACCGAGACGTGACCGGGATAGAGGTTCATCAGTGGATCCGCGCAATTCAGCCGGACGGCTCACCGCCATTCCGAAGCTTCCGGAAGGAGTCAGGGACGGAGACTGGCAAGGGATCGTTGCCGCTCATGAGCAGGCAAAGTATGAGATTCGCAGCGACGGGCGCGCTTGGAAGGCGTGGAATCCAGGCCAGCAATGGATGACCATTTTCGACCGGCGCGGTTTTTTGACGAGGTCGACCACCAGGACGGGCCGCGATAACTGGTCGTGGGGGTTGGAGCTGCAGGGATATGGAATTGGAATCGAGCAGACGGAACTGAAGAGTCTGGTGCCGGAGGTGCGCACATCCGGAGGCAGATTGAGCTACGACCGAATCGATCGTCAAGGACGGAAGATCGAGGAGTGGTACGAGAACGATCAGCGCGGTTTTGAGCATGGCTTCACGATCTTTGAGCGCCCCGCTGCGCGTGCGGTGGGCGGTGAGCTGACGGTTCGTCTTCGGATTCGAGGAGATCTTCAGGCAAATCGGTCGAGCGATGGACGACTGATCTCGTTTGAGCAGGAGAATGGCGAGCAGATGCTAAGCTACAGCTGGCTGAAGGCGTGGGACGCGACGGGCCGGGAGCTTCCATCCCATTTCGTTGACTTGGGGCCGCGTGAGTTCGGGATCGCCGTCGAGGAAAACGAAGCCGTCTATCCGATCACCATCGATCCGCTGGCGCAGCATACCTTCCTAAAGGCCAGCGTGCACAGCCCGACCGGAGAGGAGTTCGGCACCTCGGTGGCAATCTCCGGCGACACCGCCGTCGTGGGTGCGCCAAGCGATGACAGTGGATCCAGAGGAATCAACCAGCCACCAGACTTCGTCTACCCTTACGACAATTCTGGAGCGGCCTTTGTCTTCGTGAGAAAAGATGGGATCTGGACGCAGCAGGCCCACCTGAAGTCGAGCAATTCGTGGACTGGTGACAGGTTCGGGATCTCCGTGGCTATCTCCGGAAACACGATCGTGGTCGGAGCGAGCGGGGAGAGCCAGACCACCGACGGGGTCGACGGAGAACAGTGCCTTCTGGGTAGCGTCCCGTGCTCTCGAACAGATATTTATCCCATCTACACTGCGCCGGGAGTTGGGGCGGCCTACGTCTTTGTCCGCACCGGGACAACCTGGGTGCAGCAGAACTATCTCAAGGCAAGCAACTCAGAGGGGGATGACTATTTTGGATGTTCTGTCGCAATTCACGGTGACACGATCGTTGTTGGGGCCAACGAGGAGGACAGTGGAGCGAGCCTCAATGGTAACCAGAGCGACAACAGTGTTGCCGGTGCCGGAGCCGCCTATGTCTTCTTTCGAAATGGAACATCCTGGATTCAGCAGGCCTATCTGAAGTCCGCCTTGCCCGCTGCCAATGATCAGTTTGGATACGCAGTGGCGATTCACAACAACACAGCGATCATTGGTGCAGTCTTTCAGGGGGATGGGGCAGCAGTCTCCGGCGCCGCCGGCGTATTTGTACGCAGCGGTTCAACCTGGAGTCAGCAAGCTCTCCTGAAGGCTCCAACACCAGTTTCGGGTGACTATTTTGGTGCAGCAGTGGCAGTGTGGGGAGACCGGGTGGTGGTTGGTGCACAGGCTGAGGATACCAACGGAACCGATTCCGGGGCGGCCTATGTCTTCAAAAGGACGGGCACTTCCTGGAATCGGGAAGCAACACTCAAGCCGAGTGATACTGACGCCGATGACAACTTCGGATATGCCGTCGCGATTCAGGGTGAGGCGATCATCGTTGCCGCCTCCAACGAAAATACGGTTGCCGAGGGAGCGGCCTACCTGTTCTACCTCCAATCCACTAATTGGGTCGAGGAGAAGGTTCTCCGGGGTCGGAAGACGGAGCCCCTTGATCGATTTGGTTCGTCGATCGGATTCTCCGAGGATATTGCAATCATCGGGGCACGCTATGAAGAGAGCAATGCGACGGGCATCAATGGAGATGAGGAAAACAATCTGTTATCGCAGTCCGGTGCAGCATACACTTTCGATATCGAGCCAATGCAGATGGTCACCCGGATCGTCGCCGACACCGGACAGGTCAGTCCAGGTACGGTCGCAACCATCTACATTACCATTACCAATCCATCATCAATCAGCCGGAGTACAAACATCGACTTCACCGTGCCAGATGGACTGATCCTGATCCCCGGAAGCTGCAATGGGGGTGGAGGAGTATGCACGATGACTCAGAGTACAGCGATCTCCGTTGATGAAAGCAATCGGAACAAGCTCCGTGGAAAAGCGGGCCTCGACGCCTCAAGCTCCGGTCCGTGGCAGATCTTCTGGACAGGATCGATTGCTGCCAATGGCTCGATCGTCATCAGTTTTCAGGTACAGGTGGGGGGCCAAGCCGCGTCAGGGACGCAGTTCTGCTTCCCGGTGATCAACTCGGGAGTGACACAGAGCATCTGTTTCAGCGTCACGGCCCCACCGCCAGGGCCTGGTATTATCGCTCCAACCGCCGCCGCTGCCAGTCAACTCAAGGCTGGCAGCGTTCTAATCTATAACCTCTACACGTCAGGGCTCAATACAAACTTCCAGGATACCCGACTGACTATCACCAACATCAGTCCGGTCAACGGGGTCAATGTCCACCTCTTCTTCATCGACGGTTCGAACTGTACGGTCGCCGATCAGTTTGTCAGGCTGACCCAGAATCAGACGGTGAGCATGCTCGCGAGTGATGTCGATCCCGGAGTGACCGGCTATGTCATCGCCGTCGCCACGGATGAGCGGGGCTGTCCGATCAACCAGAATGAACTGATTGGTGGGGCACTGGTCAGGTTCGAGCAGGGACACCGAGCCTATCTGCCGGCGCTAGGGATCTCCGCGCTGACCGGTCAATTGCCCTCATGTACTGACAGCTCGGTGACGGCAACACTCAACTTTGATGGGGTGAGGTACAACACACTGCCCCGCACACTGGCTCTCGACAGCCTCCCCTCGCGGGCCAACCTGAACGAGACGATGCTGATCGTCAACCGACTCGGCGGTGATCTTTCGACCGGAACCTCGAGGCTCGAGTCGATCGCCGGGCTGCTCTTTGACGACCAGGAGTCCGCACAGAGTTTCGTGCTCACGGGGGGAACCTGCCAGTTGATCGGCATACTTGGAAACAACTTTCCCCGGACCTCACCGCGTTACGACACGGTGATTCCCACTGGCCGGACAGGGTGGATGAAGATGAGCCAGATCAATGATGGCGCAATCAGTGGAGCAATGATCAACCACTCGACCATTGGCTTCAGTCAGGGGCATAACCTGCACGTGTTGACGACAACGAGTACGGCCAGCCTGACCATTCCGGTCTTTCCGGCTCTTTGAGCAACAAGCGGACTGACGGTTTACCACCTCAACCAACGGCTGCTGGTTGATCACCTCATTCAGCAACACAAAAATCCATCGATCAGGATGGATGGGGAACGTTTACTTTGGCGCGGGCCAGGATGCGGCGCCCCGTTGCGGCACGTCAATAAGTGCACCTGCAGATCCGAAGGGATAGTGCGATTCCCCTCGCACTTCTTATGACACAAACCTCTGACAGAAACATCGTCACTGCTTGTGTAACGATCCTCGAAAGCCACTGAAGACTGGTACCTGATGATCCCACGCCATACCATTTCATTGCCGTACCGCTACTAGTGCTGATTTTGGTCACCTGGAATCATCACGCCTGGCTCGATCCAATCCCCATCTCCACTTCTTCGCCGTGACTCTATCTCCAATTTTTGACCAGCATGATATCGCTCAGTCCAACATATGGACGGCTAACGGCATAGCGCCGCTCATCTCTGGCGACGGTGAGCGAGTAGAGTCCATTGGCAGTGGCCTCGACAACCCTTCCCAGAGTTGTGATCCGGCGAGTCCGAAGATCGAGTCGCTCGATGGATGAAGCGGGCCCGGCTTCATAGTGGAAGAAGTAGATGGCATCTTTGCCGATATCCCAATTGCGATCAACATAGAGATTGGCCAGCTCGACGACCTCTGACTCGGTACCCGTGGCAAGATCGAACTGTACCAGCCGATTGTTTCGGCTATGGTAGAGAGTTTTGCCATCGGGCGAAAGTATCGGACACGTCCGCGTGTTTGTACCCGGCGGTGTGACAATGACCGCCTCTCCCCCCGATACCCTAACCTTCCAGGTCTGGTATGCAGTGCGGGGTATAGCCCGATTTGAAGAGTAATAGATCCACTCCCCTCCAGGTGCCCAGAATGGAAGGACGTTCGATCCAATCGAATCGCTGACCCTTGCCGTTTGAGCGCCATTGAGATCGATCGTGTAGATGTCACTGTCTCCCCTGTTCCGACGGTCAAAAACAATTCGGGTACCATCCGGAGACCACCGTGGACTTCCCACACCCAGCTCTCTGAAGTTGGTCAACTGCCTCACCTTGGAGCAATCAGCGTTGACTTGGTAAATCTCATCCCATCCAGATCGATCTGATCCAAAGACCAGTTGTGACCCATCAGGGGAGAGTTGGGGAAAGTTGTCGGCTCGGGTTGAATTGATTACACAAGGTTGATCTTTTTGACTGGAGAGGTTGTAAACCTCGATTCGAAAGTCGATCACCTCACTGGTATATGCAAGGAGCGCGCCATTCCGTTCGATGGAGAAGGATGTAATCGGCACCGGTACCGAGGAAACTGGTGTTGCTTTATCACCATTCAGACCAACCTGGTAGAGCTGACCTGGACCACCCTGTCGTGAAATAAATAAGATCTTCGTGCCATCAGTATCCCAGCTAAGGGAACCCGGTTGAATCAGGTAGCGTTCTTTTGTCAGCTCGCGGATTTGGCCACTAGCTAAATCGACAATCGTGACGTGATTATCCTCGTTACCTTTTGAACGGAGGAAAGCAACTGAGCGACCATCTGGAGAGAAACGCGGAGTTGAATCATAAATGGTACCTGCCGCATCCTGGCGGGTGATCTGCTGCCGCACGAATCCGTCAACAGAGATAATGAACAGTCCCATCCCTCCACCAGCGCCAGCAAGTCCGGTCACAACCAGTTTTTTGCCATCGGGAGACCAGTCCAAACCACCATCAACCCGGGCCAATTCCCGCTCGGGTCCTCCAAGGGTTGGAACGATAATCAGATGGTTCGGCGAACCAGCCTTTTCATCGACCCGCTGAAATGCAAGTTGCAGTCCATCTGGTGACCAGACAGGCTGCAGATCCGCCCCTGGATTTGTTGTGACCCTGACTTGCTTGCCACCATTGGTCTGCTGAATGTAGATATCACGATTATTAATATCTCCACCGTCCCAGGTATAGGCGATGAAATGGCCATCGGGTGAGAGTGCCGGATACTGCTCGACACCAGGATAGGCCGTAAGCTGAATCGGTAATGGCATTTCCCAAGATGCAAGCCGTTGAGAGCGAACCAACACCAGCACACCAATAATCGCCGCGATCAAGAGAATGGCCAGTAGACCTGCCACAATTAGCCAGACCTGTTTATTGCGCGACATTTCATCCAACCGGCCTGTGTTGACCTCAGCAACCGGTGGGGTCACCGAATCGTTGACAACCGTCACCTCCGGTTGGAACCTATAGCCAAAGCCTTGGACTGTAATAATGACTGTTGGATTGCGCGGATCGTCACGAAGCAACCGGCGAATCGAGTGGATCTGGTTGGAGAGATTTCCCTCCTCGACATCCTGATCTGGCCAGACTTGTTGGAGGATCTCGTTCTTGGTGAGCAGCCGACCTGCATTCGTCACGAGCATTAACAGTATGTCGTACCTCTTGCGGGTCAAGGGCACAAGGTCATTGCCATCGATCAAAACTACCTTATCGGTATCCAGAATAAATGGCCCAAAGTGATACCGCATAGATCTGATAACCTCTACCCCAACATCTCAGTTGTTCGAGCTGAAGAACTGTTGTTGCTCGATTATTGTGATTTTGAGGAATGTGAACGAGCACCAACCGGGACTGTCTGTACGGTTGTGCTCCCTTGTTTCTTCAAGCATTTTTGACCATTTACTTCACCTCTATTCCTTACGATCTGTATTGTAGACTACTGATCCATTCAATGGGAAGCAGGAGCCAGGCGGCCAACTGGTGTTAATCTCACTGCTCTCTGTAGGCAGTCCCAAGTCAATAACTATCCACCCCATTCCATTTCATAACGGATTCCGAATGCATAATCAGGCACTTCAACGCTGAATTGATAAATTTTGAGACTCTTTTCAACTGGCTTTATGAGAATTTTAAGAATTTTAACCTCCGCTAAAGGATTTTGGTGGAACATTCTACATAGATTTGAATTTCTTAGATCGGCAAATTAATAGCTCTCGGTAACCATATTCAACAATGAGAAGACCAGGGAGAAGACTGGGGCCTTCCGTTTACAAAGTCAGGCTTGAATTTAAAGACCTGCTGTTTTGCTTGAAGCATCTTTGCCCCTGAGTCACTTGATTGTTCAATAATTCCAAAATTTAAGCATGGCTTCTATCTGGCCACTGTGAATAGATAACACCCGATCTCCTGGCATTCATCAAGAATTGATGATTTTTCTAAGATTACGGCTGCACATACAAAGAAAGGAATTGTTAAATGATATTCCAGTCATCGTTGAAGAGATATAAAATGACTTTTTCGGTCATTCTTCTACTCCTATTGATAGTCAGTAGGCCACAAAATGATGATGTCAGTTCGTCGCATAACCGATCACAATTCAGAGAAGGCTCAGTGCAAGTGGACGGGGTTGAATATTACGGACAAGTCGTAGGTGGAGCTCACACCGACTTCAAGCCTGCGGTGCAGCCGATTGTGAGCCGGAAGAATAGCCAACTGGGGCTTTTCTTTCCAGAGAGGGCCAATGAACCCTTTGTTGTCGATGCTGAAGGAGTTCGTGTCACGCTCAAGGCCATCGGTGTGAACGCTGCTCCAATCAAGGTTGGTGAGGGGGAGATTCGTTACCAGGCGGTCTACACCAAGACAGACAGTCTCCACAAGATAGAAGATGGTCGGAGCGAGGAGTTTCTCTATCTACACGACAAGACTGCCCCAACCAGCTTCGAGTATGAGTTGACTGCGATTGATGGAACTGACGACGTCTCGCTTAAGTCAGGAGCGATCATCTTCAGTCGCAGTGGAAGCCCAAAACTTCAGATTGAGGCACCTTGGGTGATCGACGCTGATGGAAAGCGAAGCGATGAAGCCGTGCGCTGGGAACTTGCTCCATCAGATGATAACGGGAGCCGCCGCTTGCGGCTCAATCTTGACCCCACAGGTCTGCGTTATCCCCTGACTGTCGATCCGAGCTGGTCGGTTGTTGGATCAATGTCTGTCTCACGTGGTGCGCCAATGGCAGTAAAGCTCCAAAATGGCAAGGTACTCGTTGTGGGGGATTCGAGTACTTGCGAGCTCTACGATCCAGCTGCGGGGACTTGGAGCACAACCGGATCGCTCTCAGGGTTTAGAGGTGACGCAACACTTACTCTGTTACAAGATGGAAGGGTTCTTGCAGCCGGTGGGTATGATGGTGCAAGTACATACGGAATGGCCAGCGCAGAGATCTATAACCCGTCAACTGGAACCTGGAGCTTGACCGGATCGCTTAGTCAAAAGAGGCAGTCGCATACCGCTACATTGTTGCAAGATGGAAAAGTATTAGTAGTTGGTGGATACAACTATCCATTTACCGGAGCTGGCACCGACCTCGAATATCCTGAATTGGCAGAGATATATAATCCTTCCACAGGTACTTGGACATCTGCTGGTAATTCAAGACCGCGTTTGTACCATAAGGCAACTCGGCTAAACAACGGTAAGGTGCTAGTTGTAGGTGGGTATAATAATACCGTCGGAAATACGCAGACTGCCGAGCTCTTTGATCCAACTACCAGTAGCTGGGCCGATGCGGGGTCGACCGGAACTCGAATGGAACCCACGGCAACGCTTCTTTCTAATGGCAAAGTACTAGTCGTCGGTGGTCGAACCTCTGGAGCTCCTGGATCAGATTCTTCACTGACAACCTCATTGATTTACGATCCAGTGGCTGGAACCTGGTCAAGTACTGGATCACTAAGTGGGAAGCGCGCGGATCACACTGCAACTTTGTTGTCAAATGGTAACGTTCTGGTTACCGGAGGCGAAAGTCCCCTATTAACATCTTTGTCAACTTCAGAGATCTATGATTCGACTGCGGGAACTTGGAGTTCATCAGGATCAATGGCAACTGCGCGTCGAAGACATCAGGCAGTATTACTTACAGGTGGGGCCACGCTAATCATTGGAGGATTTTCAGACAGCACCACAAAGCTGAGCAGTGCTGAGCGCTATGGCGATCCGAATCAGGCCCCGACCATCACGGCAGCGAGTGGGGTGTCACGAACGGCGGGAAGCGGTTCGAGTAACTCAACCATCGCCACGGTAACCGACGCCGAGACCGCCGTGGGAAGTTTGACCGTCACTGTTACCAGCACCAATCCTTCGAATGGGGTGACTGTCTCAAACATTGCCAATACGACTGGAACGATCACTGCTGACATCGTTGCCGCGAGTGGAGCGACGAACGCGACCTTCACGCTCCAAGTGAGTGATGGAACTGCAACTACAACTGCCCAGCTTAACGTAACCGTGTCGTCCACACCACCCGTGACTGTTGATACTGGTGATGCCAGTGGTAGTGGGGTGTCAGCGCAGACTACACCAGGAAGTGTCATTCCTTTGACACAGGTACTTCGCAACAATACATCCACCCCAGTGACTACGACATATGTCGGGACTCTGCCCAATGGGTTGGAGCTGGTCACTGGAGGCTGTCAAGCAAACATTGGAACCTGCACTGTTGGTCCTCTTATCGCGCCCTATAATGGGCCGGATTCACTCCGGCGCAAATTTGTCCAGACTGCTTTGCAAAGTAATGGAGTTGCGACCTGGGTTGGCACAATTCCGGCTAACAGCACGGTGACGATCACGTTGCTAGTCAAGGTTAACCAAGACGCATCCAGCGGGACTCTCTGTATCGCATCGACAATTGGTGGAGTAGGAGCGACATCCTCCTGTGTCAAGATTGTAAACTCATTTGCAGGTCCTGGATTCCCCCAGATTTTTGCTTCGCCACCCAGTCAACAACGCCCGGGGAGTCTGCTCATCTACAACCTTTACACCTCCGGAACCAGCAGCGCTTCACAAGACAGCAGAATCGCCTTGACCAACACCAACTCGGTCAATCCGGTCTCGGTGCACCTCTTTATGGTCGATGGGTCGAACTGTTCGGTTGCCGATCTCTACGTGACACTGACGCAGAATCAGACGGTAAGCCTGATGGCGAGTGATCTCGATCCCGGAATTACCGGGTACATTATCGCTGTCGCCACTGACAAAAATGGATGTCCAGCCATTCACAACGACCTGATTGGCGAAACATTCGTGAAGTTCGAGAGTGGTCATCGAGCAAACCTGCCGGCGCTCGGCGTCGCCGGTCTTCTTCCGGGAAATCCACTCTGTACACCAGACTCGGTTACCGCGACCATTGCCTTCGATGGCGTACAGTACAACGAACTGCCAAGATCTCTGACCATCAGCAACCTGCCGCCACCGGCGACTGGCAATAGTACAATGCTCATCGTCAACCGCATCGGAGGAGATATGGCCGTCGGAGCACAGACTCTCGGAAATATTGCCGGCTTACTGTTTGACGATACCGAGACTTCACAGAGCTTCGTTCTAACCGGAGGTAGCTGCCAGTTGCGAGGTATCCTCGGGAACAACTTCCCCCGGACGGCTCCACGCTACACGACGGTCATACCCGCCGGACGGTCGGGGTGGATGAAGTTCTGGACGAACGACAATCAGGCGATCACTGGTGCGGTGATCAACGAGGCCTCGATCGGGTTCAGTAACGGTCATAACCTCCACTATCTGACAACAACCAATACCGCCAGCCTGACTATTCCGGTCTTCCCGGCTGAATAGTCACAATCTGTCAAAAGAAGAGGGCCTGCTGGCCCTCTTCTTTTGACACAAACATCATCACTGCTTGTGTAACGATCCTCGAAAGCAACTGAAGACTGGTACCTGATGATCCCCCGCCATACCATTCCATTGCCGCACCGCTACTAGTGCTGATTTTGGTCACCTGGAATCATCACGCCTGGCTCGATCCAATCCCCATCTCCACTTCTTCGCCGTGACACTATCTCCAATTTTTGACCAGCATAATGTTACGCAGTCCGACACTGGGACTGCGTTAGGGGCGCGGGACTCCGGCTCGCATTCACTGCGCCACAGGTCAACTCCGCCTGATCATCGAGGCGATCTACCCCTGATCCGGGGTTTATTGGATTGGTCTGGTGGATGGCGATTGGCCGATGGGGTAGGGCGAATTCCATCCAGTTCGAAGAGGTATCTTCCGGGACAACCAGGCCATCCCGGCGATATCTATTTTCCCTCTCTTCTCCCTTGATATGAATTCCCATCCGGGTTCGCCTTCCGAGTCCCACAAAAAATTGAGTCAGTTCAAGTGGAGGAGACCAGATGCAGCCGTTCACTGTTAAACTATTCTCTTACCTTTTATGCACCAGGCCGGTAATATTCTTTCAGGCGCAACGGTCGGGAAAGAGTCGGGCTGGATTCCCCCTATTCTTTAACAAGAGTTGACAAGGGTTGGGGGCGATCTGATTACTGCGGTTATTTTGCCATCCCATCAACCTGAAAGACCGGCAAGAATGATGCCAGCTTTATCAAATGGTGTGAGCAATCCTCTGGAAACAAGGTCAAGTTCTATGTTGAGAGTATCTTCATTACTACTGGTAACGATTCTGCTCTTCTGGTCAACCGCCGCCTCGGTAAAGGCGACGGACGACGTAGGTGAGTCCACTGGAGCGGCAGTCTATTTTGAAGAGAAGGAACTCTTCAGGTTGCACGACCGGGTCGGTTCAATAACGCCCACGGAGCGGGCCGAGCTGATCACACGCCACATCGATGACCTCGCCTACAATCCGTTTCGTGAGTATGAGGGACTGACGATTGTCGAGGGTGAGTCGTGGACCGACCTGGTCGCCGCACGACGGATCATCCTCACCCTCACCGATATCGACGCCCGCGCTGAGGGAATGGAGCGTCGCCAAATGGCAATGCGCTGCCAGGAGATCATCGATCGTGCGGTGCGCGAGGCTCGGGAACGTCACCGATCCTCTTCACGACTGAAGAGTGCGCTGATCGCCGTGTTCAACACCATACTGCTTGTGCTCGTTCTGAATCTGCTCGGACGGGCCTTCCGTTTCGCCGGTAACTGGATTGAGGGAACGCTTGGATCGACTGCCGGAAACGGCTGGCTGCAGCGGCTCCGCGTCGTCAGGTCGGGACGGTTGCAGCGATTTCTGACCGGGCCGCTTCAACTCGTTCGCCTGCTGCTGGTTCTTCTCCTCCTGGTAATCTACCTCACCTCCACGCTTGGACTCTTTCCCTCGACCCGGCGTATCGCGACGCAGATTGAAGATCAGATTCGCCAGGCCATGGCTCTCCTCTGGGAGATGTTCATCGGGTATCTTCCAAATCTCTTCGTCCTGCTGATGATCATCCTGATTGTCTGGGGAGCACTGAAGATTGCACGCGTTGTATTTGAAGAGCTTCGCCACGGGACGGTGAAGATTATCGGGTTCGATGCCGAATGGGCCGGCTTCACCCACCGGATCGCGGCCTTTCTGATCATCATTGTCGCCGCCATTGTCGCATTTCCCTACCTGCCGGGAGCCAAGTCGCCGGCCTTCCAGGGCATCTCGATCTTTCTGGGCGTGCTCATCTCTCTCTCATCCAGTTCGCTCATCTCGAACATCCTGGCCGGAGTTATCCTGACCTATACTGGCGCTTTCCGGATCAACGACCGGATCCGCATCGGCGAGGTGACTGGCGATGTGATCGAAAAGCGGCTGCTGGTGACGATTCTGCGGACGATCAAGAATGAGGACGTCTCCATTCCCAACTCGCTGGTCATCAACAACCACATCGTCAACTACTCTGCCCAGGCCCGATCAACCGGACTGATTCTTCATAGCACGGTGACCATCGGTTACGATACTCCCTGGAGAAAGGTGGAGGAGCTGCTGGTCAATGCCGCCCTCTCCACCCAGGGTGTCATGCCCCAACCGCCACCATTCGTGCTCCAGACGGCGCTCAACGACTTCAATGTCAGTTATGAACTGAATGCCCACACCAGTCTTCCATTCGAGATGGCCAACATCTACTCTGAACTCCACCGAAACATCCAGGAGAAGTTCACCGCAGCCGGCGTCGAGATCATGTCGCCGGGATACCTCGCGCTCCGTGATGGAAACAGATCGACCGTGCCGACGTCGAATTCCTGATATGGTCTCAGCGGTGCCGATATCTCAAACCACTCCCGAACCGATAGAGCGGGTGCGGAGTATCATATGGCCGATCTTCGGCCTGCGCTCGCACCTCATCCATCGACGACGGCAGCTCGAAGGGGAGCCTCCCCTGCGGTGGAACTCTGCCGAGGAGGACATCGAAGAGCGCCGGGTCGCTGACACCAAAATTGGCGAGAAGGGCACTTGACTTTTCACGGACATTGGTGAGGATCGCCGGTCGATCGAGGTAGATGCTGACAATCGTCGGTACTTTTGCGCTGGCCGCCTTGATCACCTCATAATCGGGATGTCCATCGATGAACCGCAGATCTCCCTCATGCTGCCGAAGACCAAAAAAGTAACCTGGATGAAGCGTCTCAAATGGCGCGACGACGCGCAGGATCGCCAGATCGGCGTCCTCCAGACGCTCAACAACGGTGAAACCGTTCGCCCTTGCTACCGCCGGATCGATCTTGTAAAGAAAGAGTCTCTGCGGGCGGTCCGTACTGGCAGGTCGCAGAGGGAGTATCTGCTGGCGATTCTCGAGCAGGACGATCGCCCGGCTCTGAGCGACACGACCGGCAGAGATAAAGCGGCGGTTGGCAAAGAGCGCCTCGGCCTTCGCCAGCTCGACATATGGATTGTCGAAGAGACCCAGTTCAAACTTCTGGCGCATGATCCTTGTCACGGACTGATCGAGACGAGCCTCGGTGAGCCTTCCCGCCCGGACCGCCTCGACCAGCAGCGACGTCTCCTCCACTCCCCCAAACTGATCGAGACCGGCTTCGACCCCCTTGATGAAACGCTCAATTCTCGTCAGCCCCTCGACTCCCCATGGCATGCCGATATGGGCTGGTGTCGGAACCTCTCCTGCCGGTAGTCCATCGACGCAGGGGCCGGTACAGTCATTGGTGATCGCCCAGTCGCTGAGAATCACCCCGCGAAAGCCATATCGCCCGCGCAGCTCTTCGGTCAGCAGCTGCCGACTGAATCCTGCCCCAACCTGTTCAAGCCGTCGTCCATGCAGGACAACATCCCGCGGGATCGGATAGGTCGGCATGACTCCGGCAACTCCAGCGGCAAAGGCTCCGGTAAATGGAATGATGTGGTACGAGAAGTTACGACCCGGAAAGTTGCTGTACTTACCATAGGCTGAATGGCCATCAAACCCCTCCGGCTGGGCCCCATACCCTACCCAGTGCTTGACGACCGTAATCACACTTCCCAGGTTGAGTCCGGTCGCCCCATTCTGGAACCCGGTGATGTATGACTCGACCATCCGTCTTGTCAACCGGGCATCCTCTCCAAAAGTGCCGACCGTCCTGCTCCAGCGCGGCTCGGTTGCCAGATCGGCTTGCGGTGAGAGGGCCATGTGGATGCCAACTGCACGATACTCCTGACGTGCAATATCACCAAAGCGACGCGTCAAGGCCGGCTCCCCGATGGCCGCCAGGCCTAGTGTCTCCGGCCACTGCGAGAATCCGTTCCCACTCTCGTTGGCTCCCAGAACATATTGAAAATGGTGGCGTGGATCGGTACTGATTGTCAGTGGGATTCCCAACCGGGACTCCTCTGCCAGCTCCTGCAGGAGATTGCTCTGCTCTGCCAGCTCGCGGGGCGTCCCACGAAGCCGGGTGATGAAGCTGTTGACCTTTGCCTGATCGATCAACCCGCGGACCGCCGTGAGATCATAACGGGTTCCTGCGCCAATCGAACCAAGTGGACCATCCGCGCGAAGAGTCCCGTGCATCATTGCCCCGGCCTTCTCTTCAAGCGTCATCCTTCGAACCAGATCTCGCGTCCGCTCCGCGGTTGTCCGGCGCCAGTCCTCGTATGGATCAAGCTGACCATTCCGGTTGAGATCCCGGAAACCAAGCCGGCCAATCGTCAACTTCGGGGCTTTTCGCGACGTGACGCGCTGTTGCGCCTCAACATTCAACTGAAGAGGCCTCCAGAACGACCAGACTGTTGAGCATCCGATCAAGGCCGTGATCATTGCCCACCGAAGAGGTGATCTTACATTCATGTCGCTTCCCCCATTACTGTAAAGGTGTGATCTGAATCGTCATCAGGGTGCGTCATACGCTGCGGTTTGGCAATACCAGAACGATCAGAAGTGAGTTCCAGCCTGTTCAAATGCGACTGGCCGATTTTATCGGCATAGATCACGTGAATTACCAATCTGGCTGGCTTTCTGTTTATGCTGGATGGTGGTGATTCTTGGTATCGGTGAGGAGTTGAGAATCAGGGAGGAGGGTTGATGGCGGCGTCCGGACTCGAACCGGAGACCTAGGGGTTATGAATCCCTCGCTCTAACCAACTGAGCTACGCCGCCGCTTTTTTGAGGTCACTCAAAAAAAGCAAAGTAGCATAATTCAGCCCATACTTCCAGAGGATCAGCCATTTTTTTGACCAGGTGTCGTACCACTACCGGGGCAATCGCATTCTCCCTCAGAATCTGCACTAGCCCAGTTTGAAGTGCCCCAACAGGGCGCAGCATACCAGCCCAAGGCAAGGTCCTGGGAAAATTTAACCAAGCCACAAATAACCTCGACACATTGATGCGATCACCGGCCCCATCGAAACAAAACGAATGTATGGGCGGTTCGTCAACCGGTCCTCCTTCGCGCCTTTGCGTCTTCGCGTGAGGCCACCAGGAACCCTCCAGTCAGAGAGATCTCACACAAAGACACGAAGCCAAAGAGCCAAAGAGATAACTGGAATGTAAATGCGATTGTCCTGGTGCCACTACCCGGGGCAATCGCACTTTCCCGCCATGATCTTCGCGGCCGGCCTACTTATTGGCTTCGTGTGCGGTCCCTCTGAGAGTCCTGGTAGCCTCACGCGAAGGCGCTCTCAAGTGGCGAGGGCCGAAGCGACGATCTGGCGGAGTTTGTCCGTCTGAGTGCGGAGAAACTCTCTTGACGGCTCCTCACCTGCTGGAAGTTGAAGATGGATCGGTGGATGGTAGACGATGCGGACCTTTCTTGGTCGAGGAAGGAGATGGTGAAACGAGAAGGCCTGATAAGCCCCGATGATCGTCACCGGGACAATCGGCACTCCAGCTTCGATGGCCAGAAGAACCGCACCAGCCTTGAACTTCATGAGCGCACCGGTCTGAGTTCGACCACCCTCCGGGAAGACGACCAGACCGCCTCCGCCGCGAAGCTGTTCCGCGGCGACGCGGAGGGCCTGGCGATCGGCCCGGTCGATATTGACCGGAAATGATCCAAAAGCGCGCATCAGCGGACCGATCAGCGGCTTGCGGGTCATGACATCCCAGGTCATATAACGCATTGGCCGGCGCACGGGCACCGAGATCCAGATCGGGTCAAAGTAACTGACGTGGTTGGGCGTCATCAGAAATGGGCCCGTAGTCGGGATGTTCTCCACTCCACGATACTCGACTCGGAAATAGACGTGGGAGATGATCGAGGCCATCAGTCTGACTATTCTGAAGATCCAGATATTGGGCATAGGTCAAATTCGCCAGAATTCCTTAAGATCCTTTAATATGTTCCACATTCGATTCTGAGTGCCATCCATTTTTCCCATATCCGTGACACATTCTCAACCAATTAAACAATCGTATGGTGAGATTTTCCGGTAGAAACCATCTTCACTTTGAATAGAATGTTTTTTGTGGAGGTAACTTTAATGCCCTATTCCGAACTCTTGATCAAACCGATGCGCGAGGATCTGACGAATGCCGGCATCGAGGAAGCGCGAACACCTGAGCTGGTTGACGAGGCCGTCAATGGCACGACGGGGACGCTGATGGTCGTTGTCAATTCGGTTTGTGGCTGCGCGGCCGGCAAAGCTCGCCCGGGGGTAGTCGACGCACTGCGCAATGATGTCCGCCCCGCCCGGACAATCACGGTCTTTGCTGGAGCAGACATTGCGGCCACTGATCGTGCGCGGAGCTACTTCACTGGTTACCCGCCGTCATCCCCCTCAATCGCGCTCCTGAAGAATGGCAAACTTGTCTACATGATGGAGCGTTACCAGATCGAAGGACGCGATGCCCAACAGATCTCTGCCGAGTTGAAGAAGGCCTTCGATCTGTTCTGTCAAGCGCCCGGACAGATGGCCACCGGTGGCTGATTCTGATCCTTTGCGAACAGGTCTGTTCGCCACGAAGTGATTTCGAAAAAGCGTGCCGACCGGAACGGTCGGTCAACTGGCTTTTACATCCTGGAACCTGTCAGGACCAGTGAGTTCAATTCTCACTGGTCCTTTTTCATTTCTGACGACTGGTCGAAGTCGAGTCGGACGGGGTTAATGTGGAGGGACTCGACCAGACCGGTATGACGGATCATGGCTTCGGTGGAGTTCATGGCGAGGGCAATCGCGCGGGTTGAGCCGATGAGCACGACCGTCCTCTTTGCTCTGGTGAGAGCCGTGTAGAGGAGATTGCGACTGAGCATGAGAAAGTGCGAGGTATGGAGTGGCAGAACGACCGCCGGATACTCGCTCCCCTGAGATTTGTGGACAGTAACGCAGTATCCGTGTGCAAGTTCAAGGAGGTCGGCGTAGTCATAGGCGACAAGCCGGTCGCCGAAGCGGATGGCGACCAGTTGATCTTCGAGATCGATGGCCTCGATCAATCCCATATCGCCATTGAATACCTCGAGCCTGTAGTTGTTGACTCTCTGGATGACCTTGTCACCGACCCGGAGAGCGCGGTTACCGCGCACAAGTTCAGGTTGCCCGGGGAGAGGTGGATTGAGTGCCTGCTGAAGAGTATTGTTGAGTGAGTTGGCGCCAACCTGGCCACGATTCATCGGAGCGAGTATCTGAATGTCACGGCGCGGATCGAAACCAAACCGTTTGGGGAGGCTGGTGACAACTGCTTTGACAAGGAGATTGACGATCTCGGCCGAGTCTTCGGTTTCGATGAAGTAACAGTCACTCTTCCCCTCCCCGGGGGTGATCAATTGCGGAAACTCGCCGCGGTTGATGCGGTGGGCATTCTGAACGATGAGACTCTCGGCAGCCTGGCGAAAGACCTGGGTCAGCCGGGCGACCGGGATACGGCTGGAGCGAATCAGATCCTGCAGAACCTTACCTGGTCCGACAGAGGGAAGCTGGTCGACATCACCGACGAGGACCAGGCGGGCATTTGGTGAGACAGCCTTGAAGAGGCTGTTGGCAAGGAGGAGATCGATCATCGAGGCCTCGTCGATGATCACGACATCGGCCTCGAGGGGGTTCTGTTCATCGCGACGAAAGGCCATCTGCGATGGATCAAACTCCAGCAGGCGGTGAATGGTCCTGGCCTCGCACCCGGTCACCTCTGCCAGACGCTGGGCAGCGCGGCCGGTCGGACTGGCGAGTGCGACACGGAGACGCATGGCAAGAAAGAGCTGAACCATGGCCCGCAGGGTCGTCGTCTTGCCCGTTCCCGGCCCCCCGGTCAGAATAAGCAGTCGGCGGGCCGCCGCTTCGAGAATGGCTTCACGCTGTTCGGGTGAGAGTTCGATCTCGTGGTGACCGGTATAGCGGGCAAGCCATTGTTCGACGCGTGGGGCATCGACAGAGACCGGTTGGGAGAGTAGAAGCCCGAGGCGCCGGGCAATCGATCGCTCGGCGAGCCAGAAGGGTGGCAGGTAGACGGCCAGATCGGTGGAGAGGGTCTCGCGGCGCAGCTCACCGGCGGCAATCATTTGCGCCGAGACTGCAGCCAGACTGGCTGGCATCGCTTCACCTTCGAGCTCGAGAATGCGGGCCGCTCTCTCGAGCAGATCGTTCTGAGGCAGGAAGCAGTGGCCTTCATCGGCCGCCTCGGAGAGGACGAAGCGGAGCCCCGACTGGAGTCGCTCCGGTGCATCGATTGGCAGTCCAAGATTGCGGGCAATCTGATCGGCGGTGCGAAAGCCGATTCCATAGACCTCCGCCGCGAGCCGGTAGGGGTTCTGCTCGACGATCGCGATCGCTTCGTGGCCGTAATGCTTGAAGATCTTGACGCCGAAATGGGTCGAGACACCGTGGCTCTGCAGAAAGAGCATTACCTGCTTGATCGACTGCTGCTCGGCCCATGCTCGCTCGATCAGTTCGACCCTTTTTCTGGCAATCCCCTTCACTTCACCGAGCCTCGAGATCTCATTCTCGATGACGTCAAGCGTCTTCTCGCCAAAGTGATCGACGATCCGCCGCGCCGTGATCGGACCAACCCCCTTGATCAGACCTGAACCGAGGTATTTCTGGATACCGGCAATGGTTGCCGGACGAAGGACCTCATACGACTGTGACTTGAACTGATCGCCATACTTGGGATGGGTCGTCCACCAGCCACTCAGCCGCAGTTGTTCGCCCGGTGAGACGGTTGAGAAGCTGCCGATGACCGTTACCGGATCTGACATACCGGCAACGACGAGGCGAAGAACGGAGTAGCCGTTCTCCTCGTTATGGTAGGTGACCCGCTCAACCGAGCCAGTCAGTGCCTGCTGTATGGTTCCCTTCTCTGATGACATTGCCGATCCTCTCAAGCCAGCGCTGAAGACCAAGAGTAGCATGGCTTGACATTCACTGACACAGTTCATACTCTTGATTTTATTGTTGTGTGACACCTGTCTCGCTATTATGACGATGGAGATGGTGTAATGGACCGGTGCTGAGTGACTTAACCGGCCTGCTGGCAGGGGGGTTAGTTGTGCCATTCTTTTTTGATCTGTCATCTCTTGCGCCGCTTGTTGAGCGCAATCCATTCGAACCATTGCTGGTCAGGGATGACGAGTCCACTCAACCTTTGACAGAGGCCATCGGTGCCGAACCGGTCGCCGACTTTGGACTGCCGATCCCGGATCAGTACGATTTCGACCTCATGCGGGCGCTGGTTCAGGATCCATTCCGCCTCTACGTCTACTGGAATCTCCGTCACAGTCCGTGGGATCGGCTACGCCGCATCTTTCCGGCACAGGAAGCAGATAACTTCAGACTGACCTTGCGGCTGATCGATGAGACGAACAACATCGCCGTCTTCTTCGAGGTTCCCTACACGCGCGAATACTGGTTCAATGTCTTTCCCGACCGCACCTACCGGGTCGAGCTGGGCCTTCGTTCACCAGGATCCGGCTACATCAGACTGCTCAGCACCCAGGCGGTGACGACACCGCGCGGGGGGCCGTCGAATCAGGTTGCGGCAGATGAAAATTACACGATCAGTGCCGATGACTATCTGCAGGTGCTGCGGGAGAGCCACCTCATCCCGGAGAGGGCGTGGCAACCGGCAGGTCTGGGGATAGATCAGTGGCGTGAAGTAGCGGGATCGTCCTGGGATTCGCTCCCCCCCACCTTTCGCCGCATCCTGAAAGTGATCAGAGACATTCAGGCCGGGCGTGAATACGATCGCTGGTGGGAGCAGCTCGCGCAGGAGGAGCTGGCCGACCTGGTCCGCGAGTTCCTCTCGATCATCCGCAGTATGGGTGATGGTGAGACTGGATATATTCTGCTCATGCGTTATCTGCCGGAGCTACTGCGCCGGGCCATTCGGGCCGAGGGTGGAGAAGAGATCCGGGTCGACAAGCCGGTGGAGATCTTCCTCGCCGAGCGGCTGGGTCAGTCATCATCGGAGATGGGTCCGGCAAGCAGTGCCGAGGCGGACTCGGCCGCACCAGCCGGCGGTGCGGCGTCCTCGATGGGCCAGTGGATACCGGGACTCACCGACAATTGAATAGAAACAGCCGACATCGGAGGAGCCAACCGTGGAGCGTTTCGCTGCTTCGCGGCGATTCAGGCCTGTAGCGTCCCAATGTTGCCTGTTCCGATTCAGGGTCTGACAAAATTCGGCAATCAAGGATCGGAGCTAAGTAATGGCCGCCGGGTACCTCAGTCTTGTTCTACACGCTCATCTACCATTCGTGCGCCATCCGGAGTATCCCGATTTCCTTGAGGAGGACTGGCTCTACGAGGCGATCAGCGAAACCTATCTCCCGCTTCTGACCGTCTTCAACGGACTGCGGCGCGATGGAGTCCGCTTTCGCCTGACGATGTCGATGACTCCTCCACTCTGCGAGATGCTGGTCGATCCGCTGCTCCAGGATCGTTATGTGTGCCACCTCGAAAAGCTGATCGAGCTGGCCGACCGAGAGGTTGAGCGGACGGAGCGCGAGGCCGGACATTTTCATCCGGCAGCCTTGATGTACCAGCGCCACTTCCGGGAATGCCTCGATGTCTTCGATCGGCAGTATGGCCGGAATATCGTTCGCGGATTCCGTGAACTGCAGGAGGCAGGATATCTCGAGATCATCACCTGCTGCGCGACCCACGGTTATCTGCCGCTCATGTCGAACGAGACGGCCAAACGAGCCCAGATCCAGGTTGCCCGCGCCAACTATATCAAGCACTTCGGACGACCACCCCGCGGCATCTGGCTGGCCGAATGCGCCTTCAATCCCGGTGACGACCGCTACCTGCGTGAAGCGGGTATCGAGTTCTTCATTGCCGATGCCCACGCAATCCTCTATGGCAATCCACGGCCTCGACGCGGCATCTATGCCCCGGTGATCACTGACCATGGCGTAGCCGTCTTCGCGCGTGACACCGAGACAAGTGAACAGGTCTGGAGCTCGGAGATTGGCTATCCTGGTGATCCCGACTACCGCGAATTCTACCGTGATCTCGGCTATGATGCCCCGGACGACGACTATATCAAACCATACCTTCACGACGACGGCGTGCGGCGCAACATCGGGATCAAGTATCACCGGATCACCGGCAAGGTTCCCCTTCACGAAAAAGCTCCCTACGTCCCGGAGTGGGCCAGCGGCAAAGCGGCACAGCACGCCGGCAATTTTCTTGAGAATCGAATCCTCCAGGTGCGCCATCTTCGCGGACAACTTGGTCGTGAACCGTTGATCCTCGCCCCTTACGATGCCGAGCTGTTCGGCCACTGGTGGTTCGAGGGACCACAGTTTCTGAACCATCTCTTCCGGAAGATCCACTTTGATCAGCAGGAGATCGCCCCGATCTCCCCGATCGACTATCCGCGCATCTATCCTGAAAACCAGCGACAGACTCCATCTCCATCATCCTGGGGAGCGGAGGGCTACAATCGGGTCTGGATCAACTCCCAGACCGAATGGCTCTATCTGCACCAGCATGCCGCAGAGAGGCGGATGGTCGAACTGGCGAGAGAGTTCCCTGATGCCGATGGTCTCTGGCAACGGGCACTCAATCAGGCGGCGCGCGAACTGCTGCTCGCTCAGTCATCCGACTGGGCCTTCATTATCACTACCGGGACGATGGTCCAGTACGCGATCAAGCGCTTCAAGGATCACATCCACCGTTTCACCAGACTCTACGATATGTTGAGAGCTGGTGAGATCGATCAGCCCTGGCTGATCGAAGTCGAGGAGCGTGATACGATCTTCCAGGAGATCGACTATCGCGTCTTCGGCTGGAGCAGCAACTGATCCGGCTACCACACCACACTCTCCGGTCTGCTCGGGCAGTCAAGCCGGTCTTCGCCCGATTCGCCTTGCGAAAAAAAATGGTCTCAAAACAGGCGTAAGCGCTGACTTCTCATGCCAAAGATGCCTGGCTGGGGCTATAATCCGGTGTCTGTTTGTAATCACTATACCGTACATACCAAAACCATAATGGGAGGCATGCGCATGAGCAGTTCAGATGAACGGCGCGATGAGGCTGAGAAGCCAGTTGTATCGCGGCGCAATTTTCTCAAAGGGACCGGAGTCGCCGGGGTCGCCCTGACAATACCGCTCGCTCCCGGAGCCGAGGCCCAGGCCGGCGTAGCCGGCGTGACGGTCATTGGTCCGGAGAGGAGCAAGATCACCCTCAACGTCAATGGAACTCCGCGCGCGCTCGAGGTTGAGCCACGCGTGACGCTTCTTGATGCGCTGCGGAACGATCTGGACGTGACCGGAGCCAAGCGGGTCTGCGATCGGGCGACCTGTGGAGCCTGCTCGGTCATCCTTGACGGCAAGCTGGTCTACGGCTGCTCGGTCCTCGCGATCGAGGCCCAGGGTCGGAAGATCGAGACGGTCGAGAGCCTCGCCAGCAATGGCCAGCTCCATCCGGTCCAGAAGGCTTTTGTCGACAACGATGCGCAGCAGTGCGGATTCTGCACGCCAGGTTTCGTTATGGCCTGCAAGTCGCTGCTCGATCATCATCCGGAGCCCTCGGCTGATGATATACGGCTGGGACTCGGCGGCAATCTCTGCCGTTGCGGAACCTATGTCGGAATCAAGGCAGCGGTAGCCCAGGCGGCAACCGAGATGAAGAAGACCCGCACGAAAGGAGGCCGACGCAATGGCTGAATACAAGTGGCCTGAAGAGAGCAAGCGTAAATATATCGGGAAGCGGATCTCGCGGCTCGACGGTCCGGACAAGGTGAGCGGACGGGCGAAGTACACCTTCGACATCAACCGGCCAGGGATGCTTTTTGGCAAGGTTCTCCGATCCCCCCACGCCCACGCAAAGATCGTCAGCATCGACACGAGTGCGGCCGAGAGCATGCCCGGAGTCAAGGGAGTACGAATCATCCAGGGTCCTGGAACTGAGATCCAATGGGCGATGGACGAGATCGCGCTGGTCGCGGCCGTCGACGAAGGAACAGCAGAGGACGCAGCACGGGCCATCAAGGTCAAGTATGAGGTCCTGCCCCACGTCGTCAACGAACGGGAACTGGCCAGCGTTCCAGCCGCCAATCGGCGTCCGCCGACTGAACAGACCAAGGGTGATCCGGCTGCCGCCTTCAGTGGAGCCGAAGTAATTGTCGAGGATGTCTACGGAAACGATGTCATCACCCATTGCTGTCTCGAGACGCATGGCCTGGTGACTGAGTGGCCGGGGGCAAACAATGTGCTCCTCCACCAGTCGACCCAGTCGATCTCCAGCAACGGTGGAGAGATGGCGCGCGCGCTCCAGCTTCCCGCCGGTAGTGTCGAAGTGAAGATGGACCACATCGGCGGTGGATTCGGCAGCAAGTTCCCGGTCGATCGCTGGGGAGTCGAAGCCACCAAGCTCTCGAAGCAGCTTGGCGGTGCGCCGATCAAGCTCATGCTCGAACGTGATGCGGAGCTGACGGTTGCCGGAACCCGCCCCTCGGCCTATGCCAAGGTGAAGGTCGGGGCGAAGAAGGATGGAACTCTGGTCGCCTGGGAGTCCGAGTCCTGGGGCAGCGGTGGAGTCGCCGGTACCGGTATGCCACCCTATCCATACGTCTGGCAGTTTGCCAACCAGAAGACCCGCCATCATAGCATCTCGACCAACAATGGTCCCCAACGGGCGTGGCGCGCGCCGAACCATCCCCAGGCCTGCCTGGTGACGATGGGGGCGCTGGAAGATCTCGCGGCCAAGATTGGCATGGATCCACTCGATTTTGTTCTCAAAAATATCGAGATGACCGGTGTCCGCGCCAATGTCTACCGTGATGAGCTGCTCAAAGGCGCAGAGATGATCGAGTGGAAGAAGATCTGGCGACCACGCGGACAGGGTGGCGTCGGCAGCACTTCGACCGTCAAGCGTGGCCTTGGTCTTTCGCTCCACACCTGGGGCGGTGGCGGGCATGCCAGTGACTGCGACCTGACGGTTCATCCGGACGGATCGGTCGAGATCAAGATTGGCTCGCAGGATCTCGGTACCGGAACAAGGACAACGATTCAGATCGTCGTCGCCGAATCACTCGCCGTCCCACGCGAAATGGTCAAGGTCCACCTGGGAAGCAACAAATATCCGCCATCCGGCTCATCGGGTGGGTCGACGACGATCGGCGGCGTCAGCGCCTCCTCGCGTCGCGCCTCGATCGATGCGCTCAATCTGCTGCTCGAGAAGGTCGCCCCGACCCTCGGAACGACCGCCGACAAGCTCGAAGCTGTCGATGGAAAGATCCAGGTGATCGGAGACCCGACAAAGAGCATGACCTGGAAGCAGGCCTGTGCCAAACTCGGGACACAGCCCATCACGACCCGTGGCAAGAATCCAGGCCGCGAAAATCTGACCTCCGCCGGAGTCGGTGGAGTCCAGATGGCCGATGTCTCCGTAGATATCGAGACCGGCATCATCCGCATGAACAACTTTATTGCCGTTCAGGACTGCGGTCTGATCATCGACATGAAGACTGCTGAGAGTCAGGTCTTCGGTGCAATGATCATGGGGGTCACCTTCTCACTCTATGAAGAGAAGATCATGGACGACCAGACGGGGCGGATGCTCAATCCGAATATGGAGTTCTACCGACTGGCCGGACTTGCCGACATCGGCAACTTCAAGGTCCATATGATGACCGGCAAGGGCTATGATGAACGCGGTCCGATCGGCCTTGGTGAACCGCCAACCGTCTCACCGGGAGCGGCGATTTCGAATGCCGTCGCCAATGCCATTGGCGTCCGCGTCTCGACACTTCCGCTGACACCAGATCGTGTTTTGGCCGCGCTGGCCAGGAAAGGAGGCCAGGCATCATGAACAAGTTTGAATATGCCAGTCCAACCACTAAGGAGCAGGCGGTAGCGATGCTCGGCAAGGCCTGGGGAGAGACCGAGATCCTTGCCGGAGGGACTGATCTGCTCAGCCTGATGAAGGACTTTGTCGCCACTCCCCAGCGGATCGTCAACATCAAGGGGATCAAGGAGCTCTCGAGTCTCCAGATTCTTCGTGATGGATCGGCCCGGATCGGTGCACTGGTGACCATTGACCAGCTGCTCGAGGCGACCCGGAAGAGCCATCCCGCGCTCTCCCAGGCTGCCGCCGGTATCGCCAGTCCGCAGATTCGCAACATGGGGACTGTTGCCGGAGACCTTTGCCAGCGCCCGCGCTGCTGGTACTACCGTGCCGGTTTCGGGCTGCTGGCCCGCAATGATGCCGGTCAGGCACTCGTTCCCAGTGGTGACAACCGTTACCACGCTATTCTTGGCAATAAGGGACCTGCTCTCTTCGTCAACCCCTCGTCACTCGCCCCGGCGCTCATCGCACTGGCGGCCAAGGTCCAGATCTTCGGCCCCGATGGCGCTCGTGAAGTGGAGGTCGAGAAGTTCTTCGTCGCTCCGCAATCATCGGCTGATCGTGAGTATGCGCTCAAGTCGAACGAGCTGGTCACCGGGATTTCAATCCCCAAGTCGACCGGACTCCTCAGCGCAACCTATGAGGTACGGCAACGTGAAGTCCTCGACTGGCCCCTGGCAGCTGCCTCGGTCGCCATCAAGCTCGATGCAGCCAAGAAGGTCACTTCGGCACGCATCGCGCTTGGACACGTCGCTCCAACCCCCTGGGTCGCGACGGAAGCGGCGTCGACTCTGATTGGCAAAACGATCAGTGAAGAGTCTGCGGTTGCTGCCGGCAAGCTGGCCACAGCCGGGGCCCAGCCGCTCAGCCACAACGCCTACAAGGTCCAGCTTACCCAGGTCGCCGTCAAACGGGCGCTCCTCGCGGCGGCTGGCATTTCGGCCTGATCTGGAGGTAGAAGATGACTGAATCAGAACGCTACGATACAAACCGTCCCAATCTCTGTCCTTCCCTCCGCTGGAAGGGAATGTTCATCTGGACGGAGCACGACCCAACCGTTCAACGCTCCAATACCGGCAGCTTCTGGTGCTTCCACACTCAGAACTGTCTTGGACCTGACGGGAAGGTTGCTGAACCGGAATTTTGCTGCTCATCCGATCGCGGTTGCCATGCGCCGGAATGAGTCAGTAAAATAAGAAACGTTTTCATATGGCCGTAAGGCTTGAAGGGCGGAGAGATCCTCGACTGTTGGCTCTCTTCGCTCTTCTTCTCTTTTTCCCCCGCGAGATCTGCACTGCAGATCCGACATTATTTGAGGAGGCTCTCACAAATGAAAAGACTGGCGATTCTTCCTGGTGTTTGCCTGTTGGGGATCTTGCTCACCACTGGCGTAATGGCTCAACAGATCCATGGTGATTACATCGAATCGCGAAATGCCGACGTCTACACCGGCCATTGCTTCGCGATGTCGGAACTGAATCTGGCCGGTGACCAGGCAATCCTTGCCTGGCGGGTCTCGAAGGGTGAATGGGACGGCGTGCCGCTTGACGGACTGAGTGTCGTCGGTGTGACGCGGGCCTCGGGTACTCTCGGCAGCCCGTACAGCGAGAACCTGACCTCAAAGACCGTGCTCATCCTCGATGAGCGTGCCACTTCCGAACAGAGAAAAGCTCTCGCCTCACTTGCCCGGACGATGAGCGGAAACCTGCTCGATGATGTCGTCCGTACGGAGATCGCACCAATTCGGCTCGAGCTGGAGTTCATGGGTGAACATCCCAGTGGTGGTCGCGTCGAGGCCGGATCGATCGCCAGTATCGTCGCCCGCAGCCTGACGGCCAAGGACCATATCTGCGGCAATGAACAGACCTACTATCCTCCTCTCGCTTCAACGGCTCATAGCATGCCTGTCGTCGCTTCACTCGACCAGTTCAATGGTGCCGGTCTTGGCGTCTCCTGGACGCTCCGAGGCAAGCGCAGTGCTTTTGTGGGCCATTTTGCCCGCTAGACCGGGATTGTTCAAAGACAGATCCGGGTCAACTTTGGAGTAGAAATGTTCAAGCAAGTTCTGACAATGCTGTTCCTTTTTCTCTTCCTGCCTCTTACCGGACTTGGGGGAGATTACAAGGTCGAACCGATTGGCGAAATGGCCGCTTCACCAATCGCCGATTCAGTGCGGGGAGTCATCGATACCAAAGGGCTGCGGGTCATCGACAGCCAGGGAAAGACGGTCTGTGAGATCTGGCTGCGAAAGGAGATCCCGGGTGGAGCTGAAGAGGTCCCCGGGGCAGTCTTCTCGAAGATCGGTGAAGGCGCACTCGCCGGGGTGATCAATTTTCCAGGTAACGCTGGTGACTTCCGTGGACAGGGACTCAAGGCGGGCTGGTACACCATTCGTTACGGAATGATCCTTCAGGATGGTAACCATCTGGGAGTCTCGCCAACCCGTGACTTCTTTGTTCTCTGCCCGGTTGCCGAGGACAGGGATCCGGAGAAAAAGCTCAGCTTCGAGGAGATGATGAAGATGAGCCGCAACGCCTCTGGCACCGGCCACCCGTCGTGCTGGAGCCTTGTTCCGGCGACGGACGAAAAAGGGCTTCCGCACATTGTCAAAAACGAACACGAGCACGTCGTCGTCGAGTTTATGCTCCCGATCAAGGGTGGTGCCTTGGCTGCTGGTCTCATCGTTGTCGGAAAGACGGAGGGCTGATACTGATGAAGATAACCTTCTTCTACAAGTCGACCTGAACGACCTGTCGTAACGCGAGGAGTCTCCTCCGCGATGCAATGGGTGAAAAGGCTGCGAGCGGTCTCGTGGAACGTGACTATTCCAAAAAGCCGCTGACAGAGTGTGAGGTAAGAGAGATCTTTGGAGACGATGCTCTTCTCCCCTTCCTCAATTCGCGTCACGTGATATTCAAGGAACGTGGATTTGCGACCAGTCTCCCCCCGATCGAGGAGCTGATCGAACTGATCATTGGTGAGCCGAATCTGCTGCGTCGACCAATTCTTCGCCGTGGCAGAAAGTTTGTGATCGGGTCCGATCAGGAGGCGATCCGGGCACTGATCTGATCCTCTGAGCGTCACCAGGTACGCCAGGGATCGATCGTGACCAGAGATCGATCCTGGATGGTCTGCCTGGTCACGATCTTATTCAACTACGGCCTCCGGGTTTTGTCTGGGGGCTCCGCCCCCCCCGGTTCTCGGCAAAGAGTCAACCGCATTAAAATCAATCTTGGATTAATCGAACGGATGAACAACTGATCAATTCCAATGCGGCGTTGCTTGGGAACACCTTCGATTTCACTTCCATACCCGGGGTTGCACCCTGGGTAGTCTGGATTTATTGGCTAAAAATCTTCCACACGCAAAATAGAAAACCCCGGGGATCTTCACCATTCTGAAGATCCCCGGGGGGTATGTTTACGGCAGGTGTGGTTTCAGTCCGTCCGGTAATTTCAGGCCAGCGCGATATCGAACTGCTCCTGATGAACAGTTGGATCGCTCTTGATCGTCACTACACCACCAAGATAGGCCTCAACCTCGTTCAGGATGTCACGCTCTGAGGAGCGCAGTGCCTTCGCCACATCCGGATTGACTCGCAGAATGACCTCATTGTGGCTGTCGACGCTCTTCGAGACACGCCTTGCCTCGGCGAGAATCTCATAGCAGATGGTCTGGGCACTCTTGATCATTCCACCACCGCCGCAATAGTGGCAGGGCGTACAGAGCGTCCTCTCCAGCGACTGCTTGACCCTCTTGCGGGTGATCGCCACCAGCCCAAAGTCGTTGAACTGCAGAATCTTCGAAGGTGAGCGGTCGTTCTTCAGCTCCATCTCCAGAGCCTGCATGACCTTCTGCCGATTGCGCCGCTCCTCCATATCGATAAAGTCGAGCACAATGATACCACCAAGATCACGCAGGCGAATCTGGCGGACGATCTCCTTGGCCGCCTCGAGATTGGTCTTGACGATCGTGTCCTCGAGCCGGTTCGACTTGCCGACAAACTTGCCGGTATTGACGTCGATGGCCACCAGCGCCTCGGTCTGGTTGATGACGATGTATCCGCCAGATTTCAACCAGACGCGTGGCTTGACAGCCTTGTCGATCTCTCCTTGAATGCCATAATGTTCGAGGATCGGGGTCTCACGGGTATAGAGCTTGACCCGATTGACCAGCTTCGGAGCAAAGCGATTGACGAAATCGACAATCCGCTCATACTCAAACTCATTATCGACCCGGATGGCCGAGAACTCGGTCGAGAGCTGATCACGCAGAATGCGCTGGATCAGGTCAAGATCACGATGGACGATCGTCGAGGCCTTCATCCGCTCTGAGCGGCGTCGAATCTCGGTCCACGTTCTGATAAGGTACTGCATGTCCTCACGCAGCTCCTCGGTCGGGCAGCCATTGGCCGCCGTCCGCACAATGAACCCGCCGCTTGCCCCGGCCTCGGCACGCAGGGTGTGAAGAGTCCGCTTCAGCCGCTGCCGCTCGTCATCCGTCCCGATCTTCCTGGAGACACCAATGTGCTCAACCGTCGGCATATAGACAATGTACCGTCCGGGCAACGCGATGTGTGAAGTGATCCGCGCCCCCTTCTGTCCAATCGGCTCCTTGGCGATCTGGACGATTATCTCCTGTCCCTCGCGCAGAAGATCGGAGATGACCGGTCGATGATACCGCTCGGTCGTGCGGGCTGCAGGCATGGGAACCGTTATCGTTGGCTCCTCTGCCTCAGCCGGAGCCGGGGCTTCCCCCTCACCACCCTCTTCACCACGCGGGCGATAATTTCGTCGACGGCCACGTCCCCCCCGCCGAGTGGCAAACTCACCACGGCGCGGCTTCTGCCGAACTACGGCCTCTGCATCCTCGAGTGGCTCCTCGCTGCCAGCCGACTCCTCGATCGTCTCTGCCTGCACCGGAATCTCCTCACTCAGTGCCGTGGTTCCGGAATCATCACTCTCCCCATCATCACTGATACGCTCCAGCTCGGAGCCAACCGGAAGATTGGATTGGAGGGAGCCTACTGTCACATCGGGAGTCGGCTCAACTTCAACCAGAGAGACTCGCCGCTCCTCTTCGTGAATCCTTCCGGAGATGCGATCCTGCATGATCGCATCCTTGAGCATCTCCCCGTCAACGAGACCTGACTCGTCATCGATGATCCGCTCGAGCGGTTCGTGATGAGAGAGAACAAGTTGAGCAAGTGTGCCTACCTTGACCCCCGTCTCATCATCATCCTCGGCGTCGGCTGAAACACTATCCCGCCCATCCAGGTCTGCCCCGGATGTCGCAAGTCCTGCGCCCTGCTCATCCTCCCCAGCCTCAGACTGACGTCGGCGCCGCGGACGCCGTCTCCGCCGGCCACCTCCAAACTCCTCGTCACCTTCGCCGCGCCTCTCCGACCCGGCCTCTCTTTGAGCCTCGGATTCACCAGCGCTCTCGGCCTCTTCCTCTCCGCCTGCAGTGACAGCCGGCGCCTCCGCTGGAGCCTCCTCGCCATAGCTCAGTCGCCGCTGCCGCCGCTGGCGTGACGAGTGCTTTCCACCCTCCCGGGCCGGACGCCGGTTCTCGCCAGCCTCCCCCATGCCCGCTGCCTCTTCGGTCAGTTCATCATCGGGCAGACTCTCGAGCACCGGCTCCTCGGCAATCTCCTCGATATGACCGATCGCGGCATTGAGATCGATCTCTTTCTCTTCATCACCTGCTGCCGTCTGGGACTCATATCGTGACGAATCACGCTGTCCCCTTCCTCTTTCGCTCCGCTCACCTCGCTCAGAGTGACGATCTGACCTTCCCGGCCCTCGTCCGGACTCCTTCTTCTCGTCCCCTGCTCCCTCATCAAGATCATCCTCATCAAAGAAGTCCGAGACATACAGAAACGAATCCCGCTCGAGACCGATGTCGACAAATGCCGACTGCATACCGGGCAGAACCTTCATCACCCGACCCTTGTATATATTGCCAACTATCCCCTGGTTCTCATCACCGCGTTCAACATAGAACTCCGTGACCAGATCATCCTCGACAATGGCAATCTTCTTTTCGCGTCCATTGACGCTGACTATTAATTCTTTGGACATTTATATCTCCTGTTTGATACGGAGGGGAGGAGGGGCTGACGTCGCTGCCACTCTCCTCCCAATCGAATATATGTTTTCAAATATGATGTCTGCACCAGCCGGTCAATCGTCAATTGACGAAACGGCGCAGACGGACGTTGATCGCCAGGCCCAGCCCAAAGAAGGTGGCGATGACCGATGTTGAGCCATGGCTCATCAGTGGCAGCGGTATCCCCATAATCGGCAGCAATCTGAGCACCATTCCTACATTTACCGTCACGTGATAAAGCAACAGGACGGCGAACCCGGTCACCAGAAAACTGCCCAGTCGCTCGCTGGCATCACTGGCAATCCAAATCAACCGGAGAATGATGAAAAGATAGCCGAACAGAACCAGGGAGGCTCCAACAAATCCCCATTCTTCACTGGCCACGGCATAGATAAAATCGTTATGAACCTCGGGCACGAAACCCAACGTCCCCTGGGTGCTTCCACGCAACCCCTTCCCGTAAATGCCTCCGGAGCCAACAGCAATCTCTGCCTGATCGTTCTGGTAACGAAAGCGCTTCCCGGCCAGTTCAGGCCAGTAGACAGCTCTGATCCGCTCGCACTTATATCCACTGCAGCTCTTCAGGTATGGGATTACACGCAGCGGGAAGACCAGTGCTGTCACAATCAGGATCGTCACCAGACCAGCGACAATCCAGCGCCAGTTGATCGCCAGAAGGAGGAACATTCCTCCCAGAAATGAGATATAACTGAGTGCGCTTCCCGTGTCATTCTCGAGATACACGAGCCCTGTCGGCAGAGCCCAGATCAGGATTATCTTCACCCAGGGAAAGATCCACCTGACCACTATCTCCTCCAGAATCAACTTGGCCGGCCAACTCTTCATACTTCGAAGATCGACCTGCGGAATTCTGAATCTGGACAAATACGACGCCAGATAGACGATCGTAAAAAGTTTGGCAAACTCGGATGGCTGAAACCCGACCGGACCAAGATCGAGCCAGTTCTGATTGCCGTTGACCTTTTTTCCAAGAGGTGTCAAAACAAGGCCAAGCAGAAAAACCCCGATCCAGTAAAGAATCAATCCATAGTGATTCGCAATGATCCGGTAATCGATCGTCGTCGTCACGAGGATGGCGACGAGACCGATGATGATCCCGACGAGCTGCCTTTTCCAGAGCCCGGAGACAGGCTCCGCGCTCGAGATCTCCAACAACCCAAATGAGGCGATCATGACCGCCACAGTGAGCAGCTTCCAGTCAAAGTCCTTTATGTAACGTCGATTGACCGCAAACATACTCAGTCGATCAGCGCCGGGACGGCAGTCCGGTCGCCGGCCTCTTCTCCCCTTCTCCGGAGATAGAATCCCCGGGAGTATTCTCCTTGGTCAGGTCACCTTCACTCACGAGAGGTGGCAGTCCTCGCGTCCGACGATAGTACTCTTCATAGATCGGGCGCGCCCGTGGCGCTGACTGTTTCCCGCCAAACCCGGCATTCTCGGTCAGGATGACCATGGCCAGCTCCGGATTGTCTCGTGGAGCAAAACTCATGAACCAGGCATGATCTTTGTTCTTTGCTCCGGCCTTGTCATTTGAAGCGACCTGCGCGGTGCCGGTCTTGCCACAGACATCGAAACCAGGAATCGCCGCGGCCGCCGCGGTTCCGGAACCATTGACCGCCTGCCACATTCCACGACGGACGATCTCCTGTATCTCCGGGCTCATTGGGACGACATAGGTTCCCTTATCAATATAGTAGGTCTCATTTTGTAGTCGACCAAAGCGGTCGGTGCCGCCAGCGGCACGCTTCAGCAGATGCGGAGTATGCATCTGCCCTCCGATCGACAGACCGGCAACGTAACGCAGCAGCTGGATCGGAGTCGATGCATTGGTTCCCTGCCCAAATGACGATGCGGCCATGTCGTAGTCTGTCCAGTGCGACTCACGCCGTACCAGCTCATCGTCCTTTTCGGACCATACTCCACCCTGGTCGAGTTTGCGACGCTTCAGCACATTGCGGGTAATGTTCTCCTTGACTGAGCGCGTCGGGGGCAGCCCGCTCGATTCCCGCGGCAGGTCGATGCCGGTCTTCTCACCAAACTTGAAGAGTTTGACCCATTTCTCGAAACGGTCAACTCCCAGCTTGATCCCCAGACGATAGTAGTAACCGTCAGCCGAGAGGGCGATGGCCGTCACGACATCGGGCATCCCGAGATTGGAGAGAGAGTTCATAAAGTAGTTGCCAAGCTGAATCCCCCCATCCTGCACCCGTGAGTCATCAGGAGTGATCACATTTTCATTGAGTGCGGCCACCGACGTCAACAACTTCCAAGTCGAACCGGGCGGGTAACTGCCCTGAATGGCCCGATTATAGAGCGGTTTATCCGGATCCTCATAGAGATCACGGATCTCTTCGCGCCCCTCGTTTGTCTTGGCTCGTACCGAGAAGAGATTTGGATCGAAGGCCGGATGTGAGACCAGGGCGAGAATCTCTCCGTTTCGCGGATCTGAAACGATGATCACCCCACGATCTGCCGGCATCGATGTTGTCTGCGCTTCGGCCATCCGCTGGATCCGCATATCGATCGTTGCATAGAGATCACGACCCGGGACAGGCGGCTTGACGCTGATCTCACGCTGGATTCTCCCCACACTGTCAACAATTACCGTCCGTTCACCATCCTGTCCGCTCAGTATCTCATTGTAGGTGCGCTCGATGCCTGCCTTGCCGACGATATCGCCAAGCTTGAACCCATTCTCCTTTGAGAACGGAGACTTGGTATCGTTGAGCTCACTCCGGCTCACCTCACCAACATAACCGATGACGTGGGCAGCAACCATTCCGAGCGGATAGGACCGACGGGGCGCCTCCTCAAAACGAATCATCGGATATTCATACCGATGGGCCTCGACCCAGGCGACATCTGACGGCGAGGCCATCTCTTTGACGACGATCGATTCGTATTTTGGCTCGAACTTTGCGTTCTCAAAACGCCTCTTCAACCACTCGCGGTCGATGGTCAGATTCACGGTCAGCATATCGGCAATGTCGTCGATGTCTCGAACATCCTTGCGACTGATGACGATATTGTAGGATGGCTGACTGGTCGCGAGGATCTCGCCATTGCGGTCAAAGATCGTGCCGCGACGCGCCTGAATCGACAGCACTCTCGTGCGATTCTGCTCAGCCCGCTCGATGAACAGCTCATTGTTCATGACCTGGAGATACCAGAGTCGACCGATCAGGATCACAAAGATCACGATAGCCAGAACATAAAAGAGAGAGATACGCCTTCCAAGCTGTCCCGGACTTCGAGACAGATCATCAATCTCCAGATTAGGTTCCCTAGTGAGCATAATTTATGATCCCCTGCAGTCCACTTGATCCATATGAAACTTCAGAAATGTTGAAACATCAGAAATGGACAGATCAGGGTAGTCAGCCGTTCAAGGGCGAACCCTCCTTGCGCCGTTTACAACCGGCGCCGTCGGGCCCCATCACGTCTGCGCTGCATATTGTCAGCACGGTGATAAACTCGATCCAGTATGATGTAGAGCAGAGTCGAAGCGATCAGATGAGCGAGGATTGCAAAGATGAAGAAGGCCGCCAACCTTTGCCCACCTGCGAGGGCCGGAAAAGACAGCTTGAGAATGGCATAAAAGATGAGCCGGAGACTGGTGTTGATGAGTGTTGATACCGTGACGGCAATAAATCTTACCAGCAGGTTGTCAACGATGATCAGTACCGCGATGCTGTGCGTAACATATGCGGCGAGCACATAAGACAACCCGCTCACCCCAGCCATACTGGCACCGGTCATTGAGTCGTAGAGGAGACCGGCCACGACGCCCGTCAACATTGCCCGCACCGGATCGCGTCTCAATCCGATATAGACGGTCACCAGCAACAACCAGTCGACTTGGCCAGTCCATTGGCCAATCGACTCCGGAATGATCCGGATCAGCGTCGTCTGCACGAAGACCGCTCCAAGCAGAGAGACGAATATTACCAGTGTCTTCCAGCTATTCTCTTTCTCCAACGATTTCGTTCCATCGATTCTGATACATCAATTCTGTACTGATCCAGTCTGGCAGTTGATCGACTCGACCGGGTCAACCCGACCCGAGTGATCACGCCTGAGCAATAAAGGTAGAGACCTCTTTCAGATCAGTCGTCCATACCTGCAAGCAATCTCAGGCACTCTGTTACAGCGGAGAGTAGGGTATGGACAAAGTATTTCAACGATAAAGTTTCAGCGGAGGCTATTTTTTACTTGCCGCCTCGGCCTCCTGTCTCTTCTCTTCCGCCTCGACCAATTTGGCGGCGGCACGAATCTGATCACCAGTGACCTGAAGCACAGAGACGAGGTCGAGACGATCGAGTGCCGCTGCCGGTGCGATCACGTTCCGCTGCTGAGTTGAAGCAGACTTGTCGACCGGATTGGCGACTCGTCCGACCAGCAGGCCCCGGGGATAGAGCCCATCCTGTCCCGAGGTGACGACCGTTTGGCCATTTTCGAGAAGGACCGGTGTAGTCAAAAAGTCCATCTCGCAGTAGAAGTTGTCACGGATGCCACGGATCACCCCATAATGATCAACTCCAGGGACTTTGGTAATCAGGGCTCCAGAACCGTGGCGCTCATCAGTGATCAGAAGAACCCGCGAGGATAACGTGGTGACCAGAATCACCCGACCGACCAGGCCGGTGGCATCAACGACCGGCTGATCCTTCTGGATGCCATGAAATGAGCCTTTGTCAATGATCACCGTTCCGAAGAGGTGATTGACGTCACGGGAGACGACCCGTGCCGTGATTCTCTGATAACCATCGTAGTTTGTCGTCTCGAGCAGATTTTGCAGATTACGATACTCTGCCAGCTTCTCACGCAGCCGGACCATCTCCGAATCGATCCGAACCAGATCGGTCTTCAACTGCCGGTTCTCTTCGCTCACCCCACGCAGATCGATGTATCGCTGCCACAGTCCAGCTACCATGGAACGACCACCGCTGACACCCGACCCAAGCAGGGTGACTGGAATGAAGACGACCCTCTGGATGATCCGCAGGTCGGGACGATCAGACGAACGATTGAATGAGATCAGAATCAGGTGAAAGATGATGAGAAACCCAAAGAGCAGATTGGGGTTCTTTTTCGCCCGTTCCTTCGCTTTATCCGTGATCGACAATACTATTCCTTAAGAGATCTTCTCATCCTGTCCCGCATCCCGACCCACAGTCAGGTATCCGCAACTCGCACTATGGTCTGAAAGCTGGCTAGGGTAAAAGTCCCCCGTCCCAGCGGACACGTTTCAAAAGCTGAAAATCAGAGAGCATGTTCCCTGCCCCAAGAACCACCGAGGAGAGCGGATCCTCAGCCTTGGAGACCGGCAGACCGGTCTCGTTCATGATCCTCACGTCGAGATTCTTGAGCAACGCCCCGCCGCCCGTCAGAACGATTCCCCGGTCGACGATGTCGGCAGAGAGCTCGGGGGGAGTCCGCTCGAGCGCCACCCGAATGGCATTGACAATCGTCGCCACCGAGTCGGAGAGGGCCTCACGAATGTCGTCATCGGTCACGACTACCGTCTTTGGTATGCCCTCGATGATATTTCGCCCCTTGATCTCCATCGACAAGGGCTCATCGAGCTTCCAGGCTGAACCGAGTTCGATCTTCACCTGCTCGGCAGTCCGTTCGCCGATGAGCAGGTTGAACCTGCGCTTGCAGTACTGGGCGATCGACTCGTCCATCTCGTTTCCGGCAACCCGGACGCTCTTCGAGTAGACGATTCCAGAGAGGGAGATGACGGCGATATCGGTCGTCCCGCCCCCGATGTCGACAATCATGTTGCCGTAGGGTTCAGTGATTGGCATCCCGGCGCCAATCGCGGCCGCCATAGCCTCCTCAACCAGGTAGACTTCGGAGGCCTTGGCCCGGTAGGCGCTGTCTTCAACCGCTCGCCGCTCAACCTGGGTAATCTCTGAGGGTATGCCGATGACAATGCGCGGACTGACCCACTGCTTGCCATTGTGGGCCTGCTGGATGAAGTATTGAAGCATCTTCTCGGTAACTTCAAAGTCGGCAATAACCCCGTCCTTCATCGGACGGATGGCAACGATATTTCCCGGGGTGCGACCAAGCATCTCTTTGGCTTTGTTGCCAACAGCTTCCACTTTATGGGTTACCTTATTGATGGCGACGATCGATGGCTCGGAGACGACAATTCCGCGTCCCCTTGCGTAGACCAGCGTATTGGCCGTACCCAGATCGATCGCCAGATCACTTGAAAACAGACTGAAGATTGAACGTAGATTCATTTATGCGCTCTTAAAAATTCCTTCGAACCCGCCAAGTCTGGCCGTGTAAGGCTGGCGTGGGCCAGCGAGGATCAGTTCGTCAATATTGAAGTTTCAGGACAGGGGCCAGGCAGATCTAGAGGTGCCGGTTCCGATGATGACTTCATATGTTCTGCATAAGCTCTGAAACCGTGTCTGGTCTCCCAACTTACCAACAAACTGACTGGCATTACCACTTGGACATCACCCTCTACAAGTCAGGCTCGACATTTCCTGGTGTCAATCACAAGCTCTAACGTGAATCATGAGCACCAATTTGACTCATGAGCATTAATGTAACAAATCAATGCTGCTAATGACCATTACTGTGCCTTACTATGGCTTAATGTAAACAATCATTAATGCAAGTAATAAGTATTATCGTAAATCACAAGGTGACAGGATAAACCATAATCAATGATATTTGAAGCTGTCAGAGAGAAAAGGTAAGCGAGGAGGAAAATTGTCTGCAGGAGAGGTTCAGACTGATCTGAAGTTGAGTCGGAACGGGAGTAGTGAAAGGAGCAGAGATGGGGATACAAGTCGCTTTTGTGCATCGCCCATCCCTTGACTCCGGGTTGTGAGATAACCAGCCCCAACTCTCAGGAGATGCTGTCATTGGCCGAGCTGAGCCGGGTATTGATCTTGTTGAAGATTCCCGTGATGGTTGTCCCCATCGAGGTCAGAATGAAGATGGCCGCCGCACCGATCAGAACCAGCAGCAGCGAGTACTCGACAATATCCTGTCCATTCTCATCATTGATAAACGATATAAGCCGCGATTTATTCATTTGATCCACTCCCCTGCGATATTAATTGTCAGTAGTCAGCATCAATCTGGCGTTCGATCCGCACCCGAGCCGTCTCAACTACTGTGAGCCGTTGCCAAGCTCGGTAAATATGATTTGTGAGGGCCATCGAGGACTGACTCTCATTCGGCCACGTAAAACGATCTCTTTGATTCAAAAAAGTACGGTTTTGATGCCACCACTTAATTAAAAAAGTGGCCTGGTAAATCAAGAATCACCTCGCCCTTATAGACTTGGAGACGGAGTGTGTGGGTGATTCTCGGCGAATGTCAAGACCGTTCATCACCATTTGACCGTTCCTCAATATTTGCAACAACTGGACCGAAGCCGCCACCGCCCGGAGTCTCGATGCAGAGGCGAGTCCCAGCCTCCGCCTCGATCGAGAACTTGCCGGGGAGTGTCTGAAAAGATCGGCCCGGACGCCGGAGACGATTCAGCCCGCATTTGCCCGGTTCTCCGCCGGAGAGACCATAGGGTGCAAGCTGACGACGGTCGGAGAGGAGCGAGAGACGGGCAGGCGAGAGCAGTTCAATCTCGCGGATCAGTCCATCACCCCCCCGGTACCGGCCCAGGCCGCCCGAATGGCGGCGGATCTGATAGCGATGAACGAGGAGCGGATAGCTGTACTCGAGCGCCTCGACCGGGGTATTGAGCGAATTGGTCATATGGGAGTGGACAGCCGAGAGACCATGACTCGCGGGTCCAGCCCCCATTCCCCCGGCAAGCGTTTCGTAATAGGCAAACTCTTGTCCAAGACGTGTGTCCCAACCCCCGATGGTCAGATTGTTCATGCTGCCCTGGGAGGCGGCTGGAATTCGATCCGGAAGAGCGCGGGAGAGGGCAAGTAGCAACACATCGACGATCCGCTGTGAGGTCTCGACATTTCCACCGGCGACTGCAGCCGGTGGAAGGGCGTTGACAATCGTTCCCGGTGGAGCAATCACTTCGAGCGGACTGAGCAGACCGGCACCGGCGGGGACATCAGCGTCGACCAGACAGCGGAAGACATAGAAGACCGCGGAGACGGTGATCGCCTCGACGGCATTGAGCGGTCCGGCCACCTGCGGCGAGCTTCCGGTAAAGTCGATGCGTGCCCGGTCGCCGGCGATGGTGATCCGCGCTGCGATGCGCACAGGCTGTAGACTCTCTCCATCATCATCGAGGTAGTCGATGGCCTCATAATCTCCATCAGGGATACTGGCGAGTGTCCGGCGCATGATGCGTTCGGCATAGGTGAAGAGATGGGCCGCATAGAGGCTGGTCTCGGCTCGTCCATACCGTTCGACGATCTCGAGAAGCCGCAGCTGTCCGACACGAATCGCCCCAAGCTGGGCGGCAAAGTCGCCTTCGCGCTCCTCCCGTCCCCGGACATTGGCCAGAAGAAGATCCCACAGATCCTGCACCAGTTCTCCACGCCGAACAAGGCGGACGGGAGGAATGCGCACTCCCTCCTGGTAGATCTCAGTTGCCGCCCCCATCGACCCCGGGGTCGCCCCGCCAATATCGGCGTGATGGGCACGGTTGGCCACATAGAAGAGAGGCTGGGTGGCTCCTTCGCTGTAGACTGGTGAAACCATGGTCACATCCGGAAGATGCGTCCCCCCGGCATAAGGGTCATTGAGGACGACGACGTCGCCGGGCGCGAACGGTCCACTCTCGATCGCCGCTCTGACAGACATGGGCATCGATCCAAGATGGACCGGCATGTGATCTCCCTGGGCAATCAGCCGACCTTCACGATCGAAGACCGCACAGGAGTAGTCACGCCGCTCCTTGATGTTGGGTGAAAAGGCAGTCCGACGCAGACTGACTCCCATCTCCTCGGCGACTGAGGTGAAGAGGGATCGAAAAATTTCCAGCTTGATCGAGTCCATTGGCGACGAATGCCTCATCCTGCTCATTTGACCAACGATTGAAGTATGAGTTGGGCCGCCTCGCGAACCCGCTGGTTCGCATCTGCGGCGGCAATCTCCTCGAGCATTGGTCGAACCTCCCCCTTCTTCCATTGAGCCAGCCACTCCATTGCCCTGATCCGCAGTTGTGGTGTTCCCTGTTTCCGGGCGATCCCGACCAGTTCGTGATATCCGTTCCGGGTCTTCTCGAGTTCGGCGACCGTTTCGATGACAATCGACTTCAACTGCGGCTCAGTGTAATCGGCAAAGGTGGTAAGAAAACCGATGCTCTTCCTCGAAAAACGGACATCGCGCAGCTGATTGACCATGAGGATCGCCTGACAGCGAACACGGAGGTCATCACGATCAAGAATGCTCTGCATCCCGGGGTTGGCCATGAGGTTAAGAACGGTATTGCTGGCCTGGTAGACCTGGAGCGAGGCCAGGGTGCGTGTCAGAACAAATCGAACTCGCCAGTCCGGATCACGGGCAAGGCGGATGAGGGAGTCGACCAGTGGATCGGAGGCACTTTCGAGAGGCTGCGGCGGCGGGGCGACCCGCAGGTCGCGCAGCTGCCCGATCGCGACGATCGCTGCCCTGCGTATCTCCGGATCGTCGTCGGCGAGAACTCCTGTCACCGCCTCAAGTCCGGCCGGGTGGCAGAGTCGGGCGAGGCCATCGATCGCTTCGCGCCTCCGGAGTGGCGCCGTGGACTTCAACCCGGCCAAGGCCTCGGCAATCCGCTTCTCGGCTCCCGCGACCGGCCGACAAGGCTCAATGAGCGGCCGCGCGCGAATCTCAAGCTCCTCTGCGTCGTAACGCTGTGCGAGGACTGGCACGGAAAGGATCGATCCCCAGATCGTCAGCAGCAGGAGATATGCCGGGAGCTGCAGCTTTTTCATGTCAACCTCACTCAGACTGCCTTATCGGGATTTTGCGGGGTGAGTAGCTTGAGCGCCCGCGCATTATGCCCGAGGGCAATGACAATATCGCTGATGAATTTGTCACCCAGACTGCGCCGGAGCAATCCCCAGTCCATCCCGCGCAGCTTGGTGAGGCTTTCGTACATGGACTGGGCGCCGTAGGAGATGCGTCGCTCCTGCGCCGGCGTGAAGGTGACCAGCTCGTTGAGACGGGCGTAATTGATGGCCTCGAACGCATGGCCGTACAGTTTGACGAGCGCCCGGGTCGTGAAGGCCTCGACCAGGTAGGATGCCGCACCGGCCGCCTCCTTCGTGTACTCATTCTGGATGGCCACGGCGTCACTCGTCAGCCGGTAGGTCAGAAGATCCATCATCTGCTTGACCCTTTGCGGCAGATCATTGTTACGGTAACCGTGCCTGAGTCCTGCCAGGAATCCATAGACCGAGTGAAGGCCGAAACAGCTATACTTCTTGATCTCGTTCCTGAACCCGGCCGGCGCCTCCCCGCCCTGCATGATCTGTTGCTCCCCAAGTGCGCAGGTGCTCTCATACTCTGCCAGACTCTGGTCGATGATCGCGGCAAGATCGATCTTTTCGTTCCAGGCATTTTTCCAGGAGGTCACGGCACCTGCCCCCGTCGCCGGATGGAGAACCGAGAAGGCGATCATGCCCCAGGGGAGATGCTCGTGAACAAGCTCTCCGCGCTGGTCTGCTACCTGGCCCGGCGCAACCTGCCGTTTATTCTGATAGCTCAGGTCATAGCGAAACTGGTCGTCGTCGAACCTGAAGAGATTCTGCGGATCACAACGAAAGAGCGCCTTTGCTCCGTCGACCACGTCACGCATGGTATAGCGTCGGTCACCAACCTGGACCGGCTGTTCGAGCGAGACTCCAGCCTCGAGGAAGGTCTTCAGAAAGCTGTTCTCGTGAACCTCCGCTTCACGCTTGAAGAAGACGTAACGGCGACCATTGACCTCACGATCGACCGCGTATCGTGTGCAGAGGTGCTCGACGCCATTCGTCCCATCGGCAAGCTGGAATCCCTTTCCAAAACCGCGAATGGCATGGATGATTGCCGATGGATTGTTCAGCTCGTGCGTGTAGAAGCGCAGCATATCATCGCAGGCCGCCAGCGCATTCCCGGCATCAGCCGTTAGCAGCAGTGGGGGCAGATTTTTACCGGTTCCCGCAGCCGGTCGGGTCGGTGCAGTCGAGCCCTTCTTCTCATTTCGGGAGGCATACCATCCGGCAACCCCTGCTCCGACCAGCGCAACCGATCCGACCCCGGCCCAGATCAGCTGTCGCCGTCCCTGGTCTGCCTGATCGCCTGATCTGCGCCTCCCACGGTCACCAGCCTTTTTCACAACACCCTTTTGTCTGCCCTGTCCAATCTGCTTGTCACTCATCATCTTCCCCTGATCCGATTATGAAACAAACTGTTACGATTTGCGCCTGCGCTGCGCGAGGTCGGGGATGCTCATCCGCTCGACCCGCCGGCAGCCTGACGCAGCTCGCCTGCATCCTCGCCAGCCCTCTGATACGCCGCGGGTATCGACTCCGCGCCGGCCAGGCTCCGACCCGGCACAGATTACCACAACTCTCTCGCCCGAACACTGGTCAGGCAATGACCCGCCTGCTTCGCACGCCTCTCTCGCCTCAAACCTGTCATGACGCTGAACGCGAGATGATCAGGTTACCATATCGGTCGACAACCATCCCCCATCCGGTGGGAAGCAGAGTGGTCGATCCATACTCGACGATGATCGCCGGTCGACTGATCTCGTCTCCAGGATGGAGACTTGAACGATCATAGACCGGCAGAACGGTCGATCGGCGCCCAAGCCAGACGCGGGATGTTCCGGCCGGTTGGAGCCCTGAACCGGCGCGGCGCGGTCGCGCTGGCCGAAGTGGCGGCTTCTCGGTTATTCCAATGGCCCGCAGGCGCAGACTGACAATTTCGCTGCTTCTTGCCGGATTGGCATGACCGTAACGCTCCCGGTGGAGCCGGTGAAAAGTCTCCACCGGATTGCCGGCCGCCGGAACCAGCAGTTCATAGGACTGGCCCCGATAACGCATGGCCTGAAAGCGCTCCAGCCTCATCCGTGCCGAGTCGAACCCTTCCTGTCTCAATGCCTCAATGGCCTGCCTCTCCAGATCGGCAAAACCCTTCGCTGCAGCCAACTCGACCTCTCGGCCCACTCCCGATGCCTCCAGTGGCAGCATGACCGTCCGCGAAAAGTCCTTGACGACATCCGCCAGTAGAACGCCGAGCGCCGAAAATGCCCCCGGATCGGCGGGGATGAGGACCTGCGGAATACGGAGCGACTCGGCAAGGGCGACTGCGTGCAGCCCCCCACTCCCGCCAAATCCGACCAGCGTGAAGAGTCGCGGATCGTGTCCCCGTTCGACCGAGACCAGCCTGAGCGCCCTCTCCATGTTGGCATTGGCAATGCGCACCACACCCAGCGCCGCCTCGACCACCCCGATGCGACGCCCCGCAACCTCGCTCAAACGATCGGCCAGCCCCTGCAGCGCCTCCCGGGCTCTCGATTCATCAAGAACCATTCCACCATTGAGCAGCCCACCTCCGGCCAGCCTTCCCAGAATCAGATTGGCATCGGTCACGGTCGGCAGGCTCCCCCGACCATAGGCGGCCGGTCCCGGATCGGCCCCAGCCGACTCCGGGCCAACCCGCAGAGCCTGCCCCTCATCCACTCTCGCAATCGATCCGCCTCCTGCGCCGACCGTGTGAATATCGAGCACCGGTACGGCGACGGGGAGACCTGCGACCTGGGCTTCACTGGTCGTCGGGGCCTCTCCCAGACAGACCGCAACATCGGTCGATGTTCCACCCATATCGAATGTGATCAACCGGGAGATCCCGGCCAGCTTCGCGATCCTGGTCGCCGCCACCACGCCGCCTGCCGGACCGGAAAGGATCGTCCGGACCGGTTCCCGCGCCGCAACCTCGGCCGAAATAGATCCTCCCGACGACTGCATCACCCGAAGCCCTACTCTGCCCCCTCGACCATAATCGGTCAACCCATCTGCCAGTCGACCAAGGTATCGACTCATCCGTGGCGCGAGATAGGCATTGATCGCCAACGTCGAGACACGCTCATATTCACGATACTCGGGCAGTATTCGATTCGATACCGAGACAGGAATTCCAAGCTCACCGAGGCGCGTTGCAACCCGCTCCTCGTGCTCCGGATTGACAAATGAGAAGAGCAGCGAGATGGCCACCGACTCGACGCGCGCCCGCCGCAATCTCTCCAGCAGACGCTCCAGTCCATCCTCTGACAGAGATCGATGTACCCTCCCATCCGCAAGGACCCTCTCCTGCACCCCAAACCTGAGCGGACCCGGTATCAGTGGATCTCGAACTCCCCGTGAATCTCTTCCCCGCCCCGTCAGACTGTATGGCTCAGGCCGCGCCTGCCGACCGATCTCCAGCACATCCTCAAAGCCCTCCGTCGTTACCAGCGCGGTCCTGGCCCCCTTTCTCTCAAGCAGGGCATTGGTCGCCACCGTCGTTCCGTGGACTACCTCTTTGAGTCCGGTTTCCACCCCACCACTGATCGCCGCAGCGATCCCGGCGAGGATCGCCCGCTCCGGCTCCTCCGGGGTCGAGGGGATCTTGAAGGCCCGCCGATGTCCTCCTTCCAGAACTACGAAATCGGTGAAGGTACCTCCCGTGTCGACCCCAATCCTTATCATTCCGTGCCTCTCCCGTCGCCCCATTCTTCTCAATCCCCATCTCGATGATTTTGTCCCGGAACCGTTCACGGCTCCTCCCTGAGTCTAGAGACGATTGTCTCTACACATAATCGTCTTTATACCCGCTTGTCACCAAACTCCCAAACCACCCCCTGAACCGAACCTGGAAAATAATCTGAAACATTCTGACTCCCGATGCGTTGACAAGTCTGGGTCAATTTGATGCGCTCGGGACGAAAGTTGTTCTCACTGGGGAATTTTCGACGAGCGCATTGGCCTCACCTTTCTAAAAAGGCGTTTTTAATGTTGCTGCCAATGCGCATTCAGGTTTTCGATAACCCGAGCGAAGTGCCTGCACCGGCAACCGAGGGTTGTTGTGACAAGAACCACTTGAACGATCTGGCCCTTGTGCACCAGATTCTTGAACTCCGGGGTACGAATCTTTTTCTACTGGAATTTTTTGATAACTGAGAGCGCATTGAGAATACTCATCAGACGATTCCACTCGATCTTCGGCACACTCTGCCTCGACAAGGATCTTCCCGGGGGAGGCTCCGCCACCCGTCATCTGTCCACCATCACCCGGAAGTTCTTCACTAAATCACCAACCCCCACAGACAACATCTGTACCTTTTGACTCAGTTTTCCGATGATTCAATACCACTCAACGATATTGGCCGGATTCACCGGTTTGTTGATCGGCCTGAGCGCGCTTCAGGATGCAGGCCCTCGCCCTGCAGTCTTCACTACACCACCCCAGCGAATCGCGATTCGCTTCGCCGGTGAGCCGCCAGGCTATCAGAATTACGATGGCCAGGTCACGCTGACCCTTCTCGAGGCAGGCAGTGATGATACTCTTCGTGCACTCCTGGTCCTGACTCTCCCTCCCGGAGAACGGCAACGTCTTGTGAAGCGTGGCCTCGAGCTGCCCGAAACGATCCATCGCGAGGAGCTGCGGCTGAACTGGCGCCGAGGAACATCCTGTCCGGACATCGATCTTGATCTGCCGGCGGTCAAATTTACCGGACAAGGCAGAGAGATGTCGACCGAACCAACCCGAGTGCGAATCGATGTCTCATTGCGAACGGTCGAGACCCTGCCCCAGCTGCTCTGCAGTTGGACGAGGCAGATCAACTCGCGCCGACCACGGCTGGGGATCGTCATGGCCATCAATCGTCTCCTCATCCCTGATGGTGGAGACTGATCGATCCGGCTCCTGATCCCACCGGATCCATTATGGTGCATTTTGGGGTTTGAATTTCTTTCGTGGAATTCGTATCCTAAGTTTTTGTGGCAGGGCGGTAAGTTCTTTTGAGCTGACCGTCATCATTTGACAAGTGGATCATAAGAAACGCCACAGGCAATAAAATTCTGATTTCAACCAACGATTCGATTATGGAGGCAAGCTTAGAAATGAAAATGTCAACCATCAGATTGACCGCCAGCGCCATCACCCTCGCGATTGGCCTTCTCGCCTTGACGGGTTTTGTCGCCCCGGCAATGGCCCAGGATGACCAACCACGCCCGGTCGCATACACTACCGCACCGAAGCTGGTCATCGCCAAGATCCGCAGTGGTGACGCCGATGTCTATGATGTGCGCGGCAAGGTGACCTTCACCGTCACGGCCGCCAACAGTGATGATACGATCGCCGGGACCCTCAACTATACGATCCCGGACGATGCGCGACAGAAAATATCACAGTTGACCGGTCGTCCGCTCAACACCATCAAGTCGACGCTGACCCAGCCGGGTGTGGTGGCCAACTTCCAGAAAGGAACCGGTGCACCACTGATCCATCTCGAGATCAGTCCATTCGACAGCGATGTCAACGGGGCCAAACTCCGTTTCAACCGCATCGTCGTCGATATTAACGGTCGCCAGGGTGGTCCGACGATCAGGAAGTACACCAATGAGGAGATCGAGGTTCTCTTCACGGTCTGGACTCGGCAGATCAACAACGGTCGCCAGGCGCGTGGCGTGATTGCCCGCCTCAATCGGGCAATCAACGGTGAGGCAGACCAGTAGGCTGGACCGGCCTTGAGCCGGACCAGACCATTGCTTGATCTGACATAACCTGAGGCGGACCGATTGTCGAGAGATTGACCCGATGATCGATCCGCCTCATCTCTTTTACTTTCCAGCCCAGGAAAATCCCACTGCCGTGAAAGATCGACTCCAACATCGGGTGAAGAGTTGCACCTCGCTGATCTTGAGGGTGGCTCTTCTAATGGTCTGCGCTGGAGGTGGAGTCTGGAATCGAGCCCAGGCCCTCGGGAATGGAGTCGTCGCCGAGGTTCGGCCAGCAGGCCGGCAGCTGGTGCTCGAGGTGACCAATGAAGGGCGGAAAAGAGTTCTCCAGATTGTGCTCTCCCTTGGATCTGAGAGTGAAATGCGCGAAATCGGACAGGCAGTGCTGACGATCCTGCCCGATCAGTCACTGAGCCTTCTCCTCGACGGGCTGAGCTGGAATAGTGGGAGCGAAAATCGCTACGTTCTCGCCGTCTATGAGATCTCGGGGGTGAATGAGAGGACGGGACGGAGTCTCATCATCTACCGCCACGCCACTCTCCGCCAGAACAGCGACCCGGCGCCCGGCAACAGACTTGCACTCAATCCGATCCAGCGGAATGGCCGAACGACTGAATCCAGTGATCTCTCCATTACCCGCCCTGAAACATCCCCACAACCCATTCGGCAATTCGAGACCTTTGTTCCTCCACCCCCGGTCCAGCTCCAGGCACAACTTCTTTCCAACCCGGGAAATCCTGTCGGGGCGATCCTCTCGATCGATCTCCAGGCCGAACGCCCGATCGAGAAGGCAACTCTTGAGATCTCATACCGTAAATATCGCGACAGCAAACCCGTCAACATCGAGCGGAATCTGAATCTGGGCTTCGAGCTACCAGACAATTTTGCCGATGATGAGGGTGAGCCATCCGTCCACTACCGGCTTCTCGACCGTGATCGAAGCCTGCTGATCGAGGGTGATCTACCGGTGAGTGGACTGACTGAGGTAGAGCAGATCGGGCTGAAAGACCTGCAGACCGATCAGCCAAGCTACCGGCCGGGTGACCAGGTCAGGATCACCATCTTCACCGAGGGAAGCACGCGTCACGGGATCAACATCGAGCTGGCGATCCGCAACGAGAAGGGTGAGTTCTTCCATCGGGATCAGCGGCTTATCCCCCCCAACGGCCAGGATCAGGCCCCAATCTTCATTTTTCTCATTCCGGCATCCATCAAGGGCCCTCTGACCATCGAATACCAGCTTCTCGACCCTCGCCAGGGTCGACTGCACGATGCGGGACAACGGGAGCTGGTGATCCGCGAAGAGATGTAGCCTCCCGAGCCATGGCGGGTCGGGAACACTGTTCGATCAACTTTATTTGACTCCCCGCAGTGAGTCGACAAAATTGACCCGACCGTGTGCTACAATGCCTTTGCAGTTATCCCCGAGCCATCGATGCCCATCCTGCTGGTCCAACCCGGCGGGAGCCGCTTCCAGACAGGCTTCTCTGCTCACCGGGCTCCCCAAGTCCGGCCGATCAGGGAGAATGGACGGCGCAGTTATTCTCCGATGACCCGGAGGCTTTTTACGGCCTCCGCATTTGAAGATCGAGCCAACCTTGAGTGGCCCAGTTCGCAGGAGATTGAGATGGTTTCCAAACAGTACAAGATGACCGACCGGTTGAGGGTGCTCGTGTCGTCGGCGTTGCTTGTGGTCACGCTCTGCGGAGGTGTGATTCTTGCCCAGTCACCTCCCGCCACACCTCCGAAGACTCAGCCGGGCCAGCAGAGTCAGTCCCCATCGAAGGTCGAAGGTCGATCTGATGAGCGGATCCGCCTCGATACCGACATCGTCACCCTGACCGTGACGGTAACCGATCCATACAATCGTCTCGTCACCGGGCTCGATCGCCAGCATTTTGAAGTCTTTGAGGACAAGGTCAAGCAGTCGATCGAGTTCTTCAGTGACGATGATGTCCCGGTCAGCCTGGGAATCGTCTTCGATGTCTCGGGAAGCATGAAGGGCAAGATGGATCGCGCACGGGAATCGCTTCGGGCATTCATCGAGACCAGCCACCGCGAAGACGACTTTTTTCTCGTCGGCTTCAATCAACGTGCCAATCTGATTGCGGAATTCTCTGATGGCGATACCCTCGCCAACAAATTGACCCTCATCGACGCAAAGGGGCAGACGGCACTCTACGATGCATCCTATCTCGGCATCGAGAAGGTCAAGCAGGGACGCCATTCGAAACGAGCCCTTCTATTGATCTCGGATGGTCAGGACAATTCTTCCCGTTATACCTATGGCGAATTGCGGAAGCTGCTCCGCGAAGCGGGTGTCCAGATCTACTCTATTGGTATCGTCGAGATGGGTGGATCTGCCGGTGGAACGCTTGACATGCAGGGACAGGCAATTCTGGAAGAGATTGCGCAGGTAACGGGCGGAAAGGCCTTCTTCCCGCGCTCAGCTGCCGAACTTGAGGATGCAACGACCCGTATCGCCCTCGAATTGCGCCACCAGTACAGCATTGGCTACTCGCCAACCAATGTCAATCGTGACGGTCAGTGGCACAAGATCAAGGTGCAGGTAAAACCCCCACGCGGCCTGCCGAGTCTGAAGGTCCAGCACAAAGAGGGCTATTATGCAATCACGCGCAAGGCTGGACCATAAATGATGAGCATCGACTGAGTTGAGAATCGGGCCCGGCAGTCCTTGACTAACCGGATGACTTCCGGGCAATTCTCTTCTACTCGGAATCTGACTGCTGATCCTTGTCCTTTTTGCGGGGGCGCCCCTTCTTCTCCTTGCCAAAGCTCCCGACAGCATCTTCCTCTGTCTTATGGCTCTCAATCAGATCGAGAAGCTGAGTAATCCGGAGAGCTCCGTAGACCCGATCGGTCAATCCGACCAATTTGAGCACCCCGCCCGCCCCATGCACCTTGGTATAGGCACGGACGATCTCTCCAATCCCCATGCTGTCGATGATCGGCACATCGGTCAGATTGAGAAGAACCTTGTTGGTTCCAGCCGTCAGAACCTTGTCGATAAGAATCTGGAGCTGGTGGCCGCCCTGCCCCTTGATAAATTTCCCCTTCAGATCGAGCACCGCAATGGTGCCGTTGTAATGTATACCTATCGTCATCATAACTGGGATATCCCAAAGCAAAAGCCATCGGCGATGGTTCTTGTCCTGGAGATCAAGGTTGATCAGAAATCAGGACGACCATCATTGAAAGAGATGTTGCCGAGGCTGTAATCAATAGTCAAATCAAGTCAAACTCGGGACGTGCAGATTCGTCCATTCAAGAAGAACTTTGATCTTACACGCTTGTACCTTTCAGGGGAAGCTGAATGAGTGAACTTTGTCACACTCTTTTTCTGCAGTCGCGGGGTAGAGGGGACGATAGACTCATCCAGACAGGGTGTTGAGCCGGTTTCGAAAAAACTCGACGACTTGAACACGCGAGTAAAAATAGAGGATTTTGCCAAAGCCTTGAAAGGATGATCACGGACTGAATCGTCCGTGATCTGGTGCCAGGCCCGCTCGTCAGTATCTCTGCCCATTCACCCCTCCTTCCCACTCTGACCCGAACCGAACGAGATTCGCTTCTCGGCCAGCTCGATCAGGCGAACCTCGACTCGCTGGTTGATGCTGCCATAGGGAAAGTGGCCCTGGAGGTCACGGGAACCGGCGGGGAGACCAGTCAGGATTTCGATCCCCTCATCGATGGTACTGACCGGATGTATGTGGAACTGCCCGGCCGCGACTGCCGCGACGACATCGTGCCGGAGCATCAGATGTCTGCTATTCACAGCCGGAATGAGTACTCCCTGCTCACCGGTCAGACCTCTTACCCGACAGAGATCAAAGAATCCCTCGATCTTCTCATTGACTCCCCCAATCGCCTGGACCTCACCATGCTGATTGACTGAACCGGTGACGGCAAAAGACTGTCGCAAAGGAATCTCGGCAAGAGCCGAGAGGAGGGCGTAGAGTTCAGCTGAGGAGGCACTGTCGCCCTCCACCCCGCCATAGGACTGCTCAAAGACAAGACTTGCCGAGAGTGAAAGCGGGTAGTCAGTCGCGTAGCGGGCACCCAGAAAACCGGCGAGAATCAGAACTCCCTTGGAGTGGATCGGCCCACCCAGAGCGACCTCCCGTTCAATGTCGATCACCTCACCGCGTCCAAGCCGGACACGAGCCGTAATGCGGGTCGGATGGCCAAATGAGAACTGGTTGAGCATGATCACCGAGAGACCATTTATCTGCCCGACCCGCTGCCCTGAAGTGTCGATAAGAATCGTTCCGCGCTCGATCTCTTCAAGATAGCGAGTGCGCATCCGATCGGCTCGCCGGTTCTGGGCATCGATCGCCTGCTGGACATTGCCAGAACCAATGGCGGTCCTCTCTTCACGAACCGCCCAGAAATCTGCCTCGCGCAGCAGATTGGCAAGGGTGACCTTGTGGGTCGTCATCCGTTCGGCATCGCCAGCAAGGCGCGAACTGTGTTCGATGACCCGGGCAACTGCGGCCCGATCGAGCGGCAACAATCCTTCTTTGCGGGCGATCGAACCGATCGTCCGGGCATATAGCAGATGGTTCTCCGGACTACGCGTCATCTCATCCTCGAAATCGACGGCAACCTTGAAGAGCTCGCTGAAATCGGGATCATACTGCGAGAGAAGATAGTAGAGCGTCCGCTCACCCAGCAGGACCACCTTGACCGAGAGTGGTATCGGTTGTGGTTCGAGCGAGACGGCATTCATCAGCCCGATCGACTGACCGGGAGATTCGACCCGGATCTCACCAGCGCGAAGTGCCCGTTTCAATCCATCCCACGCATACGGCTGTTGCAGGATCTTGTGAGCATCCAGCAGCAGATAGCCACCGTTGGCCCGCTGGAGCGCCCCGGCACGGATCAGATTGAAGTCGGTGACCATGGCCCCGAGATGGGAAAGGTACTCGACCTGCCCGATCAGATTGGGAAAGGTCGGATGGTCTTCATAAACGACCGGTGCGCCACTCTTCTCCTCGTGGGCAACCAGAAGGTTGACCTTGTAGCGGCGAAACGTGAACGAACCTTTCCCATTGGCCGACGGGGAGCCACTCATCAAAGCGGCCAGCGCCGGCTCGGGTGGTTTGATGAAATCATCTACGTTATCGATCACATCCTGCTGAACGGCACTGAGATAGCTGACGATTTCAGGCAACTTTTCATACTTCCCGCGCAGCTCGTCGATGAGGTGGCCAACCTCGACACTGGTTACCTCGCGCGTGAGCGCTTTGATCTTCTCGTACCCCTCGCGGCGCCACTGCGGGCTCTGCCTGATGATCGCCTGCAGCCTCTCCTGCAGTTCGGAGATGACCGTCGTGATCTGGTTCTGCTGCTCCGGTGGCAATTTCTCGAACTGCTCCGGAGTGAGCACCTCATCGTTCTGGACCGGGGTGAGGACAAAGCCGGTCGGCGTGTGGAGCAGCGCGACTCCCTTCCCCTGGGCCTCCTCGCCGAGAGTCCGGAATGCGGCCTCGTGACGAGCTTCAATCTCTTCATCGATCGCCTGTCGACGGGTCCGAAAGCTCTCTGTCTCAAAGGCGGCCGGGAGAGTCGAGCGGAGCTCTTCGATCAGGCAATCCATGTCACTCTGAAGTCTGCGCCCGATTCCAGGTGGCAGTTGCAAGAGCACAGGCCTGGTCGACTGCTCGAAATTGTTGATGTAGCACCAGTCACAGGGTGTCGGTTCGCGTGAGGCCTGCTCGGCGATGAATCCGCGGACCAGTGTATGCTTGCCGGTTCCCGATGGGCCCAGTGCGAAGAGGTTGTATCCCTCGCGCCGGATGCCAATTCCGAAGAGAACGGCCTCAACCGCCCTCTCCTGGCCGGCCATCTCGCTGATCTCTTCAAGATCTGCGGTCGTGTCGAAATTGAACTGATCGGGATCGCATCGATGATAGAGCTCTTCTGTTGTGAGGATTTTCATGGCAATTGCATTCGTTAATCGCACTGTGTCAACCAACTATATGACCTATATGACTTACATGGGCCGGAACCAATTCCTGCTCATCCAAGTCTACAGCGTACCACTATTTGCGACATCTTGCCGAAGTTTGCCATTGTTAGTTTGGCGCGCTTCACGAAGCACCCCTCCATTTTGGCCTCTGCATCTGCACACCTCCATTTGTGAACAGTGCCAACCGCAATGTTGGAATAAGACGGTTGCGCTATCACCAAAGAAAATATCTCCATCGACACAAGAGCCTTTGCCAACCGGTAAGTTTTGGGTTTCAATCAGCGTTATCCAATGACCGGAAAGAGTGTGCGGAGAGTCCTGACGAGTTCGCCCTGCTGACCGGAAATTCAAGAACGAAGTCAATCGTAAAACGTGGCAAAAAACGGGGTAAGAAACGAGGACGAAATGGATCGCCGAAACTTTATCCAACTGACGGCTGCCGGTCTGATCTCGCCCGCAGTGCTGGCGCAGACCGGCGTGCGGAGAAGATCGAAGGGCTACGGAGTGGCGTGGACCTCGATCCCGGTGCGGACAGCCCTGGCCCGCCAACGCACCCCGGAGAAGCGACCACTGGTCGGGGCGGCAGAGTTCATCGATCTCTGCCACGACCTGGGCGCCGGGGTCGCGCAGATGGGTTATGAGCAGCTTGGCGGGACCGATGGTGAACAGCTGAAAGCGGTGCGCCAGCGGCTTGAGAGACGGGAGATGGAGCTTGAGCTGGGAGTGAGTGCGCGACTGCTCGAGAGTGAAGAGTCACTGGCTCCAGTCGCCCGAGTTGCCGCGGAGCTGGGAGTCGAAAGGCTGCGGGTCGCCTGCCTCGGTGGTCGTCGTTATGAGACCTTCAAGGACATGAAGAGCTGGCAGGATTTTGCCCGACACTGGA
>CAIOZW010000047.1 GCA_903862855.1 uncultured Acidobacteriota bacterium
GAGGTGTGCCCGGAAAAGTCGAGCAGGCAGGGCTCGATTCCCCAGACTGCGGCAAGGGATCGGTAGGTTGTCTCGTGTGGAGTTACGGCAACGATGCGCTGGGACGGCCGCAAGGCAGCCAGGTGGCGGGCCATATTGCCGGATTTCGTAAAGACGATGATCAGCTTCGACCGGATCTCCTGGGCCGCGTAGCTGGCGGCTTCGGCAATGGCACGGCCTTCGATGCCAAGCTGCTGCCCGTCGATCCGTTCCCGCAGTCGTCCGGAGCGGAGGTAACTGCCCTCCATAAATGTGATGATGCGGGCCATGGTCTCGATCGACTGCCGAGGATAATCACCAGCTGCCGTCTCAGCCGAGAGCATCACGGCATCTGTTCCATCGAGGATGGCATTTGCGACATCCGAGGCCTCAGCACGGGTCGGGCGCGGTTCGTGAGTCATCGACTCAAGCATCTGGGTGGCGGTAATCACCAGCTTCTCGGCGGCATTGGCCTTGGCAATGATCTGTTTCTGATAGACCGGGACGCTCTCCACCGATGTCTCCACGCCAAGATCTCCCCGGGCGACCATCACCCCATCGCTGGCCTCGATGATCCCGTCAAGATCCTCGAGTGCCTCCCGCTTCTCGATCTTGGCAATCAACGGGACGTTGGCGCCGAGAAACTCGATCAGCGTCTTTGCACCGATGCAGTCACGTGCACTACGGACGAAGGAGAGGGCAACGTAGTCGACCTGCTGATCAAGACCAAATTTCAGATCTCCACGATCTTTCTCGGTCAATGATGGAGCCGACAGCTTAACTCCCGGAAGATTGATTCCCTTGTTCTCACCAAGCTGACCACTATTGAGAACCCGGCACTCGACCTCGGTGTTGCCAACCTGCTCAACCTGGAGCTCGATCAGACCATCGGCAAGCAGGATCCGGTCACCAATGCTGACATCCTTCGGAAGATTGGTGTAACTGGTCGAGAGAAGGGTCGAGTCTCCTTCGACTTCCCGGGTAGTGATGGTCAGTTGCTGACCCGACTGCAGAAATATCGGCTGATGATCCTTCAGCTTTCCGGTACGAATCTTCGGCCCGCTGAGATCGAGCAGAACCGCGAGGGGGCGGCCAATCTCTGCGGCTATCTCCCGAGCGTTTCTGATCGCCTCCGCGTGATACTCATGCGAACCGTGCGACATGTTGACACGCATGACATCCATTCCGGCCAGGAGCAGCGCCCGAAGCTGTTCAGGCGAGCGCGAAGCCGGTCCGATCGTCGCCACAATCTTTGCTTTTCTCATGATTAAAATCAGCCAGCAATCAGGGCCATTATTTTCCAGCCCGCGGGGCCGGTTTAGTCAGTTCCGCCTCGATCGCCGTCCGCAGCCCCTTGTCGTCGTCCGGGCCCCAGCCTATGAGCCGCTTGACCATCTTGCCATCCCGGCCAAAGAGCACCATCTGCGGAACTCCATGGTTGCGGCGATCCATAAAATAGACGATCACCTCTGCTGTCAGAAAACCGACCGGATAGGCAATCTTGGCCTTACTCATGAAGGATTTGACATCCTCGGCGCGATCGGGCTGATCGGTTGCGAGGCCCAGAACCGTAAAGCCTTTCTGACGATACAGGTTGTAGATCTCAGCAACATGCGGCGCATGATCCACGCAGTGTGGACACTTTGAAGAGAAGACATCGAGCAGGACAACCTGCCCACCGAGGCTGGAGAGTTTGAGTGGCTCGCCGGCACCCGTCGCGCCCTGAACGAGATTGATGGCGATATCCGGGGTGTCTCCGGCACCATTACGTTCGGGCAGTTCCGGCACTGACTGGGCCGTGACAACCCCACCCGATAAAAGAAGAGTGACCATAACCTGCAGGAAGATTGAGATTGGCCAGCGTAGCCGGTCCGCAGGTCGAACAGATGATGCAACGTCAGACGTATGGATCATTTCAGCATTTCTCCTCACCGTTATTGAACAACGCGCCGGTAAGCAATTCACCTCTTTGTCCGGGTTCGCCCGGAGCCGCTCTTCAATTGAGCGTCAGCTCGCGTTTGACCACCTCTTCGAGATGGGCTATTCCGTGCTGTGGACTGTCACCAATCAGATGCTCGACCACCTCACCCTTCCGCGAAATGATGAAGAGCTGGGGTATTGGAGGAGCCCCGGTCTCATCCTCTGTTCCATAGAGGAAGGAGCGGGAGACCCAGTTACTGGCGTACCCGATCTGGTAGCTGATGCCGACGCGCTGCATGAACTCTTCGACTTTGGGCTGATCAGACTTCTCGTCAGAGGTGAGGCCGATCACCTCGAGCCCCTGTCCGGAATATCTGCGACTCAGCTCGGCCAGCTGGGGCGCCTGCTTGACACAGGGCGGGCAATAGGTTGCCCAGAAATCGATCACCAGTACTTTACCCTCATAGTCACGCAGACTGAACCGTGAACCGTCGAGCCGGTCGATCGGAACATCGAAGGACCCACTGATCGCCTCTTTGTTGACGAGTGGCCGTCCGGCAATACCTGCCTTCACCGACTGCCGTGCCGCCGCACCACTCAGCGGGATTGGCGCCGCGGCGCGATCACAGGAGGTCAGCATCAGCGGCAGCACGAGAAGCGTACCCAATCTCAACACCGTTCCACAGACCTCACCGGTCTGCCGATTACTCAACCTGGTTATGAATCTTCTCGAAAAGGTCATCGCCTCTCCCCTTCCTCGTCAACCTCCCGACCTGACTGATCGAACAGCTCGACCGATGAATCGGGGAGCAACTCCGGAAGCGCCACCCGATACTCCTCAGCGGCCCATCGTCCGAGGTCAACGAGCCGACAACGCTCTGAGCAGAATGGTCTTGAGGGATTCTCCTCCCAGGTCGTCTCCCGATTGCAAGATGGGCATAGTACTCTCTTCATACGCCATTCAGGATAACGCAAAGGCCGGGAAACGAAAAGTATGGAGGGAAGTAATGATGGGAGGCAGTGTCCAGCCACCTGCATGATGTCCCTCAACCGCCCCTTCCCCACAACTGTTTCGACTTTCAATTGAGGCTGGATATGGCGCTAATTTTATTCTCCATCTTCAAAAATCTGGACAATATCCATAAATTTGGTAACCCCGGTTGTTGAACATCAAGGCCTTTTCCGTCGTCCGAACCACAGTAGATATCATAAACGTCTATGAATAAACATTTTATCCGTGAGCCCCTGGAGTAGTTGGGCTGCGGGTATTACTGACAATAAATCGGCATAAGATTTGCTTTAATAAAGCTGTTATAATGCAGTAGAGCTTCAACACTCCTGGCAGTCGCTTTGGCGAACCTTCGATCGACAGACGGTTCAGGCACTAGTGATCTTACAAGTGATGCCAGTGATGTTAAGTGAAGACCGCAATTGCATCCTTATCGACAGAGGTGAGAGTGATTCCGGCTCTGACCGAATGAAAGATGAAGAGTTGCAGATTGAACATCGGCAGTAATCTTTAAGTAATATCCAATTATCGAGATCCGGGCAGAGCGAATCCGGATTGAGTGCTGTCAACAAGCCCAAATTCTTAATGGCGATATTCGCCCGGGATCTGTTCATAATCCAATCCATCAACAGATAACGGATGAACATCGCAATCACGGAATTTCAATCAACAGTTCTTGCGAGGAGTGCATGAGAAAAACAATTCAGTCCGCAATCACTTATCTGGTCTGCGTGATGATCATCGCCCTGGCAGTTAACGCCAGCGTCTCGGCACAGACTGGCACCTCCAGCATCCGTGGAACAATCTCGGATGCTCAGGGTCAGGTCATTGCCGGTGCGACGATCACCATCAAGAACGATGCCAGAAACATTACCCGTTCGGCAGCTTCCGAGGGTAATGGGTCTTACAACATCACGGCTCTGCCGCCGGGTGACTACGTCATCGAGGTCGAGGCACAGGGCTTCAAAAAGTCGGTCACCACCGGAGTGAAGACACTTGTCGACACGGCCTCGACGATCAACCTCAGCCTCGAGGTTGGTGCAGTGACCGAGGTGGTCACGGTCTCGTCGAGCACGGAGATCACGGTCAACACCCAGGACGCGACACTTGGAACGGCAATTGGCAACAACCAGATCATCCAGTTGCCACTGCCTGACCGCAACCCGGCAGCACTGCTGACCCTGCAGGCCGGCGTAACCAAAGAGGGATATGTCGCCGGAGCGCGCAGTGACCAGTCGAACATCACGCTCGATGGTGTCGACATCAACGAGGCGCAGACCAACTCTCTCTCTTCCCCCGTGCTGCGACTGAACGCCGAGGCGATCCAGGAGTTCCGCGTGACGACGGTCAACGCCAACCCGAGCCAGGGCCGTTCATCGGGTGCGCAGGTCTCGCTGGTGACCAAGGGTGGGACCAACGAAATCCGTGGCGCACTCTTCTACGGCGGACGTAACGACTATTTCGATGCGAACGACTTCTTCAATAACCGCAGTGGTGTGAAACGACCGGCACGTCGGCGTCACTTCTATGGTGGGGCAATTGGCGGACCAGTCATCAAGGACAAGATCTTCTTCTTCTACAGCTACGAAGGTCTGCAGGAGAAGCGCGGTGTCCCGGTGACCCGCACCGTTCCTCTTTCGACTCTTGGTCAGGGAATCATCCGTTACCGAAACGCTGCGACCGGAGCGATCGAGCAGTTGACGGCGGCCAATATTGCGACGGTCTTCCCGAGCGCAGGTACCAATCCAGCGGCGATTGCCGCGCTGGCCGATGCTGCACGCAAGTATGCGGCAAACGACTTCAATGCCGGTGATAGCGCACCGGGACGGCTGCTCAACACGGCCGGATACCGCTTCAATGCGCCGATCACCGAGGATCGTAGCTCGCACGTCGCCCGCTTCGACTTCAACCTCGCGACTAACCACCAGGTCTTTGCTCGCGCCAACTACATCAACGACAATCTCGGGACCGTTCAGAACTTTCCTGACACGCCGCAGCCCTCGACCTGGAGCCATCCGAGCGGATTCACCGTCGGCCACACCTGGACGGTCTCGAACAACGTGGTCAACAACTTCCGTTACGGTCTGACGCGCGATGCGTTCAGCACGCAGGGAGATTCGGGAGCAAACTCGGTCTCGTTCCGCTTCATCTTCAGTCCGTTCCTCTTCTCCCGGACACTCAACCGAACGACGCCGGTGCAGAACATCACCAACGACACATCGTGGATCAAGGGATCGCACTCGCTGCAGTTCGGTACCAACATCCGCATCATCCGCAATCAGCGCCAGTCGTTTGCCAACTCGTTCGACAGCGCGATCACCAATCCTTCATTCTACCCTGGTGGCGGTACGTCGATCACCTCACCGATTCTCGCCGCCGGCTACAATATCGCCGGAGCCGACATCTCAAACGTCCAGAACGCCGTGGCGGCGATTGTCGGCCGTTTCAGCCAGTTCTCGGCAAACTTCATCTTCAGCAAGGATGGCAAGCTGCTCAACTCGGGTTCATCGGCCGACCGGACTTTTGCGACTGAGGAGTATGACACCTACGTACAGGACTCCTGGAAGATCAAGCCGAATCTGACGGTGACCTTCGGGCTCCGCTATGGTATCAGCACCCCGGTCTATGAGAAGTTCGGATACGAAGTCAAGCCGAACATCAGCCTGGGTAACTACTTCCAGCGCCGAGTCGATGGAATGAAGATCGGCAAGCCATTCAACGACCTGATCTCGCTCGATCTGGCCGGGAAGGCGAATGGCCGGTCGAGCATGTACCGTTTCGACAAGAACAACTTCCAGCCGCGGACGGCCGTGAGCTGGTCACCCGACTTCAAGTCCGGCCTGCTCCACTGGGTCTTCGGTGATGTCGGCAAGTCGGTCTGGCGCGGTGGTTTCTCGATGTTCAACGACTACTATGGAAACCAGCTCGCGGTGACCTTCGACCTGAACAATACGCTTGGTTTCTCGTCGAGTGCAGTCACTTCGGCCAACACCTTCAACCTGACAACCAATCCTGGTCCGCTCTTCACCGGGTATGGACAGGCGGTTCGTGGACTTCCTGGCGTGGTCGTTCCGGGTAATATCACCTTCCCGCGGACACCGATCACCCGGCTCTATCCGGGCAACATCGAGGGCGGTCTCGACGATTCGATCGTCGCCCCGACCCACTACAACTGGAACCTGACCTTTGAGAGGGAGCTCTCGTCCGGGACGATCCTCCAGCTCTCCTACATCGGTCGGAAGGCACGAAAGCTGCTTGCTTCACGTGACATCATGTCGTTCAACAACCTGACCGATCCACGGTCTGGTGCCGACTGGTACACGGCGGCCGGACGGCTGGAAGTGCTGCGGTCACAGGGCACGCCCGTTTCGAGCATTGCCCAGATTCCATACTTTGCCAATCTCTTCCCGGCCAACCTGGCCGACACTCTCGGGCTCAACCCGGCCTACAACCAGACACAGGCGGTCTACGCGCTGACGGTTCCGGGTGGACTTGGAGGAGCGAGCTTCTACAACTACGGTAACGACTGGACAAGCGTTCTCTGGGAGATCTCGACTCTCGGCAATGCGGCCTGTAACCCGGTGCAGAGCTTCAATCGTAACTGCCATATGTACACCCAGCCGCAGTATGGTACGCTGGGCGCGTGGAGCTCGATCGGCAACTCCGACTACAATGCTTTCACCGTTTCGGTGCGGCAGCGGTTCAAGGAGTCGCTGACTCTCGACTTCAACTACACGATGTCGAAGTCGTTTGATGACGCCTCGGGTCTGATGACCTCAGGTGTCTCGTCCGGTACAGCCTTTATCCTCAATCCATTCCGGCAGAGTGACAACTATGCGATCTCCGACTTTGACGTGACCCACGTTGTCAACGCCAATGCGGTCTGGCAGCTTCCATTGGGCAAGGGCCGTCTGATTGGCGGCAAGGCGAATGGGGTTCTCGATGCAATCATCGGGGGATGGCAGTTGAGCTCGATCGTCCGGGCGAATTCGGGACTTCCGACCTTCTCGCCATATGACGATGCACGCTGGGCGACCAACTGGAACGTCCAGTCGAGTTCGGTACGAACCCGTCCGGTGACGACCTGCCCGACACGTGGTGGAGCGCTCTTCGGATGCAACACGACCCAGGCATTCCAGAGCCTCCGCAACCCGCTGCCGGGTGAGACGGGAGACCGCAACGTCTTCCGTAACATCGGGACGGTCAGTACGGACCTTGGACTTGGGAAGAGCTTCAAGATGCCCTACAACGAGCGGCACAACCTGCAGCTCCGTTGGGAGGTCTTCAACCTCTTCAACTACCAGGCGATGGGAGCATTCGATACCGGCCGCAGCGGCTTTGGTATTCCGCTCGATCCGCAGACCAAGACGCCACCGGTCAACTGGAGCCGTTACACGGCAATCCAGGGATCGCCGCGTTTCATGCAGATCTTCCTCCGTTACAGCTTCTAAGCGAAACGGGAGAGAACAAAAAAAGAGGAGGCCTCCGGGCCTCCTCTTTTTTTGTTCTCAGCGACCGGTCGATGCTCGTCGAGATTATTTCAGCCTTCATGCTCAGGGTGGGGTCTCCGCTCGTAGAGATGAAATGTCATCTCGAACTCATTCCGCTCATCGGCCGGATGGACAGATTGCGCAGCTTCAACCCACTCGGATGAATCCCAGAATGGAAAGAAGGTGTCGGCGGGGTTGGTCGAGTCGACACGTGTCAGATAGAGTCGGTCGGCAAGCGGAAGAGCAAGTCGATAGATATCGGCACCCCCGCCAATGAATGCCTCCGTCTCGCCAGCTTCACGGGCGATGAGGAGCGCCTCGGAAAGTGACCCGGCAGTCTGGCACTCATCGAAATGAGCATCCTTCCGCCTGGTCAGGACAATCATCCGGCGTCCCGGAAGCGGTCGCCCGATCGAGTCAAAGGTGCGTCGACCGATGATGAGGTGATGACCCAGGGTCAGCTCCCGGAATCGTTTCAGGTCGGCGGCAAGCCGCCAGGGAATGCGGTTCGCAATGCCGATCCCGTTATTTCTATCCGCTGCCACGATAAGTGAGACGATCATCACTCCCCCGGAGAGTCTGTCATTCCTGCCACTGCCGCGGTTGGTTACACCTGCTCAAGATCTTACTTCCACTTTCAATCTTCTCAATTCCAACCGACAGCGTTATCATTCATTCAATCAATTGTCACCGATACCATATGAATTCATCAAGGAGACCTCATGGCTGGAATGCGCACTTATCTCTCGATCTTCATTCTGATCCTGCTCTTCACCGTTCCGGGTGCCCAGAATCCGAACAATGCAAACTATGATGAAGCGAAAGCTGGAACATACAGACTGCCCGACCCACTCGTCATGAGAAATGGTCATCGAATCACCACCGCCGGAGAATGGCCGGTACGTCGGGCCGAGATTCTTGATCTCTTTGCGCAGGAGGTCTACGGTCGAACTCCGTCCTCCGCTATGGCCGTAAAAGGCAGGCTCACCTTCGAGACGGTCTCCCGTCAACCGGCGGCGCTCGATGGTCTTGCCACCCGGCAGGAGATCACACTCCGGCTGACCAACAGGGCCGATGGACCGCGGATGAACATCCTTCTCTATCTTCCAAACGGCCGCAAAGGCCCGGTACCAGTCTTTCTGGGCATGAACTTCAATGGTAACCAGAGCGTGACCAATGAACCGGATGTCGCCATTTCGTCCGCCTGGATGCGCGCAGACAATGAGGGTCGGGTATTGAACAATCGGGCCACTGCCAAATCTCGTGGCATGGCTATTTCACGCTGGCCGCTCGGCATGATCCTGCGGAGTGGTTACGGAGTAGCGACGATCTATTATGGCGATCTCTATCCCGATCACGCACAGGGTCTCGCTGATTCGATCATTCCTCACTACTATCAACCTGGCCAGAGATCACCCGGACCAGATGAATGGGGAGCACTCGGTGCCTGGGCGTGGGGGATGAGTCGTTGTCTTGATGTGCTGGAGAAGATACCAGGAGTCAATTCCCGGCAGGTCATCCTTCACGGCCACTCGCGCATCGGCAAAGCTACTCTCTGGGCTGGCGCTCAGGATCCACGGTTTGCCATCGTCATCTCCAATGACAGTGGCGAGGGCGGTGCGGCGCTTGCCCGTCGCAATTTTGGAGAGACGATTGAACGGATCAACACGGCCTTCCCACACTGGTTCGCTGGTAATTTTAAAAAGTACAATCGGGAAGTCGACTCCCTGCCGGTCGACCAGCATCTGCTTCTTGCCTTGATTGCTCCCCGCCCTGTCTATGTCGCCAGCGCTGCCGAAGATCTCTGGGCCGATCCCCGCGGAGAGTTCCTTGGAGCACGGGGGGCCGATCCAGTCTATCGTCTTCTGGGAAGATCTGGACTGGGAATCACTGCGATGCCGGGCCTACATCAGCCCGTCACGACGACGATCGGCCATCACATTCGCGCCGGCAAACACGATGTGACAGATTACGACTGGGAGCAGTTTATCAATTTCGCCAATATCCACCTGAAAAGACCAGCCTCTATGCGCAAAAGGTGATCATCAAAGGCTAGACGGCTACTTCACCGGCCAACCGAGGATGTGACTGGTAGTTCTCGAGACGGAAATCGGTAAACTGGAAGGCAAATATGTCACGCACGTCCGGGTTGATGTTCATCCGTGGCAATGGGTATGGTTCGCGAGCGAGCTGGATCCGGGTCTGCTCGAGGTGGTTGAGATAGAGGTGAGCGTCACCGAATGTATGAATGAACTCTCCGGGAAGAAGATCGCAGACCTGGGCAATCATCATGGTCAGCAGGGCATATGAGGCAATATTGAATGGAACGCCGAGAAATATATCCGCCGAGCGCTGGTAGAGCTGGCAAGAAAGGCGTCCTCCGGCTACATAGAACTGAAAGAGCGCGTGGCAGGGAGGAAGAGCCATCTGATCGATCTCGCCAACATTCCACGCGCTGACAATCAGCCGGCGTGAATCGGGATTGGAACGGATCTGGTCGATCAGTCCGGCAATCTGATCGATAGTCTGCCCAGCACCGCTTCGCCACGATCGCCACTGTGCCCCGTAGACGGGCCCCAGGTCTCCCGATTCGTTCGCCCACTCATCCCAGATCGTTACTCCGTTACTCTTCAGATATCCCGTGTTGGTCTCACCACGCAGAAACCAGAGCAGCTCATGAATGATCGATTTGAGGTGAACCCGTTTGGTGGTCACCAGCGGAAAGCCCTCTGCCAGATCGAAACGCATCTGATATCCAAAGACCGAGATGGTGCCGGTGCCTGTCCGATCATCTTTTCTGACACCGTTCTCCAGAACGAACCGCATCAGATCGTGATACTGTCGCATTCCCCGCCCTACCTTGCTTGAAATATCCTGAATCAGGACTTGCAAAAACAGGACCGGGCCGAGGTATGACTCCCATCGGCCCGGCCATGGTGATCATCAAGATCTTCCGTTACTCGGTCTCGGTAATCGACTCGACCTCGATCTTGTCTCCACTGACCTTGCCAGTCACCTTGAAGACTGCTCCCTTGTCCTTCGCGCTCTTGGTCAGCGCAGCGGCGGCAAGTTCGGCCCCCTTGGAGTCAAACTCATAGAACTTTCCATCTGCATAGACTCCATAACCACTCGCCTTGCAATTGTCGGAGAGAGCACACTTCTTGGCATGGCCACCCGCAGCCTCCTGCGGATTGGCAGCCTTGCCAACCCTGGCCGAGCAGGCCTTGTCGACAATGTTACCACTGAGGGTCTTCTTCTCTCCCTGCGCATAGGTCAGGCTGGAGAGGCTCAGGACCACGGCCAGTGCTACTGCAGTCATCATCAGCTTTTTCATAGTTCCGATCGTCCTTTCTAACGCGTTAATACCGACTGTTCGTAATATTTCCCTACCGAGTGAGATACTCATCCCGCCAGAGATCTGATTGTCTGTGGTGTAGTCTGCAAGCTCTGTCTGAACACCTGGCCCATTTCTGCCCGGTGGTCGAGTGAGTAGTACAATATTATCCGAAATGGACTATTTCAAGTCAGGATCTGCAAAAGAAGACTGTAATTTTACCCTCCGGAAACAGCGTCGGCTCCGGAAAAGAATGGTCAGGATACTGTCAGAAGTGTATGTCGTATGGACTTTGCAGAGAGGCCGTCGTTATGGAAGCACTAAAGCCATGTCTGTGCCTGTTGTCTGTGCCTGATGTCTCTGCCTGGCGGGAGGATTCCGGGTAGCAAGCGAGGTGATCTCAATCCCGGAGACCGGTAAGCCGTGATAATGGCTTCTGGTTGAAAGGGCGACAGGTCGATAAAGAATAGACCTGGTGAAGAGGGACTGGACGATCGGGCCAATTGCCTTTCTGAAGAGGCAGGCGACTGGCCCGATCCGTCCGTCAGGTTAGAGAGCCCTCGGGCTGCGGTACTGCTCATAGCGCCGGGTCGGTTCGTACTTGCTGGCGCCAAGCGCTGGATCTTTCTTTGGTGGTCCCTCGAGTCGAATAATCTCGATCGCTTCCTGGTAGACACGTTCAAGATTCTCTGGTTGGAACCCGTTCATCCGGCAGGCACGGATATGGGCGCGAACAATCTGCTCAACAGCCTCGCGCCCGGATTCATCGAGATCCTGAAGAGCACGGAGAGCGTGTGATGATAGCTTCATAGACAGACTACCAATCCTTTCAAGACGGCAATCAACACGGCGATTGCAAAAGTAATGATCGCAGGATGATCACTTAAAATGAAAAATTCCTGTAGGTTGAGTGGATATTAATCCCGACTTGTGAATTAAGTCAGGGGCAGTTTATCACAGTTTTTCCGGCTGTCTATAGATTTTTTTACAGAGATATGTCGACCTGTTCCAAAACAGTAACAAAGTAGAAGAGGTTGACGTAAAGTATTCAAGGGTGGAGACTTATCAGGGGCGCACGGGGAACCTTCAGGAGGCGAAGCCGGTTGGTGAGGAGAGTGGCGTCGGGGTTGGGAATGGGGTCGGCGTGCTAAAATCCAGGGGTCATGAGAAGTAACGACGGAGGTGAGGCAGATGATGAGAATAGCGGCATCGACGTATCTCAATTCAGCACCACTGGTTGACAGCTTTGCCCGGGGAAGGCTGCGGAAGAGCTATGAGTTTATTGGGGATACGGCGCCGGCAAAGTGTTCTGAGCTGCTTGCCAGCGGGGAGTGTGAAGTCGCGCTGATACCCGCGATCGAATACCAGCGAATCCCCGACTTGAAGATCATTCCAGGTGTCGCCGTTGCGTCGAAGAACAGAGTGCGCAGCGTGCTGATTGCCAGCCGTTGTCGACTGGGAGAGGTTCGACGGCTGGCGCTGGACAGATCATCACGGAGTTCGCAGGGATTGGTGAGAATACTGCTGCGGCATCGTTACGGGATCGAACCGGAATTGATCGAGCGGACACCGGATCCAGGATGCGCCTATCAAAATATGTTTGAAGAAGCGGATGCCGCGCTGGTAATCGGGGATCCGGCAATGCAGGTCGAACGAATGGCTCCGGGTCATGGGCTGCGAATCCATGATCTGGCTGCAGAGTGGCGGGAGATGACTGGTCATCCATTTGTCTTTGCCATCTGGGCGGTCCGAGCCGCAACCCTGAAGTCACCGGAGATGGAAGCGCAATTGAGCAGAGATTTCCAGTGGGCGAGGGAGGATGGTCTCGGGCAACTGGAGGCGCTTGCTGCCGCCTGCTCTGCCGACCTCGGCATACCGGTCGAAGATCTTTTGAGCTACCTGCGGTTGAACGTCAACTATGATCTCGACGATGAGAATCTCCGCGGACTGGCTCGTTACTATGAGCTGGCGCACCAGTATGGGCTGATTGCACAGAACCGGCCGCTCGACTTTCTGCAAGAGCGGATCGGGACTGTATCGGCAGTTTCAACGCTGGTGGGATAGGGGGCGGAGGAGGCCCGATCATTGAAGATTACCGCACTGGCAGGTGGAGTTGGTGCCTCAAAATTGCTTTACGGGCTGCAACAGCAGCTCACGGTCAACGAGGCGGAGGAGCTGACGATCATCGTCAACACGGGGGATGATATTGAGATGTTCGGGCTATACATTGCACCTGATCTCGATATTGTCACCTACACGCTGGCTGGGATAGTCAATCCGGCCACTGGCTGGGGGATAAGTGGCGAGACATTCGCCTGCCTGGAAAGGCTCATCGGGTATGAGGGAGTGGAGCGCTGGTTCAATCTTGGCGATCGGGACCTGGCAACACATATCTTTCGAACCTCGCGGATGAGAGGAGGCGAGAGCCTCTCGATGGTGAGTGATCGACTGCGGCGCCACTTTGGGCTGCCGATGAGAATCCTGCCGATGACCGATCTCCATACTCCAACGACGATCCTGACGAAAGAGGGGCCCCTCCATTTTCAGGAGTATCTCATTCGGCGGCGGGCCGAGCCACGAGTCGAGGGGATCCGCTTTGAGAGGATCGAGGAGGCCCGTCCGGCACCCGGTACAGTGGAGGCGATCCTCGAGGCGGAGGCGGTCGTGATCTGCCCAAGCAATCCGCTGATCAGCATAGGGCCGATTCTGGCGGTTCCCGGGATTCGCGAAGCTCTACTGGCGACGAAAGCGACGGTGTTGGCGATCAGTCCGGTCGTTGGTGGGGCATCGCTGAAGGGCCCGACCGATCGGATGCTGCGCGATCTTGGTCGTGAAGTCTCGGCCAGCGGGGTGGCACGCTTCTATGGAGACCTGCTCGATCGATACCTGCTCGATGAGCAGGATCACAGCGAAGAGGCCAGCGTGGCAGCGCTGGGCATCGAGACGAGAGTGGCAAAGACGGTCATGCAGACGGAGGCAGACAAGTCGGCGCTGGCAGGGACCGTTCTTGAGTGGCTCGCCGAGTAGTATTCCTTCAATGGCTGATGTCTGGAAAACTATCAGAGGATGGCGAGCGATCACTTCCAGCTGGATTCCCAGAGAGTGTCGATGAGATACCTGCTTATTCCGATCAAGGATCTGACAAATGCCAAGCAGCGACTGGCCCCGGTGCTCAGTGGTCCGGAGCGGATCATCCTGGCGACCCGGATGATGGAGCGGACCCTGAATGAGGCGGCGCAGGTCGAGCGGGCCGATCGAGTGGCGATCGTGACCAACTACCCGCCTGCCATTGCGCTGGCCACGAGCCTTGGCATGGAGGTCATTCAGGAAGAGCGGCAGGTCTCGGAGAGCGAGTCGGTCGACCGGGGCTCACGGGAGCTGATAAGGCGTGGCGCATCTGCGGTGCTCAGGATACC
>CAIOZW010000048.1 GCA_903862855.1 uncultured Acidobacteriota bacterium
CGCCAGGCTGGGTCCGGATTGTATCGCTGGTCACCACGCATCAGAAATGCCAGCAGGTCGGAGATTTCACCGCTACTCAATGGTGGGTGGGGAATGCTGTACTCTTCAATCTCAATTCCTCTTCGGTCGAGAAGATGCCATCTTTTTTGCGCGTCCATCAATCGCAGGCTGAATGTATCTTCGCCCTTCACGATACCCTCAACCCTCTGGCCAGATCGAAGTCGAACCCTCGCCATCCGGATCGGTCTTGCCATTCCCTGGTTGATTCTGGCTACGTCGCTGCGGCTGCGAATATCGGTCAGGTCGGCGGCCCTGATCCCTCCTCGACCGCCATACATATGGCACTCGGCGCACCGCTCATTCTTGAAGAAAAGCTCTCTTCCGGCCTCTACGCTGCCAGTCAGCTCAACCACGTCGCCCGGCTTGCCCAGCGATCGCAGAAACTTGACGATCTTCATCGCCTCGAGCTCAGTGATCGCAATAGCCGGCATCTGGGTTCCCGGGATTCCCCTGAGCGTGTTCCGAACGATCTCGGCATCCGATCCCCCGTGCTTCCACGCTCCGCTTGTTAGATCCGGGCCGCGCCCACCCTTTCCCGTGTCACCGTGACAGGCGGAGCAGTTCTCCTGAAAAAGCCGACGACCCTCAGACACACTCACCGTCTCTACGGCCGGATGCTGTGAACTGACGTACCCGCCGGAGATCAGCATTATCAGTACGGGCAGAATTCGCCTCATTGCTCACTCCTGCGCCGTGGACCATAGACTGGCTGCGGTCGTCCCAACTCCAACGCCCCGAGATCGGGCGCTTTTCCTGAGAAGTCATCATTGACTCCAGGGAGGCGACATCCTGCATCAACTGCTCCACTACCTGCTCTGAGTCGAAAATCGAGATTACCAATCTCATAGACACGATGCGGATCGGTTGGGTCCGGCGAGAGAACATTCTCAAATATGTCGTAATCGACCAGCCGGCCGTGCTTCTCCTGCCCTGTTCCACGTTGAAACTGATCGAAAGTCCGGTAACTCTGCAGATCAGTGTTGGTCAACGAGAAGTTGCTCGCCTCACCAGCGGCAGGCGAAGCCCAGAGAAACTGCGGTCCCTCGCCACTGTTGAGTCTCCAGCCATTGTAGTCAAATTTCGTGTAGGTCGTATAGGTCAGACTTCCCAGCAGGGGTTTGATCGGATTGTTCGTTCCTATCACGAGATTGTTGTAATAATGGGAGTTTGAATGTCCGAAGATGTTGCTCAACTCGGCGATGAACGTGTTATGAAACACCATCATCCCGGCCGGATTACCGCCACCAGTCTTGATTGCACCTCCACCGGCGGTGATGGGAGCTACATTGTATGCGATATTACGATAGAAGTAGGCTGGACCGCCAAAGACCGGCTGCCCACTGAATCCATGCTGCGCAGCATTGAAGCCCCGATTCCGCGCAACACGGATGTTGTGAACTCCACCATCCGCTTCGATAAAGTCGTCGACCATGAGGTGAATATCGTTGTTGTAGATGTCGATGGCCACGGCCTTTGCTGAATCGTCCTCTGGTGGAACCCCATATGTGCTGATGCATATCCCGTCGTGAAACCAGGCAATCTGATTGTGACAGATGATGTGACCTTGCCCGTAGACCTTGATTGCATAGTATGACTTCAATAGTGAGGGCTTGTATTTTCCCCAGTGGGCCCAGCCGATCAATCTGTTCCGGTCATCACGCCCAAGGATTACATTGTCGGCAATGTAGAAGTCACGCGAACCGGCATACTCGTTCATGACTGCGACTCCAACATCCTCGATCCGGCAGTCACGAACCACCAGGCCGCTCGAACCAAGCAGGTCCTTGTGCCCGGCATAGAAGGCGACATCAGTGTTTCGAATCGTCAGTCCCTCAAAAAAGTTGTAATCCGCGCCCATGACATCGAAGAGCCGTGCGCAGCCATTGCCATCAAAGATGACTTCGCCATCACCGGCTCCGCGGATGACGATCGGCTTCTCCGGTGTTCCATCCCGGGTCAGAACATATGTTCCATCAAAGGGAACGCCATAGGGGGTTACATAGTCGAGCCGGTCAGCCTTGTAGAGCCCGGCGTGTACCAGAATCTGATCTCCCGGCTGGACCGGTCTTGTGTGAACGACATCCCAGTCTCCAAGGCCTGGCCCATAGTAGGCTTCCTTGAGCCCTTTGAAAGATGGCTCAATCTTTGGTCCCGTATAGTCAGGCGGATAGACGTGGAGTGTTCTTCCTCCTGCTGCCGCGACCGGCCTTCGTCGTGTCGTTACCGTCACCGCTTCAACTGTACCACCGTCCACCCCGTCCGGATCACTCATCGTGAATCGGCACTCATAGCTCGTTCCCTCATCGACATCCAGAATTGACCCGGCAAACATTCGTGGTGTTCGATACTCAAGAAATTCACGGGCACGCCAGACCTTTTCATCACCAATTCTCAGCAGTGGCAGGCCCTCCCTCCACTTCGATTCTCCCTTCTTTCGATACTGAACCTGGACGGTTGCATTGCGATTGTCGTCCCCGCTGATCTTCCATTCAAAACCAAGGTTGTGGATGGTCGCCGGTTCGACGATGAACCGACCAGGCTTGACCTGGTCAGTTCGTTGTCCGTAAACATCTCCAACTGACAGCAGGAAGAGGCATATGTAAAGGGCTGCTGTGCGCATCTCTCTCTCCTTGATCAAATTAGTTCATCGTTAAATTAGCGGAATCAGTCTCTCAAAGGCCGGAATGACGAGAATACTCGTGAATCCACTTCCTGACAACCTCTTCGCGCCTCGAAGTGGTCAGGGTTGTCGAGGCAGACTCGCGGGTGATATGCTATATTCGGTTCGTTAACGTGGAGCAGATTGGGTGATCGCTGGGTTTCACGACCCGGAGGAAAGTCCGAACACCACAGGACAGCAGGCTGGCTAACGGCCAGGCGGGGTGACCCGACGGAAGAGTGCAACAGAGAACAGACAGCCCGATCCGGGGAGGGTCTCGTCAGGGATCATTCATCGGTGGGCGATGGTGAAACGGTGAGGTAAAGGCATCACCAGCGAGTGTGGCGACATGCTCGGCTAGGCAAACCCCCTGCGGTGCAAGACCAAATAGGGAGACGGCTATCAGGCTTGTCCGGCCGATCTCCTCACTCCCAGTAATGGGTGTAGAGGATCCGTTTCCGGGTAGGTCGCACGAGCCGGCCAGTAATGTCCGGCCCAGATGAATGGTCACCCACGACGGTAAGCGATTACCGTTGGGACAGAATTCGGCTTACAGATCAGCTCCACAACATTTTTTCTGACAGTTCTGGCCCCGCCTGACTGTCGACACCTCTCTCCCTGCTCGATGATTTGCAGGGACGCGGAACCGGAAAATACTGATGAAGTATGGATTTCTCACCTCAAAGACTTCAGTCACCCTCTTCGGACTGATCATCGGCCTCTATGGTGGATTCAAGATCGCCAACAGTCAGTATCGGTTGATGCTGGAGAGGGACCTGAAGACCTCGATTGCCGGTGCCTCCAGTACGGCCGGTGCGGCCAATGCCGGGGCCATTGAGGAGACTCGCCAGATCATCGACAAGGCTCGGAACAGCCCGGATAACATCGAAGCCCAGCTCGATGCTGCCGACCAGTTTATGCAGATCAGCCGACCGGAAGAGGCGCTGCCCTTTCTACAACGGGCAAACCAGCTTGATCAGCAGGATCCCCGGGCGCTCGCCGGTCTCGGCATGGTCGGGTTTCTGACCGGTAAGTATGATGAGGCTATCAAATGGGCCTCGCAGTCGTTGGCCATTCGCCCAGGTAATCCCGGTGCCTCGTTTCTGCTTGTTGCATCATATATTCGTACCAACCAGAAACTGGATGTGGCCGAACGGATGATCAGTGATCTTGAGAAGTCAGGAGTCGACCCGGCGATGATCACCAGCATCAGAGATGAATTGAAAGCTGCTCGCAGCACCAAAGGTTCGACCAAGACGGTACTAGATCACGGTCCGGACGTGAAGGGCCCCGAGTCCAACCGATAACCACAGATATGCACAGAAAGTCGCAGATGATCGAATCGAGTGCTGCCTGAGAAGGGATCCATTTGTTCTCCAAATGTCTGATAGGGCTATTTCTGTTCGCTTTTGTCGTCTATGTGCTCAAGGCGATCGCCAGGCTTCGTTTCTTCATCAATGGAACGATGGGTGATGTTCGCCGATTGCGTGATCAGGTGCAGGGCCGTCGTGATGGCGGGGCCGAGATGGTGCGCTGCCGTGTCTGCGGTTCATTTGTGGCCTCAAGTGAAGCGGTAACCATCCGTGGTCCGCGAACAAATGAGACTTTCTGCTCGACCGAATGTCTCAAGAATCTCCGTTGATCGGAGAGAATTGCACTGTCTTCAGACAGGCACAGACGAGTTACTCACCCTCTCATTCCGTTATGTGACTCTTTCAGTAAGAGACTCTGCCCGCAAGAGCAATGGTAGTCTCTCACAAGTCATCGTAGTTGTCTTTCGAATCAGAACCAGGCCAGAACCAGGCCAGAACTGGGACCAATAACAGGTAAATCTTGAAGATGGAACGACGAAAATTCAAATTGGGTCTGATTGCCGCCCTCCTCTTTCTGCTGACTGGTCACCTGATCACCTCAAGTGTGTCGGCGACCTTTTCTGGCGGCCGATCGATGGGAGAGCCCAACGATCAGGAGGCGATGGACATTATCCGTCAGAAGTGTCTGCAGTGCCACGGTGCTGACGGCATGGGTGGGCTCGATCTTCGAACCCGTGAGAGTGCACTGCGCGGAGGGGGACGTGGAGTGTCGATCAGGCCGGAAAAGTCGGCGGAGAGCCTGCTTCTCCAGTTTCTGACAGGTAAGGCCAGTCCGCGCATGCCGCTTGGTGGTGAGCTCACTGCGTCGCAGATAGAGGTTCTTCGTCGCTGGATCGATGACGGTGCACGCTGGCCTGAAGAGACGCTGATGACGGCTCAGGCCCCAAAGAGCGATCTCGGAAGGAGTCGGATTACCGATACCCATCGTCAGTACTGGGCCTTTCGTTCTCCGGTTGCACCACCTGTCCCGGTTGTCAATCAAGCGCAACTGGTTGCCAATCCAATCGATGCTTTTCTGCTCGCCGATCTCGAACGCCAGAATCTGAGCTTTTCATTGCCGGCCGATCGGCGGACGCTTCTCCGTCGGGTCACTTTTGACCTGACTGGTCTGCCTCCAACGGTCGACGAGACGGATAGCTTTCTGGCTGACCGTTCACCTGATGCTTACGAGAAGGTCGTGCAACGACTGCTCGCTTCGCCACGCTATGGTGAACGCTGGGCGCAGCACTGGCTTGATGTCGTCCGTTTTGCCGAGACCAATGGATTTGAGCTTGACCAGGATCGCGAACAGTCCTGGCGCTATCGGGACTATGTCATTCGGTCTATCAATGATGACAAGCCATATGACCGTTTCATCCGGGAGCAGCTTGCCGGAGATGAACTGGCTCCCGATGACTTTGAGATGCGTGTCGCGACCGGTTTTCTGAGAGCTGGTCCGCAGCATATTGTTGCGGGCAATCTGGATCTCGCCACCAACCGACAGGAGTGGCTGACTGAGGTAATGTTCGGAGTTGGTAATGGCATCATGGGGATGACCATCGGCTGCGCCCGTTGCCACGATCACAAATTCGATCCCATTCTGCAGTCGGACTTCTACCGGCTGCAGGCATTCTTTGCTGCCTCGGACAACGTCGATTATCAGCGGACGACGACTCAGGATCAGGAGGCCTTCAAGGCTGCCCAGTCCGCCCATCAGGAGAAGCTGAAGCCGATCAAGGAGCAGATCGCAGCGATCGAAAAACCTTATGTTGACCGATTGAAGGCCGGAAAGCGTGAAAAACTTGAGCAGAACGAACCAGTATTTGCCGCAGCGCTTGCCAAACCGGCCGAGCAGCGATCGGAACTGGAGAAGCAGCAGGCCAAGGATGCGCAGCGAATGCTCAATGTGAGCTGGGATGAGATTCTCGCCGTCCTCAATCCGGCTGACAAGGCTCGCCGGGCCGAGCTTCGCCAGCAGATGCACCGGATCAATCTCTTCTCTCCTGAACCGTTACCGAAGGCACTTGCGGTCACCGACAGCCTTACGCCAGTTCCATCCATGCACCTTTTGAAGGCCGGGGACCCCCATCGTCCGGCGGATGAGGTTCGGCCCGGATTCTTGACGGCACTTCTTCCAGCGGGGGCAAATTGGGATGCCGAAGTTACTCCGGTTGTCAATGGTGAGTTCAAGTCGACCGGGCGCAAACTGGCACTTGCCAACTGGCTGACCAGACCTGATCATCCACTGACAGCACGAGTGATGGTCAATCGGCTCTGGCACTACCACTTTGGCCGGGGGATAGTACCGACCCCGAACGACTTTGGGCGCAATGGGCAGCCACCCACCCATCCGGCACTGCTCGACTGGCTCGCTGTTGACTTTGTGCGGAATGGTTGGTCGCTCAAAAAGATGCACTACCTGATGGTCACCTCAAATGCCTACCGCCAGAGCTCCGAGGTCGACCCGCTCCGTGCATCCCGTGATCCGGAGAACAAGTGGTTCTCGAGAATGAATCGTCAGAGGCTTGATGCTGAAGCGATTCGCGATACTACTCTGTTGATTGCTGGCAACCTGACTGAAGAGATTGGCGGTGCTTCTATTCGCGTCCCGCTTGAGCCTGAGGTCTATGACACCATCTTCACGGAGGGTGAACCTGACAACCTCTGGCCTGTTCATCCGGATGTGCGACAGCATAATCGCCGCAGCCTGTATCTTATTCGCAAGCGAAATGTCCGCCTCCCGATGCTGGTCGCTTTCGACTCACCTGATATGATGAGTTCCTGTGGAGCACGCAGCACCAGCGTCCACGCTCTACAGTCGCTCACACTTCTCAACAGTGACTTCATGCTCAACCAGAGTCGACTTCTCGCGAGGCGACTGCTTGGTGAAACAGCCTCTGCCGATCGGTCCCGTTACAACCAGCGGCGTGCGGTCGATCTGCTCTACCGTCTGACTGTTGGGCGTCCACCACGCCCGGCGGAGCTCAGATTGGCCACACAATTCCTGATCTCCCAGACGAGGGTCATCTCAGAGCGTCAGCAGCGAAATGAACCTGTAGCCTCTCTTGATGCAACTTCTGTCAAGCTGTCCACGGCAGAACAGGCTGCGCTGGTTGATCTGTGTCTGGCGACAATGAACATGAATGAGTTCCTATACCTGAGGTAACAAGTCGATGATTTCACGCTATCAAAATTGGATGTCGACCAGCGATCGCCGTGAGTTTCTCACTCGTGCCGCTAATGGCTTTGGGGCAATGGCCCTGTCTTCTCTTATGGCACGAGACGCCGCCGCAGCCGAGCGGGATCGTCCAGCCGCTAATCTCAATCCACTTGCTCCCCGCCAGCCCCATTTCACGCCAAAGGCCAAGTCGGTCATCTTCCTGTTCATGGTTGGCGGACCAAGCCAGATGGAGACCTTCGATCCCAAACCAGTTCTCGACAGGATGCACGGTCAGCAGCTCCCCCCCAGTTTTGGCAAGGTCAAGAGCCAGTTCGTCAAGGATGGAACGCCACTACTCGGTAGCGCCTGGAAATTCAGCAAGTACGGACAATCAGGGCTTGATGTTTCAGAGCTCTTCCCACACGTGGCCACCTGTGCCGATGACCTTGCGGTGATCCGCTCCTGCTATACCGAGAGCTTTGTACACGCACCTGCAATGTACCAGATGATGTCTGGCCGGGTGCTGGCGGCCCATCCAAGTCTGGGCAGTTGGGTGACTTATGGACTAGGTAGCGAAAGTGAGAATCTTCCAGCCTATTGCGTCCTTACCCAACCGGAGGGTCTGCCGGAAGGCGGTGCCCCGATGTGGGGAGCCGGTTATCTTCCGACAGTTCACCAGGGCACGGTACTCCGCAATGGAGCTACCCCGATTCTACATCTCGCTCCACCCAAGGAGATAGGTCGCGGGCAGCAGCGCAATCTGCTCGACTACCTCAGAAATGTCAATCGACTCCAGTCCCGTGAAGAGGATAATGAACTTGCCGCTCGGATTGCCGCCTATGAGCTGGCCTACCGCATGCAGCAGCACGCTCCAGAGGCCGTTGACCTGAGTCGTGAGACTGCCGCGACGCGCGCGCTCTATGGAGTTGACGAAAAGGAGACCCGGGAGTTTGGAACCCGCTGTCTCCTCGCGCGAAGGCTGGTTGAAAGGGGGGTGCGTTTTGTTCTCCTCTTCTCTGGTGGGGGCCCGGTCAGTGTCCAGTGGGATGCCCACGACAATATCAAGTCCAATCACGAGCAGATGTGTCGCTGGACAGACAAGCCGGTCGCTGGACTGCTCAAGGATCTGAAGAGCAGGGGATTGCTCGACTCAACCCTTGTCGTCTGGGGCTCCGAGTTTGGCCGTACTCCAATCTCTGAGAATGGAAAAGGGCGTGATCATAACCCGACTGCTTTCACGATGTGGATGGCTGGAGGCGGTGTAAAGGGTGGACAGATAATTGGTGAGACTGATGAACTTGGATTCAAGACCGTCGGTGAACGCTACCATCCACGTGATATTCACGCCACCATGCTTCACCTGCTGGGTATTGACCAGATGAAGCTGACTTACCTTCACAATGGTCGTCACGAGCGACTGACCGATTTTGGCGGATCGGTGATCGACAAGGTCTTTACTTGACGAGATGTGGGCGGACAGGACCTGCTAATCAGACAAGCCCTGTCCGCCTCACTTGTGACAGCACCTCATTCCGCTTTGACAGGCGCGGCCTTGACCGATAACACAGACCCTGTTCGATCCATCGCAATTCCCCATCCATCCTCGATCTTCCCAATGAATCCGTGAAACTGGATCTCAGTTCCCGCAAGCACGAGGAGAATATCCCCAGCGCGGGCATCATCGTTCTCGATCTTGAACTTGATGACAGTTGAAAAGCCATTTCTCTCTTCCAGAGTCTCAAATCTGATCTGCTCAACCTGCTCGACCAGGGTTTGCGACTGTGTGGTCTGGTTCTGTTGGCTGTTAGACATTCTAAAACTACCCTTTCCTAGCGCTTCAACCAGATGAGTCGGTCTGCGACCGAGACCCGTCCGGTCTCAACTGTTAGATTTGATGGTTTGCCAGCTGCCTGGTAGACCTGCTGCAGTCCGCTTGCACTGAACCTGTTCCCCGTCTGGTGAATGAGCAGTCGGGTCGGTCCGGCAAGGCTGACGGCCGTTGTAAAATCACCAGCACGACGTAGTCCTGGAATCGGAAGGCGCGCGACAAAGTCATCATCACTGCCATTGCTAAAACCTGCGACATCGACAATGGCCCGGTCAACCTCGGGCGCCAGCCCCCGTGCCAGCAGAACCCAGAGACCCGCCTCCCCGTTACCAACCAAATCCACGGGACTCTCTGGAAACTGACTCTTCGTCCAGGCCAGGGCGGTCAGGATATCCTGAACCCGCAGTGCCGCATCGGTGCGATTGTACGTAGTGAAGAACTTGTAATCGACCGGGATCTGACGCTCGCCGGGAAAGACTTTGACAACGACGACATTGCGCCCATCCTTGACGAGGCTATCACGCATTTGCACCGTCTCCGGGTCGAGGCGCAGTGCGGCCGGAAGCGGGTCGATGATGAGTGTCACCGCCGATCCATTCGCGGCTCGAGTCGGCGTTGTCTGGTAGGCACGGACAATGTCACCAACGTGCGGGCGTGAAAGAGCAATGCCCCGGGTCGTTCCGGTTGTTCCCTTGAAGACCGGCTGGACGGTCTCCATCTCTGTCATTTTCAACTCCTTGCCATTCGGATAGGTCGCAAGAATCGATTGACGATATGTCGAGCCGAAGACTGCCCGATATTTCTCAAGACCGGCATCAAAGGCCTGCTTTAACTCTCTTTGATGGCTTTCGATCATCTGCCTGATCAGTCCAGCCTCGTCGAGCTCTCCTGTCGGTCTGGTTCTTCCATAAAAGACAAGCTGGTCGGTCGTGGTGAGGACACCCCAGTTTCGCTCATTCAGCGTCGTCAGATCCTGACGTCCCAGGAACCATTTTGCGAACCAGGTGTAGACGGCCTCTCGACTGTCCTTGTTATAGTTGTGAGGGGCGTTGATCTGGATGGTTGTCAGTCGCTCATCGGCGTTGAAGAGTCGGTAGTAAGAGCGGATCGTCGGATACTCCTCAAGCCACGTGTTGACCGTCCAGTCACCGGTAGCCGAGACCATGATCATCGGGCGCGGTGCCGCCAGTGCTCCGATCTCGACATTTTCTGTATCGATGCGCAGGTTAGGAGCATTTTCGCAGAGGCTGCCACCCTGCATCACGTATGAGATCATATTGACCGGGCCGGTAGCCTTGATACGATCATCAACTGCCGTGATCAGAAATGTCTGCGTCCCTCCGCCCGACTCACCTGTCACACTGATCTGTTCACCATCGACCTCGGGGAGAGACTGCAGGAGGTCGATGGCCCGCATGCTGTTCCATAGCTGGAGTCCAAGCAGATTGACGCTCCAGAGAGACTCCCGGTCGTTACCTTCGCGGTGACCATAGGAGAAGCGATGGCTGATTGGCCCGATATCGCCATAGCCTACCATGTCGTATGTGAAGGCGACATAACCCTGCATGGCAAAGTTGGCCGCACGCCCAGAGGTCGAATTTAGGTGCGAGTTCTCGAGTCTTCCATAATTCCAGTGGCCATGGGGGCAGAGAACTGCCGGGACCTTGCCTTTTGGCTCCTTTGGCCGGTAGAGGTTGCCGGTAACGTGGAAGCCGGGGAGACTCTCAAAGTAGACCTTCTCGATGGTGTATGAACCACGGTCGAGACGCGCGAATATCTGGGCATTCAGTGGCCCCTTCGGCGGCATCGGCAGCAGTCCGGATGCGGCGAGAATCTGCTCTCTCAGTTTGACTGAACGGGCAGTCCACTCTTCTCGGGTTGGTGTCTTTCCAGGCGCATACTTAAGATCAAGATGGCGGATCTCGGAAAAACGACGATCCATCTCGGCGAGTGATCGCGGTGTCTCCTGGGCGAAGGCTGCTCCAGTCAGACAGGATAGCAGCAGAGGCAGGACAACCAGAAGATTGAGATCGTTCAGGATGGAAGTGAGCGAAGAGTTGGTATTTTTCACCGCAGTTGGTTTGATCACGGTTCCTCTTTTATCGTTTCATTGTTGGTCATTGCCTGAGCTTCACTCTCGCCCAGGCGGTCTCTTAGAAATTTGATTGAGTTCTGATAGGCCTCTTCGATCTGTACCTCGCGGTAGTCTTCGAATCTTACCCAAACTCGATCAACCAGCACCTCAAGAATCCCTGATAAAGGATTCTGCCTCGTCTCCAGGGCCATCTGTATACTCTCTCCCTCTGCATCCGTCTTCAATGCCGACGGTTTATTATTGATAAGGTTATAACTGTAAAACTATCTACTATTGCCATGCTACATGTTGCCAAAGATTGGTCTCTGCACCAACTGCGAGCATCTGCCGGGCCCCATTGATTACTGCACGCATCGGATCAGGCGCAGTGTGGACATCGAGAGACGTCGCCAGTGAGAGCCGTTGACAGATTCCGCGGAGATTGGCTCCGCCTCCGGTCAGACAGATCCCGCCCTCGATCACTTCACAGGAGGTCTCGGGTGGCAGATCGCGGACTGTCTGGTGAATTGCTTCAATGATGATCTTCAAAACCGGTTCGATAGCTTCAGCCAGGTCAAGGCTGCTCACGCGCAGCTTGACATGCCTGGTGGAGTTCTGGTCGATCCCTTCTGCAAAGAACCACTGCTCTCCAGCCATTTCAAGCGGTGAACCGAGGCGGTGGGTCAGACGTTGGGCCTCGTGTGGAAAGAGTGATATGCCGTATCGCCGCGCAACGATATCACTGATGGCCACATGAAGATCGCTGCAAGCAGTCCTCACGGCAGCCGTGGTGACGAGTTGTCCAGACCTGATGACGGCAATATCGGTCACTCCATCACCGATATCGACAAGCATCTGGGCATAGGGTGAGCTGATCTCCAGTCCGGCCCCGATTGCGGCAGCCAGAGGCTCAGGTACGAGAAACACTGCAGAGGCACCGGCGCGTTGCGTGGCTTCGATCAAGGATTGCCGTTCATCTTCACAGGCATCGGTGGGAACACAGGCAATGGCCCGCGGCCTGAGAATACCTGGCCAGTTGAGTCGTTCGAGGAGATGTCGAAGCAGGGATGCTGCCGCGTCAATATCAGAGACTACTCCGGAATTGAGCGGATAGACCGGAGTGAAGTCATTGCCAAAAGTTGCTAGTCTCTCGGCTTCACGACCGACTGCCGCAATCGCTCCAGTCTCCTGTGCGAGAGAGACCATCGAGGGTTCATCCGCGATCATCCCATAGCCCGTGGCATAGAGGCGGGTATTTGCTGTGCCGAGATCTATTGCTATATCCGGACATCCCACGAGCTTTCTGAGGTTTCTTTGATCGAAAATCGACATCTCGATATTAAGCTTATCAAATCGTCAATCTGTCAGACATTTTTTGACGAAAATCTCAATAAGGCAGTATATTCCACTATCCGGCCGGTATCAATTATGAATTCAATATGGTAATGAATATTCAGCAGTTGAGTGGGGCGAGGCCTATAAACAGACGATCTCTGCCTCGGGGTGGTGTTACAAACCGATAATCCCAATTCTCCATCTGACCAATGCAGTGGGTCTGATTAAAGACATTCCGATCTTTGGTCGTGCCTCTTGAGGAATGACTGGAAAGGCGACAGGAATCAACGTGGCTGAGTTTGAACCTGAGGACTATTATGAAGACGAAGATGGATTAGAGAGTCCATCGGTAAGGCGCCTTTACTGGAGGGCGATTCAGACCCTGCTCATTGCCCTTGGAATCCAGACGGTGGCCGGTCTCTCTCCGTCGATGGTTGAGAGCTACTACAGTCAGCGCCTCTATCTCTTCATTCCCTGGCTTTTGTCGATTGGCAATCAGAAGTTCGTGACATCACTTGCCGAGGTCTTCTTTCTGATTATCATCAGCATCTTTGTGCTGTGGGGCGTGTGGTCAGCGATCAAGGCTTATCAGGGCCGGGCACCGCTGCGCGATTCACTGAAGGTCATTTTTCTTTACATCATCTGGACGGCAAGCGTCCTCTTCATCGTCTTTAAACTGCTCTGGGGACTCAACTACCAGCGGCAGCCACTCGCCGAGGTGGCCGGTTTCGAGCCACGCTATGCCAGAACCGAGGATCTTGATGAGATTGGCAACTACATCGCCAATGGCATCCGCGTTAGCTCCGGAAATCTGCTCAAGCAAGGGCTGGCGGGCCAGGTCAAGAGCGCGGTCAGTCCTGATCGGGAGCCTGACACGCTGGTGGCGATGGCCAAAACCCTAGAGCTTGGATTCAAGGCAACCGACATTTTCAGCCGATTCGAGCCCTGGACCTTTGGTTCACCAAAGTTACTGGAGTCCTCGCCCTTAATCAGATTTCTCGGAATCCGCTCCTTCTATCTCCCCTTTACTGGTGAGATATCGGTTCAGAAGGGATTGACCCAACTCGATCTCCCCTTTGCGCTCGCCAGGGCGATGGCCTATCAGCGTGGTTTTGCACGCGAGGATGAGGTCAATATGGTCGCATTTCTCGTCTGTATCAACTCCAGCGATGAGCTCGTCCGTTACTCGGGGTTCATCCATGGAGCAAAGGTTCTCAAGGCATTGGAGAGGGCTGGAATTGCAAACTATATCGATGGACTTGGTAATGACTCGACGGATCTGATCAGGCAAAGGGATGCAGAGGCGGCCTGGTCACTCGGAGGAGTTGCCAGTTCCTTTGTTGACGGGCTTTTCAATCTCCACCTGCGGATCAACAGGGTTGCGCAGGGGACAAAGAGCGTTGATGGTGACGTCGATCTGATCGTCTCCTATTTTCTGGCAGATAAAGGGCGGCTAAGGAAGGAACAGGTCAAGGCCCCACCATCTGGGGCTGAGTAGCCATTAGTGAAGGGCCTTTTATTACAGGCATTCAGCGGCGCTCGAAGATCAGCACCGACTGTGTGCTCTTATCACCATAATCTCGTGATCTGGTGATCTTCAGAGTTCTGTCATTGTCGATCAGTTCCCAGAACTCTCTGGTGATCAGGGTAATCACTTCACCCTGATTGTCACCGGAGATGGTCGATTTGAGTTCTATTTGACGACCCTTGTCCAGCATTCGTGCCTGAAGTTCGACCGTGCCGGCAATGGGGCGGGAGACCTCGCCGGTCGTCTCAGTGCCGTCAAGCCGGTAGACCGTTGGTTGAGATGGATGGCGGCGCCCACGGATGGTTATACGCTCCTCGACCGTAAGCTCATTTCCAGACCGGCTCACCTCGATTCCATAATCCGCCCCGGTCAGACCTCCTGAAAGATCCTCGCTACGATTTCGATTGAGTCTCCAGCTTCCTTCGAAACTGCTGGATAGAGTGGATGCCTGACCGGTCAGACAGTAAGCCTTGACCGGCCAGGTCTGGATGAAAAGCAGAGAGATTGCGAGGATTCTGAGTGTCCCTATCCAAATCATGTCTGGTAAGGTGTGGTTCTCTATTTTGGTAGATCGCCGATCTGGTCTGCTTTGAAGCCGAGGGTTTCGACCACCGAATCAGGAACCTTGTAGACATCCGGTCGACCATCGACCCTCACATAGGCACTGCCATCACGTGCTGCCGTGAATCTGACGGTCGTCACCTTCCCAGAGTTGTCTGTCAAACGCGCCTCAATCAATGGTTTGGCAAACAGGGCAAGGATCGATGGAGATGGTTTCTCGATCACCTCGCTCGCCCGGGTCTCAAATGGATCGACGACCTGAAATGTCGACGCCTCCTGCCCCTTCTTATCAGATGGCTCTTTGATCACCCATTTTCCATCACCACCCCGCTCGGCGAGGAGAGTCATATTGGCATTGCGGATCTTGATACTCTGAAGCTCATCACGGTTGAACCGGACAAGGGTCTTGCTCTTCAGTTTGACGGAGGTCGCGTTGAGCTGATCAAAGGTTGAGGAGCTGATTCTGAATATCTGGGGTTTGTCCGAAACTCGGACATAGTAGTCTTCGCCCTCTTTCGCGCCGATCGAGATCGTTCTTTCTCCACCAGCGGCCAGTCTCGTCGTCACGGCGAGCTGTGGGGACGCCAGTCCATAGTTGGCCCCATTGGTCGTCTCACTGACGATCTCCTTTGCCTCGGCACTGGTCAGCGTCGAGAGGTAGGATGAGATCTCAGATTCATCGGTGTCAGCCGTAGATGGTCTAACGAAGCTCCAGGTTCCATCTCTCTGGGTGATCTCGAAGCTGACCGAGCCTTTCACGACACTGATGCCGACCAGATCGGTCGCGTTTCCTCCCAGCAGGGTTCGATCGCGGAACTCGCTGACAGTCTTGCCAGCACTGGTCAGCAGAGATGTGCCGACCATCGCAATGTTCGATCCACCATCGATCCGTGCGTATGATGAGGCTCCAAGAACGTCCTTTTCTCCCAGCTCGACTACTTTCGACTGCCCATTCTTGAGCTTTATTTCAATTCTAAGTCCGGGGGCAGCCAGTCCGTAGGATTTAAGCTCCTCCGAATTGGTTGTCGGAAACTCACGCTCGATCGTCAGCCCGGTCAGATCACTGAGCAGCGATTGGACTGCCGAGTCATTGGCTGGAGCAGTCAGGGGCTGGCTCATCACCCACTTCTCACCCTCCGCTTTCAGGACGACCGTCTCGACATTGCGCCGGATCTCGATGCTCGCTATCTCCTCTGACTTGATCTCCCAGGCGGGCTTTGAGGTCGATGCTGTCTCTTCGTCGCGCGGCTTGCCGGGTTTGTATTCCAGGTAGTAGACCGCGGTTCCAAGAGCCACGGCAAGGATCATCAGAATAAGAGTACTGCGTTTCATAATCGTTTCATCGTCAAGGTAAAAAGGTGGACCCGCATATTTACGGCGGGCCCACCTCTGTGCAGGTTCGATTGATCAGCGGCGCTTCCACCAGACGTAGGCACCCATCCCGATCACGGCCAGCGGCATGATCAGTACTACCAGCAGAAAGAAGGTTCGCTGCTGGCTCTCGGTCATGGTCACGCTGCGGTTGGTGGCACTCTTCGGACGGATCGAGATCAGATCTTCCTCCTGCGCCAGCCAGTTGATGGTGTTCAGAAAGAGGTCACCATTACCTGCCAGTCGAACATAGTTGTTGTTGGCAAAGTCAGAGTCACCGATGACCACCAGACGGGCCTCTTTGTCACCGACCTTCCGCGTCGTGGTGATTCCCAGCGTCAGTGGCCCCTGGTTGTCCTGACCTTCGTCAAACTTGGCATCTTGACCCTGGAGTGCTGTCTCTCCCCAGCTTCGCTCCGATGTCTTCAGAAGCTCGATCTGGGTAAGTCCTCCGCTCTCTCCGGCAAGCTTCTTGACTGAGCGGGCCAAAGGGAAGAAGGTTGCCGTTCGTTTCATGTCCCGGGTGATCGGATGATCACCATATTCACCGACGAGCGGAACTGCCGGACCGGTACCAAAAAGGCGCCCGACGCCGCTGACGTCGATGACCGTATCCTTGCTCAGATCGATATTCCAGGATTTGAGAATGTCTGTGACACCCGGATCGGTGTCTGGATCGATCTGGATGAGGGCCTTTCCTCCCTCGTCCAGAAACTTGCCGATGAGGCTCACCTCCTGAGGAAAGAGAGCGGTCTTGGGGCCACTGAGAGCAATCACGGAGCAATCGGCCGGCACCTGGTTCTCCGTCACCAGGTTGATCGAACGCGTCTGGTAGTTTTCGTTCTGCAATGCCTTGTCGATCGCCTGGTAACCTTCGGCATCCGCATCGGCGATATCCCGTTCGCCATGACCACTGACGAAACAGATCGTCTTCAACTGGTCGCGGGTGACCTTCATAATGGCATTGATCAGATCCTGCTCCGATGTTGCCTGCGGTCGCTCAACTCGTTCACCCGAAACGATCACCGTCTCACCCATTCGCTGCACACTGAATTGACGCGCGACTTCAGGCTTCTGCTGCGGGTCGATGCGCTCGTATTTCAATCGCTGGGTCTGGTTCTTGAAGACGATCATCTGATCAGAGAGCACCTGATCTTCGACCTTGTCAAACTTGATCACTCGCACGTCCTTCTGGAGTCCGCTGAGGATCTTCTTCGACTGGTCGGAGAGGGTATAGAGCCCCTCCGGAGTCAGGTCGAAGCGCTTGTGATAGCGATAACCAAGGTAGTTGAGCAGACCGAGAATGGCGATGAAGGCAATCAGCAGCCCCCCGAGATTTGCCCCGGCCTTGCCAGAGCGCCCACGGAAGAAGCTCACCAGATCACCAAAGTTAATGGCCAGTGCACTGATCAGCAGCACGGCTCCAGCGGCAACGAGGGTGATGTTCATCCATCCCCAGACGCCTTCAATATTCTGTCTGACCAGCCCGGAGATGGTCATCGCCGCACCAACGAAGCCGGAAAGGCGGGAGTATTCTTGCAGTTTGTTGTTCATATTCTGTCCTGATGTCCCCCTAGGCGCGTCTCCAGCGCATCGATTCAATTGTTCGCAGTGTCAGGAAGAGTCCAAGCACGGTCGCTGAAACATAGAAGACGATGCTTGATGTATCGATTATTCCCTGGGCGAAACTTTCGTAATGCTGAAGTATCGAGAGATACTTGAAGATTTCGCCGGTCGTCGACGACGCCCCCCGCACCCCGAAGTCGAGCACCCAGAGCAGCAGGAAGAGAACAAACGTGACGACCCCGGCGATAATCTGGCTCTCAGTGAGCGATGAGATGAATGATCCGATCGCGATCAGCGTCACCCCCAGCAGAAAGACTCCCAGATATCCTGAGCCGATGATCCTCCAAGGCAGAGCAGGTTCGCTGAAGAAGGAGATCGTGACGTGATAGATCAGCGTCGGTGCCAGCATCAACCCGAAGAGTGAGAGTGAAGCCAGAAACTTGCCAAGAACGATCTGCAGCTCCGTCAGCGGAGATGTCATGAGCATCTCCATCGTTCCCCGCTTCCTCTCCTCGGAATAGACACCCATCGTCAACATCGGTATAAGGAAGAGAAGTACTGTGGCAATCACTCCGACAAAGTTGCGAATGACCAGGCCCGGGACATCCATATCCGGAGGGCCACCCATTCGCTGCGCCTGCATCTGGGCCATGATCGATCTCTCGATTAGAATCGAAAGAATATTTGCAAAGAAGTATCCGGTAATGAGCAGAAAAAAGCCGATGACAATATAGGCGATCGGCGAGACGAAATAGCTCTTCATCTCACGGCGAAAGATGGCAAGAATCCCATTCATCAGTCATTCTCCTTGTCTGCTTTAAACTCGGTGATCTCCTCGGTCGTCAGGCGCTGGAAGATGTCTTCGAGGCTGACATTGATTGTTCCCAGTTCGAGCAGCTCAAAACGATTATTGACAATATTCGCGGCAATCTCGCC
>CAIOZW010000049.1 GCA_903862855.1 uncultured Acidobacteriota bacterium
CAGTGCTGGTTCGAACTTCCGCTGCGTCAGATTGACAGTCCTGGTAATGTTGCCGCTGCTGACGGTGATCGCCCCGCTCCGATCCTGAGGGCTCTGGTTGGCGGATACTGAAATGGTAACCTTGTCGTTCCCGCTTCCCGAGTTCTTGCTGAGAGTCACCCAGTCGAGTGACTCCTGGGCTGTCCAGGCACCGTTGCTCTCGATAGTCAGTGGGCTGCTGCCCGCAGCCGACGCAAATGTCTGGCTGGTCGGATCTACCATAAGCATCGAGTTGGCACGCGCCCGATCGGCCATCTCATAGACTGCTGCTGCCCAGTAGATGCTCTCGACATTGTCAGGATAGGTGTAGGTTGATCTCGCTGTCCAGTCGGCTGGGGCAGTATTAGCCGGCGTCTCCGGAAGATCGCTGCGGGTTGAAAGGCGTGGGTCGACTCCAATGGCTGACTGACGTGCCGGATTGATTCTGACCCACACACCGTGATTATTGAGATGTTCAAATGCCATCCGAACGTGGGCGTTCTCAGTCATCGTCGTCTGGACGTGATCCGCATAACTTGTCAGCACCATCGCTTCAAGTCGTGGAACCTGAGCAATCGCCTGACCATAGAGTCGAACCGCCTCACGCTGATCCCAGTATGTCGCGGCTTCTTCGGCCGTCGCAATCGTTGTCGGCCAGGATTGGACTGTGCCACTTGCAGCAAGCGCGGAGGTCGCTTGACGCGAATAGTACTGCTTGCCTGTCGCACTTCCATAAGCCCCGAGCGGACGATCCTCAAGAGTCGAAATCTGACCATCACCATTGAGATCAGGAGTCTGACATCCTGGCCGCGTCGGATCAGCGATGGTTGTGTAACGTCCATCTCCATTGCCATCGAAGAAGACGGAGACAGATGCATTGGTTGGACTGTAGCGGATGCGGCTGTAGTCAATCGCCAGTTCTGTCAGGCTGTTCCCCTCAGGCCGGTACCACGGATTACCACTCGCCAGGCTCTCCCGACGGTTATTGCTGCAGTAGAGACGGGTTGGCCCGGCATCGACTGTCGCCACCTGACTCAGTACAGGTGATTCCCATTGGATAACATACTTCACGTATGACGCAAGCTGCGCCCCGTGTGCGGCCAGAACCGCGATAACCATGTTACCACCGTTCGATGAACCGAAGAGTCCGATGTTATTCGACAGGACCGGAACCGGCACTACCTGACCGATCCGGCGGCCGTTACTGTCGGGAAGCTGACCGGCAGCGTAGAGGATTACATCCCGCATCGCCGCAATGCTTCGCTCACCACGATAGTCATAGCTCCCGGAACTCGATCGCTGTGTCGCCATGTCCCGGCCACCCGGGTAGATAAAAGATATTCGGACCGCTCCAGTTGCCTGTGGCACCGGCGCCTCGAGCGAGCCCGGGTTGTCTGCACCCGGCGCAAGAATCAACACTGGCGCTCCCTCGCTGTGTCGCATCCGTGATGTACTGGAAGGTGAGAAGATCCTCACGGCCAGTGTTCCACCGGTAACGCCTGTACTTGTTGAGGGAAGGGAAACATCGACGGTAGTGATGTTACTCTGAAACTGTGCTTGCACTCCACCGGGGAATCTGAGGTCTGACAGCCATCTGGCGTCGATGCTTAACATGATCATTACTGCTATCAACAGGATTCCAAAGTGCGTCAGGATAGCAGTTAATCTGTCAGCGCGACCAAGTCCGAGCATTTGCAAATTACATCTTCTATGCATATTACTCCCTCTGGCTCTGGGTAAAATCGAACCCGGTTACTGGTTATCTGTTCAATTACAGAACCGATCAAAGACCGATCCTTCAACCCTTGTAACTGGGCCTCTTGACATCATGCTATGCCGGCATTTTGCACCACTCTCTGACGTGTATCTGCAACCTCTAGTTGTCTGACATGGAATCAAAACATGCAATAAATACAGGTATTTTAGCCAACTGATCGATAAATTGAGTGACGGAACAGAATGTTCTTTTACCAACAGCTGTTCTGAAATATTTTGGAATAAAACCCTCTCACTCATTGACGTCCAGATCTGTTCTGAACGCATCTGGCGGAACTTACCACAGGCAGGTGGCCGGCGCTGTTGCTCTCCATAAATTCAGCTCACCGCACAATCGAGCTATTTCAATATTGTCTATTGAGCAACTTTGCACATATAATCAGCGACAATTCCATTAGCTTCAGGGCTGACCTGACAAACATCTATTTTGTATTGACTTCAACCAAGGGGTGACTTGTGAAAGATCTGATAATCATCGGTGCCGGAACTGCCGGATGTGTTCTGGCTGAAAGGCTCTCCCGCTCCGGGAGTCGCAAGGTTCTACTGATCGAGTCAGGTGGTGAACCGAATGATAAGTTTGTCAAGATACCGGCAGGGTTTGCTCGCCTCTTTAAAAGCCGTCTCGACTGGGCATTTGAGAGTGAACCGCAACCGGCAGCGGCTGGAAGACAGATCTTTATTCCCCGTGGACGAATGCTCGGTGGATCGTCAAATATCAATGCCCAGATTCATCAGTGGTGCCATCCGGCCGACTTCGCCGGATGGGTTGAGTCTGGGGCCTCCGGTTGGAGCTGGGAAGATGTTGTACCGGTACTTCGTGCCCAGGAGCAGTGGCTTGGTGAGGATCCTGATGGAGTGCGAGGCAAGGACGGGCCGATGATTGTTTCATCCAATCAAAATGCCCACCGCATGTCTGTTGCCTTTGTCGAGGCGGCCCGCATGGTTCAATCAAATCATCAGTCCACCTACAATGGTCACCATTACCAGGGCGCCTGGATACCCGAGCTGGCCAACCTGAAAAATCAGCGCTACAGCGCATACGATGCCTATCTCAAACCTTCCCTGAAGAGGGCCAATCTGGAGGTGATGAAGAACAGCCACGTTCTGCAGATTGTCATTGAGGATGGGCGGGCTGCCGGAGTGAGGGTCAGAACTGGAGAGGTTGAGCGGACCATCGAGGCCGGCGGGATCGTCCTTGCTGCGGGTGCTTTTGGATCGCCCCAGCTTCTGATGCTCTCGGGTATCGGATCCGCTGAAGGTCTCTCCCAGTTCGGAATCAAGGTGAAGTGCAATCTCCCTGGAGTAGGTGAGGGGCTGCAGGATCATCCAATGTCGGCCCTGATCTGTCGAACCCGGGGGACGGATACTCTCCGGACCATCGAGTCACTGCCCAATCTGCTTCGCTATATTCTCTTCCGGCGTGGGCCGCTCGGCTCCAATGCCGTTGAAGCAATGGCCTTTGCTCACCACTCAGCTGATCGTGAGGCTCCACCAGACATCGAGCTGATCTTTGCCCCATTTGAATGGCGCAACCAGGGACTCGACCTTCCCGAGATAGACGCATTTGGTATCGGTGCTGCCGTCGTTGCACCCCGCTCACGAGGGAGGGTTACACTGCGCAGCCCCAATCCCGACGATGCTCCGGTGATCGACTTCAATCTTCTCAGCGACCCCGATGGTGCCGACGCTGCCGCACTCCTTGCCGGACTGCGTCTGGCAAGGCGCATTGCTGAGACTCCGCCACTCTCTGCCTATGTTGATTCAGAACAGTATCCCGGCAGCAGTGTGACGGGGGATGCCGAGCTGCAGCAGTCTCTGGCCCAGATGCTGCAGACCGTCTATCATCCAACCAGCTCCTGTCGGATGGGGACCGATGATCGCGCGGTTGTTGATCCTCACCTTCAGGTCAGAGGTATCGATGGTCTCTGGGTTGCTGATGCTTCAGTAATGCCGAGTGTTCCGCGTGGCCATCCAAATGCCGTCGTGGCCATGATCGCCAATCGTGCTGCCGAGTGGATCGACAATGCACTTGGTCACGTTTGAGACAACTTTGCCGGGTGAGGTTCGACAGAAAGGCGCGTCGCAAGGGAGAACAGACTGTTGTCAGCGATACCACCTGAACCCATCGGGAAGCTTCGTCCGGTCTTGATTGACATCAAGGCCCCATCAAAGCCTTATGGAGTTTCAAGTGGATCACAGCAAGGGCCCCGTTCTGGTCTCAGACGAGGCCTCGAGCGACAGAGATAATCGGTAATACTCATCATAGCGGGATGGAGCTCATCCTTACGGCAGTCTTGAGGGCCGTTCGGTTCGCCCGGGGTCGAATTGACTGCCCGCTCGCAGTTGACCACTATCCTCCTATTCACCCGGGGAAGATCGTGGTTGCTCGGCAATGTGCCAGAGGACTCCGCCAGGATCACTCAGGTATAGCACTCGAATGCCCCAAGGCTGGCGCTCCGGAGCCCTGGCAATCTTCAATCCGTATCTTCCTGCAAGATCGATCCGGTTGATGAGATACCACCACCCATCAAGATTATCGACAACCATGGTCATCATTAGATTCCCGGCAAGTTCTTCGTTGAAGAAGTTCTGAAGAAGGAATCGGCATCCCTCGATCTCCATCTCGCAGACCTCAGTATTAGACCAATTCTCGCTAAAGCCGAGTTCCTGGTAGAACTCCCGCGACTGATTGAAATTACGTGAGGGAACAAATGCCTTTATCTCAAACACTGCCATAATTAAAATCTGCGATCCATAACTTGGAGAAGAGCGTTGGAGCCGATGTCAGGATTTGAATGTGTCAAATTCTCCATTTTCATCTCGTTAACGGTCATCTTCAGAAAATGCAATTGCCGATCGACGCGGACGACATCCTCATCAGTTCATAAAACCCAGATTGATCCGGTTGAATCGACCGATATTTGGCAGGATGTCAGGCAAGTCGCTCGAGGCTGCACCAAACCAGAGAGCGAGAGTCGATGCATACTCATCGGTTGAGGTCGTTGGAATCCATCGACCATCTCTGGTATCGTCTGGACCATTGACAACTTGAACCGGCATGGTGCCATAAATGTCTCCACCTTTTACAGATCCACCAAGAATCAGGTGATGGCTACCCCAGCCGTGATCCGTTCCCCGGCCATTGGTCTTGTAGGTTCGACCAAAATCAGAAGCCGTAAAGGTTGTTACCTGACTGGCGACTCCCATCTCTACCGTTGCCTGATAAAACGAGGAGAGCGACTGGCTCAGTTGCCCCAGCAGCGTCTGGTGCGTCTCCAACTGTTCACCATGCGTATCGTATCCCTCAGCGGTGCAGAAGAAGATCTGTCGCTGGGCACTCAGCTCCGTGCGAATCGAGATCAACCTGGCAACCATCTTTAGTTGATTGGCCAGTGAAACCTGGGCTGGAAATGTCGTGACAATCGCCGGTGCTTTTTCAAGTGCCTTGCTCAGGTACTGTGAGTTATCGATGGCCCGCCGGAACAGCTCACGATAGGATGTCTCAAAGAGATTCGAACTGCCAGTCTGGAGCATGGATTTGGTCACGACAGTCTCGACGTTCCCCCAGGTTTCATTGTAATACCAGAGCGAGATTACTCCCTCTGGTGACAGCATGTATGGAACCGTTGTCTGACCAACCTGAAAGACGTTGCTCCCGGCCAGGGAGAGATTGGCCGAGACTGGTGAGGCGACGTTAAGCGCACCGACGGCATCCGCAAGTCGACCTCCCCAACCTGTTCGCGCTGCCTGATCGGCCAGAGATGTCTGCCAGTGGGTCTGCTGGTCATTGTGTGAAAAGAGCTGTGGTGGCAGCAGCGCCGTCTCTCCAAGGTAGGCCGACCGGGTCGTTGGTTCAAGCAGCACACCAACATTGGCCAGAATCGCCAGCTTCTGCTGACCAAAGAGGGATTGCAGCTCGGTCATTGCCGGGTGGAGTGCCCATTGTCGTCCGTCGCTCTTCAGCGGAGAGATAGGAAGCAGATTGGCCGAGGGAATGGCCAGCCCACCTCGCGTCGTCGCATAGCCGGTATAACCACTGCCAGTGGGAATGATCATATTGTCAGCATCATTTCCACCATTGAGAAAGACACAGACCAGCGCCCGGTAATCACTCTGACTGCTTACACTGCTGCCGGCAGAGAGGGCGATACGTGACAGGTCGCCATTGATCCCATTCGTTGTCAGGGCTCCGGCGGCCGCACCGGTAAGCTGCTTCAAAAAATCTCTTCTTCTTCTCAGCATTGAATAGTCTCACTTCTGGATAACATAGTCGGGCGATGTCAAAATGAGATGAATCGCCATGGTTGTACGTCTCACCGGATCGTTTGATGGCAGCCGGCCAATCTCGGTAACCAGTTTTGACTTGAGAGTGCTTGACATCCCTCCGGCAGTCAATACCTGGTCGAGATGGTCGATCAGTTGCGTTGGTGATCCGGCAAGTGCAGAGACTGCAGTGTAGTCGGGGGTCAGCGGTTTGCCATCTTCCCAGTTGAATCCTTCACGGACAACATAGTGGAAGAAGTCTGAGATGCCAATGACCGATGTCTCATTTGTAATCTGGAACTCGGGTGAACTGAGTCCGGCCGCGCCAATCTGCCCTGGCTGTGAGTAGTTGGGTTCAAAGAAATTGAATACCGTTGGTGAACGAAGCGGATTCTGACCGATTGCCCACTCGGGACTGTCCATCCAGTAGATCGGGTATGTCCCGCAAGGGCAGGTGTAGTTGAATGCACGCAGCAGGTGGCTGAAACGGAGGACCGGCTCACGAAGTTTTCCGAAGCCCTGATTGTTCAACAGATCCAGGCTACGGGCCTCGTAGTCGAGCAGAATCGCCCGAATCACTGCCTTCATGTCTCCCCGAACACCCTGCCCGTTGTTGTTGAACTTCTGCGCGACTCGATAGACATAGCCGGGACTCGGATGGCTTGTGACGAGTCGCTGAATCAACTGCCGGGCAATGAATGGGCCGATGTTGGGATGATTGAATATATTGTCGAGTGCCAGTTGCAGGTCACGTTCAGGGGTTTGGCCAGCCTGGATTATCACTCCATCGAGGATCTTCTTCTCGAGCTGTGAATGGTGGTTTGGCCAGTTCTGCATCGGGACCCGCCAGAAGGCCGTTCCATTTCTCCACGTTGAGGGCCAGTACCAGTTCTGCTCGGTGCGCGAGAACCAGCCATAACTCCAGCCTGTAAAGACATGCGCAAATCCACTGACCGTCTCCTGTCCATACGTAGGGATCGGCAGACCTGCATTATCCAGCCTCAGCGATCCATCCGGATGGAGCTGGTAGAGTCCGATCGAGAAGAGCTGCAGAATCTCCCGTGCAAAGTTCTCGTTTGGATTTCGTCCCGTCTGCGGATCCTCTTTGTCATTCTGCAGATGATCAAGGTACCTGCCCATGGCCGGGCTGAGGGTGACGTCCTGCAACAACTGCCGGAAATTGCCAAAGGCATTCCGATTGAGCATGTCGAGGTAACCGGCGATCGCGAACGGTTCACTCTCGAGATTTGAACGGAATGAGACGACGAAGAGCTGTGAGAGTGCAAACGCTACCCGTTGACGGAGCTGGTCAGGTGAAAGGACGGCCTGCTTCCAGAAAGATTCCATCATCTCCTGCTGGTAGATATTGGTCTTTCCGGCTGTCGTTGTATCCAGGTATGACAGATGGGTCGGAGAGGAGACCGGCAGCGCCAGTTGATCCTCGACCCATTGCGCGAGCCCCCTCTGCTGCACAGTTGTGATGTCAGCGGCCCGAGGCCCGAAGGTTGCCTGGGTCAGCAGTCGGGCGGCATCCCGTGCTGTCGGAGTTCCAGTTGGGAGAGTCCAGCCAGCCGGTGGGCCAGGTGGGGGAGTGAAGGTCTGTGTCCCTTCGATCCTTCCGAAATGTCCGCGAATCTCTCCTGCCGGGAAACGAGCCGAGTGAATGTTGAGATAGAGTCTTCCGCTCTTCAGGGCCGTGACGATCTGGGCGGCACTCGTTGCTCCGATCGGACCAATTGCCCAGATCATCGAGCCATCTCTTTCACGCGTCGCCGTATCAAGGTCGAAGAGGATCTGTCCGCTCTGTCCGGGATCGGCCGGACCGTGAATATGTGCACTTGTCTCCGGCGTGGTCAGGTTGGAGTAGCTGAAACGCACCACGGCACTCCGCTCATCACCACTGAGCCTGATCGTTGAGTACCCAGAGGCAGTCGATAAAGCCGTCCCCTCCGGACGAAGTGTCGCCAGGTAGACAGTCTCTGCTCCACTTGGATTAAAGACCTCGATGGCATCAACATCGATGATGCTTCCAGCACTCCCACCGTGTCTGACCTCGATGGTGTGGACCCCATCGGCCATACCACTCATCTCATAGACCGCCTGCCAGCTTGTGGTTGCGCTGTAGGCGTTGACATCTGCGACCTTGGCACCATCCACGAATATTTGTGTCACTCCACGGTAAGCAGTTCGTGAATAGGTTAGTCTGAATCCCATCCCACTGATTTGGATCGATGCTCTTGCATTCATATCCGTACTAGTACTTAAGGTTGCACCATAAGGTCCGGTGTACCCGGTCAAAATCGACCAGAATCCAGTGTATGACCAATTTGAGTGAGTGTCATCGTAGATCCCTACGCCAAGAGGCGTTGGCGTCGTTGGAGCATAGACCTCCAGCGCATCGATATCGATGAGACTACCGGCTGCTCCTCCGCCATGTCTGATCTCGATCGTATGAGCACCACTCGACAGGCCCGTTCTTTGATAGACCATCTGCCAGGCCAGACTGCCATTCGCGTAGATGTCAGCAATTTTCACGCCATCGACAAAGACAGCAAGTACGCCACGATTTGTATTTCTTGTATATCTGAGCCGGAATGCCGTACCGTTGATCAGGATAGATGCTCTGGCGCTCAGATCTGAACTGGTGGCCAGTGTGCCATTGTACGGCCCAGTCACTCCACTCTGGTTACTCCAAGCTCCACTGTAGATCCAGCTGGTGTGAGTGTCATCATAAAGACCAACCCCTACAGGCGTAGGAGGTGCAAAGACCTCGAGGGAATCCAGATCGATGATGCTTCCTGCCGGTCCGCCGTGCCTGATCTCGATCGTGTGTACGCCACTTGACAGCCCGGTCATCTGGTATGATGCCTGCCAGACGGTGCTTGTATTGTAGG